>JACDHR010000300.1 GCA_013820915.1 Gemmatimonadota bacterium
CCAGCGTTCCAGCTTGCCGTTCGACTGCGGATAGTACGGGGACGTTCGGACGTGCGTCATCCCGGCCACGCGGATGAACTCCTTGAAGTCCTTCGCGATGAACTGCGGGCCGTTGTCCGAAATGATTCGTGGCGCCGCGCTGGGGTATTGTTCCCGCGCACGTTGCAGCACCGTCTCGACGTCCGCCGTCGTCATCCGGTCGCGCAGCTCCCAATGCACGAGGAATCGCGTCGCGCCGTCGAGAATCGAACAGAGGTAGTAGAATGTGCCCGCGATGTTGAGATAGCTGATGTCGATGTGCCAGTGCTCGTGCGGGGCCCGCGGTTGCTCGAAGCCCGTGCCTTTCTTCGACGGCGTGCCCTTCCAGCGATCGAGGACGCCCGCCGCCTTGAGCACGCGGTACACCGTCGCCGGACTCACCGCCACCTGGTCGGCATCGAGCATCATGAACGTCATTCGACGATACCCTTCGGGCGCATGCGTGTCGTGGTAGCCGAGGATGGCCTGGCGCTCCGCCGGCGTGAGCCAGTGATCGCGGGGGACCTGCCCGTTGTGCGCGTTGACCCGCCCGTAACGTGCCGTCCACCGATAGAACTGCGCCGGCCGGATGTCCAGGCCACGCAGCACCCAGCGCGTCGAGAGCCCGGTGCACGCCGAGAACGCCGTCACGAAATCGACCACCGCGTCGCGGAGATCCGGGGGACCCATCGCTGCCTCAGCTCCCCCCAAGTTGTTTTTTCAGATCGAGATACTCCTCCGACACCCCGGCGATGATGGCGTCCTTCTTCGCCAGCTTGGCCTCGAGGGCGGCGATCCGCTCCTGGTCCCCGGTGCTCGCCCGCTCGTGACCGCGCTTGCTCCGGCCATCCTGGAGCGCCGCGCCGAGATTCTCGAGCGCCTGCCGCTGCCAGAGGTAGAAGAGGCTCGGCTGGAGGCGGTACTCGTCGCAGAGATCCGACACCGGGACCTTGTCCGCGAGATGGCGTCGCAGGATCGTCGCCTTGTCCTCTGCCGTGAATTGCCTACGCTTGGACTCGGCCGTACCGTTGGGTCGCTTCATGAACTCCTCCATGCTCCACAGTATGGAGCCGTGGGGAGTCACATTTCAACTGAGGCGGGACAGAGTATGCCGTCGTCATAGATCGGAGCGCCGGCGTTCTCCATGGCGCCGCCCATGACTGGCGAGGCTATCTGGTCGAGCTTGTCGAACGGAAATGGCGTGTCGAAGTAATCCTCCAAGAGCGTCAGGATTCGAGGCGTCTCAGCCAACGCGTATCTCAGTTTCTGCGTTTGACCCTTGGTGGCGACGATGCGCAAAGGCAGTGGCCGCTTCCGCTGAGGAGTGGGCGCAACGGTTCCCTCGATCACGTCGAAGGGGCCAACTGCAAAGGCCACAAGGTAAGTAGGTAAAGGCTTCGTAGTCGCGAAGCGATGTCGAACCAGCGGCCCGTGTTTTTCTACCGACGTCTCGCGAGCGTTGCTGATCGCCGACTGGCCGGCGGGGATGGCTAACGACACGGTATACGGTGTTTTGAAACCGGGTTGGTCAAAGCTTGGAAATGCAGCGCGGGCATCGATGGCCTGAAACTGAGTCCAGGCATACCAGTCATTCCCGACCTTGACGCGATAGAGTCCCGCAGGACCCTCCGCGAATGGAGCGTCATAATCGAACACCAGCCGCGCCTTCCCCTTTGGTAAGGCCGAAGGGAAAGTGACCATTGCGTCACCCAGGGGGTCAACCTGAGTCCAGCGCCCCGTCATCCGGGTTTTGCCCAGCTCTGCGACTACCGACCGTACGTTTAGCCCGCGACCATGGAGATGGACGGTCCTTGATGGATCCTTTAATTCGATATCGATCTCAACATGCCCGCTGAAGCGCGCCTGATCCGGGACGATTGCAAGATCGACCCGATAGGCCACTGGCCTGATATCTTCGGATAATCGCGCGCGCGCAGGTACACCGGCTTCTGCGGAGCCAATGAAGCATACGAAAAGCAGCACCGCTATGGCAAAACGCATATCACCTCCGATGCAGTTTTCATGATCTCAAACTCACGGAAGCCATTCCTGGCTTTGAATGCCAAAGACTCGCCAACGAGAAGCCCAGCAGCCACAAACTTAGGGCAGAATGTAGGGCAGAACGGCTCGCGTGCTACTTCGTAAGCCGGTTCGTTAACCAGCCTGCAAGCGTATCCAGCACATCCTGCGGCACTGTCATCGAAGGGAGGAAGGCGAAGCCTCCAACCCGACCGTCGGGATCTGGCAACATTACGTGGTTCAGCCCAAGATAAAGATGTGAGCTGACGTCCTGGTTGCCTCCTTCGCGGATCAGCGCCACGTACCGCGCTGCGCTCCAGGGTGGCACGTGCCGATCATTTGAGCCGTTTAACAGCAAGACCGGCTGTCTAAGCTGTCTCGCCAGATCCGACACGTCCAGCCCCATGATCGAAGCTGCTCGCGTATGATTCTGCTGAGCGCGAAGGGTCGAGGCGATCGCCTCCTCTTTCTTCTCCGGCGGGATACTTGAATCCTGCTCAACGGCGTAGCGGATCTGGAACTCGGCCGCTTCCTGTCCAGAGAGCCCCCCGTTCATCAAAGCCACCGCTCGAATCGATGGATCTGCCGCCGCCACCATTGGCGCAATGAACCCGCCTTCGCTCCACCCAACCAGACCAACTCGATCAGGATCTACGGCCGGATGTGATCTGATATAGGAAACGGCCGCCTGAATATCTCGTGCTTCGTCCTGCGTGGTCGAACTCTCTGCATCTCCGGTGGAAGAGCCAACTCCTCGATCATCCACTCGCAATACCGCTATTCCGCGACTTGTGAGAACGTCCGCGATTTGACGGAACGGCATCGACGGTGGAGAACCCTGATTGCGACTATTTTTTCCGGACCCGGTGATGAGGAGGACAGCAGGCACCTTGCCGTTGCGCCGATTAGGGAGCGTAAGGGTACCCGCAAGTACATGCCCTTCCGGCGTAGGAACCTTCACTTCCATAGCGGAATATGAAGCACCTTGCGGCGTCTCATTAGGGGCCCAGATCGGCCGCACATCCAACGGGACTGAAGCTCTCCTTTCGATCGTCAGGCCGTACTCCGTCAACTGACCGGACTGCACACGACCTTCGGCATCAATTATCAACCGCCAGACCTTTCCTCCCACGTCCGCGAAAGCGGAGTTTTCGCCGGGAAACGTCACAACCGCAGACAGCACGCGCCCATCGATGAGCCTATAAACAGGTACCTCCACGCGAGATCCGCCCACTGCCCTAGCGTGGCGCACCAGCTGTTCTACCAATCCAACGCTGGAGTCGAGGTAAGGAACCGCCGCTTGCTTCGGGGCATTCGAAGCCGCACTCTCCGGAGGTGGCGCTCCAGGAGTCGCAGCGAGCTGCATTGTAAAAGTCGTTTTGGAGCTCAGGGGACGATCGGGCCGCTGGGCCACCCAAGTGACCCGCGATGCGTTCTGCCTCTCCGTCAAATCCATCTCGTAGGAAACTTCCAGCGCCTCGTTTATGGCGACGGTTCCCGCCGCCCTCCCGCGGCCGCGCGCGTAGGTTTCTACGGAAACCGGCACTCCCTGATAACGCATAACGAAGACCGCGTCCGCGGCCTGGACTGCGGGGCTCGCCGCCTGAGGCGTGGCCTGCGAGATGGTTAGCGCAGCGCACGCGCTTAGCATGGCCGCGCTCAAGCACGCCAAAAGTGACTTCCCAAACTTCATGAACAGGTCCTTTGAAGTAGCTTCCTTCATGCGGTCGAAACCGACACCGGCGGCGGAGTCGAGCATTATGGTCGATTTTCCGAGAAGCGATAGAAGATAGTGGAAATGCCATACAGGAGCGTAGCAGGCCCTGAGTCCACTGTCCCGGTTCAGCGGTAATGTGACTCGTGGGGTGGGTATTCAATGCACTGCGGCGAGCGCCGGATGACGCTCGGGTGAAGGGTCCTGCCGCTGCAGGCGGCGTCGTGCACGCGCCGCTTCGAGCTTCTGATCGCGTGCGGCCCAGATCCCCTCGGCCCGGCCAGCCAGCATGTCGGTCGGGGTGATGAAGCCGATCGCGCTGTGCAACCGCTCGTGATTGTAATACGCGACGAAGGCGGCGACCATGGTCCGCGCCTCCTCGAGCGAGCCTGGCGCCTTGGGGCGAATCGTCGTGACCTTGAGCGTCTGATGCCAGCGTTCCAGCTTGCCGTTCGACTGCGGATAGTACGGGGACGTTCGGACGTGCGTCATCCCGGCCACGCGGATGAACTCCTTGAAGTCCTTCGCGATGAACTGCGGTCCGTTGTCCGAGATGATCCGCGGCTTCGCGTCGGGGAATCGCTCGCGCGCCCGTTGCAGCACCGTCTCGACATCCGATGTCTTCATGCGTTCGCGCAGCTCCCAGTGCACGAGGAATCGGGTCGCGCCGTCCAGGAGCGAGCAGAGATAGTAGAACGTGCCGGCGATGTTGAGATAGCTGATGTCGATGTGCCAGTGCTCGTGGGCGGAGAGCGGTTGCTCGAAGCCCGTCCCCTTCCTGGACGGTGTCCCGTTCCAGCGATCGAGCACGCCCGCCGCCTTGAGCACGCGGTACACCGTCGCCGGACTCACCGCCACTTGGTCCGCGTCGAGCATCATGAACGTCATGCGACGATAGCCTTCGGGCGCATGCGAGGCGTGGTAGGCGAGGATCGCCTCCCGCTCCGCCGGCGTGAGCCAGTGATCGCGGGGGACCTGCCCGTTGTGCGCGTTGACCCGTCCGTACCGCGCGGTCCACCGATAGAACTGCGCCGGCCGGATGTCCAGGCCACGCAGCACCCAGCGCGTCGAGAGCCCGGTGCGCGCCGAGAACGCCGTCACGAAATCGACCACCGCGTCGCGGAGATCCGGGGGGACCCATCGCTGCCTCAGCTCCCCCCAAGTTTTTTTTTCAGATCGAGATACTCCTCCGACACCCCGGCGATAATGGCGTCCTTCTTCGCCAGCTTGGCCTCGAGGGCGGCGATCCGCTCCTGGTCCCCGGCGCTCGCCCGCTCGTGGCCCCGCTTGCTCCGGCCATCCTGGAGCGCCGCGCCGAGATTCTCGAGCGCCTGCCGCTGCCAGAGGTAGAAGAGGCTCGGCTGGAGGCGGTACTCGTCGCAGAGATCCGACACCGGGACCTTGTCCGCGA
>JACDHR010000301.1 GCA_013820915.1 Gemmatimonadota bacterium
CGCTGCGCAGCGGCGAGCGGCGGGAGTGGGTGGACGCCGCGTATACCGCGCCCGGCGGCTGAGGCCAGCGGATCGCCGAGGCAGCACTTCTTCGCTCACCCTCTTGCACGAGAACGATGTCCAGACCCGTAACGCTTTTCACCGGCCAGTGGGCGGATCTGCCGCTGGAGACCCTTGCCGAGAAGGCCAGCCAGTGGGGCTTCGACGGTCTCGAGCTCGCCTGCTGGGGCGACCACTTCGAGGTCGATCGGGCGCTGTCGGAGGATGACTACTGCCAGGGGCGGCACGACCTGCTGGCCCGCTATGACCTCCAGGTCTTCGCCGTCAGCAACCATCTGGTCGGCCAGGCGGTGTGCGACCGGATCGACGAGCGGCACCAGAGCATCCTGCCCCCGCGCGTTTGGGGAGATGGCGACCCGGAGGGGGTGCGGCAGCGCGCCGCCGAGGAGATGCGGAACACCGCCCGAGCCGCGGCACGCCTCGGTGTCAAGGTGGTCAACGGCTTCACCGGCTCCTCGATCTGGCACCTGCTCTACAGCTTCCCCTCCGTTCCCGACGAGATGATCGCCGCCGGCTACGAGGACTTCGCCGCGCGCTGGAACCCCATCCTCGACGTCTTCGACGAGGTGGGCGTGCGCTTCGGCCTGGAGGTGCACCCGACGGAGATCGCCTTCGACATCTCCTCCGCCGAGCGCGCCCTGCAGGCTCTCGGTCGTCGCGAGGCCTTTGGCTTCAACTACGACCCCAGCCACTTTGGCTACCAGGGGGTGGACTACCTCGCCTTCATCGAGCGCTTCGCCGACCGCATCTACCACACGCACATGAAGGACGTCTGGTGGTCGAGCACGCCGCGGCCATCGGGCGTCTTCGGCGGGCATCTGCCCTTCGGCCATCCGGACCGGTACTGGGAGTTCCGCTCCATTGGACGGGGGAGCATCGACTTCGAGGAGGTCGTCCGCCTGCTCAACCGCATCGGCTACCAGGGTCCGCTCTCGATCGAGTGGGAGGACATCGGCATGGACCGCGAGCACGGTGCCGAGGAGGCGTGCGCCTCCATCAAGTCCGTGGATTTTCCCGCCTCCAGCGTCGCCTTCGATGCAGCCTTCGCCAGGGACGCGCAGGCGTAGACTGGCGAAGGGATAGCCTCAGCACCCGTCCGGATCTGGATCTCGACCGGCATGCGGGTGCTGAGGCTATCGGGCGGTCCTCCTCACATCATCCTTTACTTCCGCTGAAGTACCCCGTAACGTAGAAATGTAGTTTCCTTTCGTTAGCTCCCCTGCGCTAAGCTTGTGGGTGCACCCTCTCCATGACCTCTCTCGTTGATCGGCTGAAGGAGCGCAAGCTCGGGCAGTGGGCGCTGGCCTACCTGGCCGGCGCCTGGCTGCTGCTGCAGGTGCTCGACGTGCTCGGCCAGAATTTCGACTGGCCGCGCGCGTTCTTCCGTGCCGCCACCGTGGTCCTGGCCATCGGCTTCTTTGCCGCGCTGGTACTTGCCTGGTACCATGGTGAGAAGGGCCGGCAGCGGGCGAGTGGCCCCGAGCTGCTGATGCTCGCCGTACTGTTCCTGCTGGCGGGGGTGGCGGTCACATGGGTGAGTCGGGATGCGGGGCCTGCCGAAGCGAGTCCTGTGGGAACGGCCGAACCGTTTTCGACAGCTCCCGCGACCGAGGCGGATCGCCGCTCCATCGCTGTGCTGCCCCTCGCCAATCTGAGCGAGAGCAAAGAGAACGAGTACTTCGCGGATGGGATCACGGACGAAATTCTGATGACGCTGGCCAACGTGCGGGATCTGCGGGTGATCAGCCGCACCTCCGTGATGCAGTACAAGGGCACGGCCAAGCCGCTGCGGCAGATTGCCGCTGAATTGGGTGTGGCACACGTGTTGGAGGGCAGCGTCCAGCGGGCGGGAGATCGGGTGCGGATCACGGCGCAGCTGATCGACGCACAGACGGACGCGCACCTCTGGGCGGAGCGCTACGACCGCCCCCTGCAGGACATCTTTGCCGTGCAGAGCGAGATCGCCCAGCAGATCGCCAGGGCGCTGCAGGCCGAGCCCAGTCCCAGTGAGCAGGCACGGCTGGAGCGGCGCCCCACGGCAAGTTTGACCGCGCACGACTACGTACTGAGGGCACGGGAACATCTCAGGGGTGCGAGCCCCCATGACGGCGAGGCGGCACTTTCCCTCCTTCGCAGGGCACAGGAGCTTGATCCTGCATATCCGGATGCCTTTGCGGTCCTCTCCGAGGCGAATCGGTTTCGACTCAGGTACGCGTCGGATCATGCGCAGAATCGCATGTGGCTGGATTCGGCCGCGGTCGCGGCACGCCGTGCCATCGCGCTCGATCCGGAGTTCGCCCCGGCCTATGCTGAGCTAGGCTGGTCACTCGACCTGGCGGGAGAGCGGAACGCGGCGCTCGACGCGCATCGGCGTGCCGTCCAGCTCAACTCGAATCTTTCCGGCGGCCTCGCCAACGTGTACCACTATAGCTTCGGCCGCCTGGACGAGGCCACACGGTGGTGGTGGCCCGCGCTGGAGGCCGACCCCACGAACGCCTATATCGTTTGGCTCGCCGGCAGGACCTACCTCCACCTGGGAATGCCGGCCCGTGCACGGCCACTCCTGGAGAAGGCGATCGCCCTCCAGCCGGAGTATTTCTAGGCGTACTCCAACCTCAGTACAGCCGCCCTCCTGGAGGACCAACCCGAAGAAGCCAGGGTGCAGGCCCAGCGCATGCTCACGGCCACGGCTAACACTCCGCCAGCATTGGTCTTCGCGGGCCAGCATGCTCTGACTACGGGTGATCTGCGGGCGGCACGACACTACTTCGAGCAGGGCACGCCTGGTGCAATCTTCTTGCTCAAGACCTCGGGCACGATTGGGCTTGCCTGGGTGCTGCAGCGGTCCGGCCAGACCGAGCAGGCGCGACAGCACACACGTGAGGCCGCCCGCCAGCTCGAACGCACGTGGGGGAGTTCGCCGAAGCGACCGGAAGATTATGCAGACCTCGCCAGAGTCCGAGTCCTGCAGGGCGATCGTGAGGGGGCGCGCTGCAAGCCTTCGCGGAGGGCGTTCGGCAGGGCTGGCGCTTCTACAACGAAAACCCGCACGACCCCGTGCTGAACTCTCTTCGCGGAGATCCCCGCTACGACCGGCTCATGGCCGAGGTGAAGGCGGACGTGGACCGGATGCGCGCCCGAGTGGAGCGGGAGGGGTGGTGAACGCGCTTCGCCAGCACGCCCAGGAGCGGGTGAATCTCACGAGCCTCGCTGCCCGATGCCAGTGGAACCTGGTGCTCCGCGAAGGACGCACAATTCGCGGGTTGCGGAGCTCACGTGTGCTCGGAGAGCTGGATGATCCGGAGCCCCGGCAACTCGGGTATCCGGCGATCATTCGTGATCAAGGCAGAGCAACCACCGGTCAATGCCGCGCCGAGCTGCAGAGCATCCGGGGTACGCAGACCAGTATGGAGCGCCCGCAATTGCGCCGCAGTCCGGAGCTGCGCTCGATCCAGCTCCACCAGACGGATGCCGCGTCCTCGGGTAAGCAGCGCCTCGTAGCGCTCCGCAAGCGCGAGATTGCCCGCGCGGTATGGGGAGACGAGCACCTCGAGAAGCGTGACCGCGGACGTGACGATCTGCCGGTCTCCACGATCTGCCTGCATGAAGAGCGGCCGGATTGTTTGGAGGAATCGCGGATCCTCCTCGATGAAGTAGATGAAGAGCGCTGTGTCTACGGCAACGGACCCGGCGCCGAGCGCGTCCGTCAGTCCCACGTCCGCCGCTCCTCCTCCACGTACGAGGCGGCGTCAATACCTTTCCATACCTCCTTGCCCAGCCCCTGCAGCTCCAGAATCGAGAGGGAATCGGGCTCACTCAGAGCCTCTTTGAGCATGTGCGTAACCTGCTGTGCGATTGAGCGGTGCTCCCGCTCCGCCCGCTCCTTCAGCTTCCCGTACAGCGAGTCCGGCAGGTTCTTGATGTTCAGCGTAGCCATGTTTATTCCTCCTGTTTTCCTCCAAAATGGAGGAAAGGAAGTGAGGCGTCAAGTGTGCAGGGCAGGAAAGCGATGGGCATCTGGCAGCGTTTGAGGGAGCGCAAGCTGGTGCAGTGGGCACTCGCCTATCTGGCTGGCGCGTGGCTGCTGCTGCAGGTCTTCGGCGAGCTGCGCGACAACTTCGGCTGGTCGCCGCTCTATAGATCCAGCGGACCTTGGCGGCGGCAAGAGAGAGCCCGGCCGCATTGCTCTGGGCGGGTCACATCATGGCCGCACTGGGAGATCTCCCGATGGCTCGAGGCTACATCGAGTGGGGATTGCCAGGGTCGACTTGGAACTGGTGGAAGGAGGAGGCCGGGCTAACTCTTGCGTGGATCCTTCGGCAGACCGGCGAGATTGAGCAAGCCCAATACCTCGTCGACGAGGCCTCCGGTCGCTTCGAGAAGCGGCGTCGCGGCCACACCCGGCGACCGGAGGACCATGTGCAGTCGGCCCGCATCCAGGTGGTGCGCGGAGATCGCGAGGGTGCACTCCGGGAGCTGCAGGAGGCCGTGCGCCAGGGCTGGCGCTTCTACAACGAAAACCCGCACGACCCCGTGTTGAACTCTCTTCGCGGGGATCCCCGCTACGACCGGCTCATGGTCGAGGTGAAGGCGGATGTGGACCGCATGCGCGCGCGGGTCGAGCGGGAGGGGTGGTGAGGTGAGGATGGCTGCCGGGATCGCCTCGGTTCGGTACCGAGCACATCCTACGTTCCCCGGTGCTGCGGTTCTCGAACCCCCTGCGCTATTCGTGGTGTAGGAGACCGACGGCGGCAAAGCAGGTGGCTACTTAATCACAGCGAGCCAATTGTCACCCGATCAGACCTTCGCCCCGTTATCCCCAGATCCCGATGCGAATCACTCCGCTACATACTACTGGCCGCGTGCTGGTCGCGGCGACGATACTCCTGGTCGCGGGATGCTCTGCATCGTCGCCGCGCGCAGCCTCAGCGCCCGCTGCGGAACAACCCCGGGAACGGCGGAGGTCGTCGGATCCCAACCGCCTGACGTGCGCGGAGATCCAGGCGGTCGGCGGCTCCCTCAGTGCCCTCGATCTCGTAGAGCGGCTGCGACCGGCCTGGCTCGTGAAGCGCGGTCAGGTTTCCATCTACTTCGAGCC
>JACDHR010000048.1 GCA_013820915.1 Gemmatimonadota bacterium
GATGTGATCACGGTGGCCCCCGCTGGCTTCGTCTTCCAAACCATGCTTCCTATTTGTATGCGGCGTCCTCGACTGACGGCCCGATCAGGCGCTCCACCTCCGCTACGACGCGGGTCGGGATGCACGGCTTCACCAGGTAACCGTCAAACCCGGCGCGGCGCGCCCGCTCCCGGTCGGTGTGCAACCCATGTGCGGTGAGGGCGACGATCGGGATGTGCGAGGTGCTCCCGTCCTGCTTCAGGAACGCCGTAGCGTCGCAGCCGTCGACATGGGGGAGCCCGACATCCATCAGGATCAGGTCCGGCATGTGTGCGCGCGCGAGCTGAAGCCCCACATCGCCGTCCGCGGCCTCGAGGATGCCGTAGCCGTAATGCTTCAGGATGGTGCCATAGATGATCCGGCTGTCCTCCTGGTCCTCCACAAGAAGCACGATTTTGCGGCGCATGGGGATCTCGCCAGAGAGTGGGACAGAAGAGCACTCTGTCTCTGGCACGGCGGAAACCAGGTCGGGAGTCGCGGAAGACGTTCGACAATAATGAAGCGAATACGGAGTTTGCGCAAGGTTTCTGTGTGACGAGTCGATGCGGGCATTCGGTGCCCGACCCATCGCATCGCTCGAAATCTCTGCATGGTGCGGGTACGAGCGCGTCTCTTGCAGCGATCTTGACTCCGCACCTGTAAAGAACACCACATCGGTGAGTCGATGAGCGAAGCCGGCGCTACAGTCTGTCCTCACAGTGCTCCCGAGCCGCCACGCCGGTGGGGAGCCGTCCTGCTCACGATCGGCGCCGGACTTGTATCGCTGCCGCTGTTCTATCCACCCTTCTTCCCCTTCACGCTCGGCCTGCTCCCGATCGTGGTTCCCACGGTGCAGTTCGCGCTGACTCCGCTCTGGCAGTTGGCGGGTGTGTATCGCTACTACTCGCCGATCCTCTTCGTGACGGAGGCACGGAACGGGGTATATGAACTACACGGGGGGACCAGCTTCGATTACCTGCGTCTCTACAGGCGCGGTGTACCCGCACCGGCGCACCGGGTACTCCTTCGCGAGTATCTGGCCGGGCTTCTCGGGTTGATCCGCGATGTGGAGGAGGGGCGGGTCGCGCCCGACGCACGGATCGTGGGAACATCGTACTTCTTCAGCGATCGCACCGCGCGGAAGCTCGGGTTCTCCCTCTCTCCCGCGCCTACGGGAGTGAAGCTGCACCTGATGCTGGACATGTTGAGCGTCGCGCTGATGTACAGCTATGCGCACGGCAGACTGGTGATCCCGCCGGTGTGGAGGGCGAGAACGGCAGAGACCACCGCGGCCGAGCTGGCGCGCCGCGGACCGGTGGTGGAGCGCCTGCTCCACCACCTGGCCGGACACGAGCCGGTGCGCTCGCCAAGGCGCGGATAGAAGAGCTGTCCGAGCCTCTCGCGCCCGCTTGCCGCACCCCGGGCCCTGCTGAGTGTCGGGACCCGCGGAGCGCTACGTGTTGGAGCTGTCGAGATCGCGAAGCGCCCGCGGTGGGCCGAGCACTTCGCTCAGCACGAAGGCGTGGCGGAGTGCCCGCGCATCGCGGAGCCCCGCAGACACGGCAGCGCTGGGCGCCGCACGAGGTGGAGCGGCGGGTGCGGCAGAGCGGTCGTGGGCCCGCCTGCGCTCCGTCTTCCGGTCCACCTTCAGCACCTCCCGGGACGGTACCGCGAAAACCTGCGGTGAAGGTGTGGCGCGAGCCGGTACCGGCGGAGCGGGTGCCGGAGCGGAAGGCTCGGGCAGGCGTGACCACGCCTCCGGCCGCGGTTCGGGGCCGGGGGCCGGGCCTGACTTCGGCCGCGGCTCCGCCTGCGGCTCCCGGAAGAGATCGTCGAGGCCAAGCGCCTCCCACGCGTTCTGCTCCCGCGCTTCGGCCGGCTCCTCTACGGTGCCGTCCTCCCACTCGCCTGCCCACTCCTCCACCTCGCGGCGGCGGATCTCCCGCGGTGGGCGCTCGGCCTCGATCTCCCATTCCGCCTCGTCTTCGGGTACATCCAGCGGCGGCGGCTGCCGCTTCCCCACGAACTGCTGCAGAAGCGGGAGGACGATGAAGAAGAACAACAGGAGGATGGTAACCCAATCGATCTGCATGAGCGCTTCCTACCGGCCGCCGTTCTGACCGACGTCCCGTCCGCCGCCGTCCGGCTTGGCGATCGAATCCCGCATTGCGGTGTCGCTCTGCAGGTTACGGTAACGCGCGTAATCCATGATCCCCAGGTTGCCGCTGCGGAATGCATCGGCCATCGCCATCGGGATCTCGGCCTCCGCTTCCACTACTTTGGCGCGCATCTCCTCGACGCGGGCGCGGTTCTCCTGCTCGACGGCGACCGCCATGGCGCGGCGCTCCTCGGCTTTGGCCTGCGCGATCCGCTTGTCCGCCTCGGCCTGGTCAGTCTGCAGCTCGGCGCCGATGTTCTTGCCAACGTCCACGTCGGCGATGTCGATAGAGAGGATCTCGTACGCGGTGCCCGCATCCAGGCCTTTGGCGAGCACCGACTTCGAGATGCTGTCCGGGTTCTCCAGCACCGCCTTGTGGCCCGCGCTGGAGCCGATCGTGGAGACGATCCCCTCGCCCACACGCGCCAGGATCGTGTCCTCGCCCGCGCCGCCGACCAGGCGGTTGATGTTCGCGCGCACCGTGACGCGCGCCACGGCGATCAACTGGATGCCGTCTTTCGCCATCGCGGCGACGCGCGGCGTGTTGATCACCTTCGGGTTCACCGAGGTCTGGACCGCCTCCAGCACGTCGCGTCCCGCCAGATCGATCGCCGTAGCCTGTTGGAACGTCAGGTCGATGTTCGCTTTGTCCGCCGCGATCAGCGCGGCGACCACGCGCTCCACATTTCCGCCCGCGAGGAAGTGGGCCTCCAGAGCGTCGATCCGCAGGGGGAGCCCCGCCTTGGTGGCGGTGATCAGCGGGTTGACGATCCGCGCCGGATTCACCCTGCGGAAACGCATGAAGAACAGGGTGCTGAACGGAACCCGGACGTTGGAAAACAGCGCCTGCAGCCACAGCCCGATCGGAACGAAGCGGGTAATGATGATCAGGAGCAGGATCGCGATGAAGATAATGAACAGCATCCCGCCAAATCTCAGATCGTCGGCCATTGTTCGCCTTATGAGGAAGTTGAGTGAGAGACCCGGCTACCGCTGCTGCGCTTATGAGCCGATGGCGCGCACCACGTGGCGGTAGCCTTCGGCACGGGTAATCCGGATCGGCGTGCCCGCGCCGACCCATCCGCCTTCGGAAACGATGTCGATATTCTCCTCGCCGAAGCGGCCCATCCCGGCCGGGCGGAGGTCCGTGACCGCGACGCCGTCGATCCCCACCAGGTCCTGGCGCCGCTCCGCGGAGATGTAGCCCTCCTCACGGCTGGTGGAGGTGTGGAGCAGGATCTTCTGAGCGCGGCGGTCGCGCGGGAGGCGGCGAATCAGCTGCCACGCCACCACGCCGACAATGGCCAGAGAGGCCAGGATCACGTTCAGCGCTACCATGATGTCTCCCGTGGTCGGCATGCTCCCGATCAGGGAGAGGAAGATGCTGGAGACGACCGCCACGATCCCTAGCACGCCCGCCACGCCGAAGCCGGGGATGATGAACATCTCCACCATCAGGAGCAGGATGCCGGCGGCGAGGAGGATGAGCACCTCCCACCCGGCGAGCCCGATGATGAGGTGGCTGCCGAAGAACAGCCCGAGCGAACTCACCCCCGCCAGCCCGGCGAGCCCGAAGGCGGGCGTCTTGATCTCGATCAGCAGCCCCAGAAACCCGATGGAGAGCAGAAACGGCGCAACCAGCGGGTTAGTCAGGAAGCGCACCGCGCGCTCGGCCCAGTTCACCCGGGCCTCGATCACGCGGGCACCCGGCGCGCCGATCGCGGCGAGCAGCGCGTCCCAGTCCTCCACCGCCTCCGCATAGCCGACGCGCACGGCGTCGTCGGTAGCCAGGGTGAGGAGCTGGCCCTCCGGGACGAGCCCCTCGACGGCCACCGCTTCGTCCACCATCGCTTCGGCGATCTGCGGGTCCAGCCCGCGCGCCGCGGCGAGCGAGCGGAACTCGGAGCGCATCACGCTGACCATCTTCTCCGATGCGCGATCCCCCTCGCCCGTGACCGGGGTGGCGGCGCCGAGCACCGCGGCGGGGCGCATGTAGATCCGCTGGGTCGCCAGCGAGATCAGCGCGCCGGCCGAGATAGCGCGGCGGTTCACGTAGGTGTAGACCGGGATCTGCGAGTCGCCGATCGCATCCGCGATGCGCTCGGCCGCGTCCACGCGGCCGCCCGGCGTGTCGATGTCCAGCACCGCCGCGGTGGCACCGGCGGCGGCGGCTTCCGAGAGCGAACGCTCGATGAAGGGCGCAAGGCCCATCTCCACCACACCCGTCACGGGGATGCGGTAGACGAGCGCCCCCTGCGCAGCGTCCTGCCGCGGCGTCTCCTGTGCGAGAACAGGCAGCGCCGCGAATAGCAGCAGGAGCACGGCACTTCCCACCGGGGTGCGTCGTGCGGCTGCCGCGAGCGAGCTGAAGCAAATCATGGTTCCGTCCCCTGTGGCGGCTGCGGTCCCGAACGGCGCCGTTTCCTACCCGGCAAGATATCCCGCCTGTTCTTATGGAGCAATCGAACCCCCCGGTTAACCCCCGGGTTGCGTGCGAACTGTGATACCCCCGGTTCCTCGATTTGCTTCGCAGTGTCGCCGCTGCTCGCTTCCGCTGCGCGGTCGGGCAGCCATTCGTCGATGAGCACGAGGGTCTCCTATGCACCCATCTCCCGGCCGATCCATTCGTCCGCGAGCATGGCGTACACCACCAGGTCGGTGTATCGGTCGTAGAGGAGCTGCACCTGGCGCAGCGTTCCTTCCTTCGTGAACCCGAGCCGCTCCGGCACCGCGCGGCTGCGGCGGTTGGCCGGCGCGCAACGGATCTCCACTCGGTTCAGGCCCAGCGCGCCAAAGGCGTGGTCCAGAACCGCGCGGCACGCTGCGGTGGCAATACCCTTGCCCTGAAAATCGCTGCCGATCCAGTAGCCGATGCTGCTGGCGCGGCTGGACCAATCGATCGCGTGCAGCCCGATCGTGCCCGCCATTTCACCCTCGTGCCAGATGCCGGCAGTGAAGCCGTTGTTCTGCCCCCACCGCCGCATGGCGCCCGCGATAAAGATGCGGGCATCCGCGGGGGTGCGGCTGCCGTCCACCCAGGGGAGCCAGGCGCGCAGGTGCTCACGGTTGCGGTCCACCAGCAGGGCGAGCTCGTCCGCGTGCCGCTCTTCCAGCAGACGAAGCTCCGTGCGTTCGGCAACCGGGCAGGCGAACAAGGAGGTGCGTCTCCACGGGTGAAAGGATGCCGGTCCGCGCCTTGCGGTCCTGTGGCGGGGCCGGCGTGGGCTCGGCGCCCGCCCGACTTTGCCCTTTTGACTGCCCGGTTCGTTGTCAGTGACGCTACGCGACTGAGGATCTCCGAGTCGACTCCAGCTGTCCGAAGAGCGTCGGTACCTGAACACCTTTGCGGGCGAGATGAAAACGGTGGATCGCCAGGAGCGTCATCACGAGTGCAACAACAGTGTTGAACAGCGCGAATTGTTGTATGCCCGGCGCCCACACCTGAGGAACATCGAGCCAGGAAAAAGCAGAGAGGATGCCGATCGACACCGCCTGCGCGAAAACAAAAGTTGCGAGGATCAACCAAAGCAGCCTATCCATCGCCTTGCGCAGCAGCGCGAGAACAAGGGCAAAGCCCAGCACGACCAGTTCCACGAATGACAGCGCCGCGATCATCGGGAAATACACCGTAGAGTGTATCGGATCGCCTGGTCCGATCGAACCTCCCAGAATCAGAGAGGCCGCCAACGCCGCATAGATCCACCCGGGCGGTTTGCTCCTCCCGGTGTCCCGGAAGATCCAGTAAATCAGAATCATGCCAAACAAGATTTCCACCAGCGATCTACCGGTATTCAGACGTATTCCGTAGAGGATATATGCGGAGTATACGCTGGATCCGGGACCGGAGATATACGCCCATACCGCGGCAGAGCTCTGTATGAAGTTGCTGGCCCCGGTGAGCAGGAATGCTCCAGCGGCGATCCGCCAGGTCGACTGGTGTATCGCCGGCGCCGAATGCAGCAACGATACCGACCAGACCGCCGTCACGCCCAGGGCGAGCATGAAGGCACCGTTCAGCCACTGAGAGATCAGTACAGTCATAGAGCTACGGAAACCGCGAATTCACTTACTCGTCGGAGCCACACCAGGGAGGGCAGGTTTTGGGGAAGTTCTGCACTTCCATCGTTTCTACTACTACATCCTCTGTTTCACCACCGCCGGGTTGATGGTCCTCCCCGTACAGCTCCACCGTGATCCGCGCGATGCGCAGCTCGGGGTCGTCGATATCGAGAGTGATATTCTGCTTCTTTTTGCCGCCCTTCAGCCTCAGCTTGTGCTTGGTCCTCGGCTTGGCCTGGCCTTTCGGGAGGTGGTACACGTTTCTCTGCTTGTACAGCTCGTGCTCCGCGCCGCCGTCTCCACGCACCGTGACGCGGCTCACGAAGCCGGGATAGAAGGTAAGCTCGTAGCCATCCTTCGTGACCGTCTCTTCTTCTTTGCGAGCTTCGGGAGACATGAACCCTTTGGAGATGAGGGGATCGAGAAGAGCTGCGGAAAGAGCGCTCAATCTGGATTCCCCCCGCGGGTCCCGCAAGTCCGATACGCGCTCGCGAAGACATCCGCCACCGTCCGTATGGTACGGGTGAAGGGAGTCGACCGGCGGGCAGCGGAGCTGCGGCGGTGATGCGCGGGAGCCCACGAGCCACAGCGTGCTGTCCGGGCGCCGGAGCAGAGGCATGGGCTTTGCTACTCCGCCGGGTGTCCGGATGCTGCTTCCCTCCCTGCACGGTGCCGGGGACAAATGGCCGGCTCTGTTGCCCGTACCCTCTTCCAAGCGCGGTGGAAAACGACGCTCACGATGCTCATGCTACCGCAACACATCGGCCTCGTCCGCGCCATCGTGCTGGTTTTGGCACTTCTCCCCGCGCTGCCGGGCTGCTACGTACTGCGCCGCTCCGCGGGCGGCGGGGAGACGGGGTTCGAGACGCCGCGCCAGCTCCGCGCGGCCGACGTCGCGCTGCCCGAGGGCTACCGGATCGAGCCGGTCGCGATCGGACTGACCTTCCCGACCGGCGTGGCGTTCGACGACGCGGGCGGGATCTACGTGGTGGAGGCGGGCTACTCGTACGGCGAGGTCTTCACCACCCCGCGGCTGCTGCGCATCGAGGCGGACGGCCGCTCGACGACCCTCGCGTCCGGCGGCAACCCGCCGTGGAACGGGGTCACATACCACCAGGGCGCCTTCTACGTCGCGCAGGGAGGCGTGCTGGAGGGCGGGCGGATCCTGCGCATCTCGCCGGAGGGTGAGGTGACGCCCCTGATCGAGAACCTCCCCAGCATGGGCGACCATCATACGAACGGGCCGGTGATCGGCCCGGACGGGTGGATCTATTTCGCGCAGGGCACCGTCACCAACTCCGCGGTGGTGGGCGAAGACAACTACGGCTTCGGATGGCTCCCGCGGTTCCCCCGGCTTCATGACGTGCCCTGCCAAGACATCCGGCTGACGGGCGAGAACTTCACCACCTCCAACCCGCTCACGGAAGAGCCGGACGACCAGGTCAGCACCGGCGCGTTCTCTCCCTTCGGCACCCCGACCGCCGCGAGGCAGACGGTTCGGGGACAGGTGCCGTGCAGTGGAGCGGTGATGCGGATCCGCCCCGGCGGCGGCGCGCCCGAGCTGGTGGCCTGGGGCTTCCGCAACCCGTTCGGGCTCGCGTGGTCACCGCAGGGGCGCCTGCACGTGACGGACAACGCCTACGATAATCGCGGGAGCCGCCCCGTCTGGGGAGCGGGAGACATGCTCTGGGCCGTCACACCGGGCATCTGGTACGGCTGGCCGGACTTCCACGCGGGCCGCCCGGTGACGGACGCGGATCACTACCGCACACCGGGCCGGCGCGCCCCGATCTTCCTGCTGGCGGAGCACCCCAACATGCCACCGCGCCCGGCCGCGGTGCTGGGCGTGCACTCCTCCTCGAACGGGTTCGACTTCTCGCGCAGCGCGTCCTTCGGCCATGTCGGAGAGGCGTTCGTCGCCCAGTTCGGGGACATGGCACCCGACGTGGGGAAGGTCCTTTCTCCGGTGGGCTTCAAGGTGGTGCGCGTGGACGTGGAGAGCGGGGTGACGCGCGATTTCGCCGTGAACCGCGGGGATACGAACGGGCCCGCGTCGCGAATCGGGGGCGGCGGGCTGGAGCGCCCCCTCGCCGCGCGCTTCGACCCTGCGGGGGCCGCACTCTACGTGGTGGACTTCGGGGTGATGACCATGGGCGAGCGCGGCCCCGAGCCGCGGTCCGGTACCGGCGTCCTCTGGCGGATCACCCGAGCCGCGGAGGGGGCACGATGAGAGCGCCGTATCGTACGGAGTCCGCGGCCGCCACGGGTGCGGACCGCCACTGGATATATGCACGGAGGGCGGCGATCCTCGGTGTGACGCTCGCGCTCGCGGCCTGCGGACCCTCGCGCCGCAGCGAGCCGATCGCCGGGCGCCTGGTCCTGGAAGACCCCGTGCTCGTGCGCGGCGAGCAGTCGTTCGCCATCCACTGCCACCAGTGCCACCCCGCGGGCGAGGCGGGTCTCGGCCCGACGCTCAACAACAAGCCTCTGCCCACCTGGCTGATCCGTTTCCAGGTGCGCAACGGGCTCGGCGTGATGCCGCGCTTCTCTAGCGCACAGATCCCGCCCGACGAGCTGGACGCGCTGATCCTGTACATGAAAGCACTGCGTGACCACGGACCGTGATGCGAGCGGACCTTCAAACGAGAAACGAAGAAGCTATGGTGCTGTTGAAGGAGCTCCTGCATTCCGTGGAAGGGGCACGATGGCAGCGCGACCCGGATCCGGGCCTACGGGTGAGCGGGATCGTGGTGGATTCACGCGCGGTGCAGCCCGGCTCGCTGTTCGTGGCGATCCGCGGCACGCGCCTCGACGGGCATGATCGGATCGGTGACGCGGTCGCGCGCGGTGCGGCAGCGGTGATCGCCGAGCGGGAGGTGGAGGATCCGGGTGTGCCGGTCGTTCGCGTGCCCGGCTCCCGCCGCGCTCTGGCGGAGCTGGCGATCGCCTGGCACAACAACCCGGCGGAACGGCTCCCCGTGGTGGGGATCACCGGCACGCTCGGCAAGACCTCCGTACTCTCCATGCTCGAGGCGATCCTGCTGGAGGCCGGGAAGCGGGTGGGGACGATCGGCTCGCTCGGGATCCGCTTCAGTGGAAAGGAGGAGGACACGGGCCATACGGTGCCGGGGCCGCTCATGGTTCAGCGGGCGCTCGCCGACATGGCGAACGCGGGGGCCGATCTCGCGGCGATGGAGGTCACCAGCCACGCGCTGGTTCAGGAGCGGGTGCACGGGCTCCGCTTCGCGCTCGGGATCTTCACTAACCTCGTGCCGCTGGAGCACATGGAGTACCACGGCTCGTTCGAGCAATACGCGGCCGCCAAAGCCCGCTTCTTCGACCTTCTCCCGGCCGGAGCGCCGCTCGTCTTCCTCGGCGGCGATCCGGTGGTCCGAGCGCTCGTGGAGGCGCGCGACCTGCGCGGTATCGGGTGCGGCGCGAGCGACGAGGCGGCAGTACAGGTGCGGCGGGAAAGCCTCGACGCGGAACGGATGGTACTTCGGGTGCAGACGCGTGAGCCGCTGCCCCGCGTTGGGGGCGGTGTCGTTCCTCCCGCTTCCTTCCCGGTTCGGCTGCGGATGCTCGGCCGGTCGAACGCGAGCAACGCGTCGGTGGCCATCGCGGGCGCGCTCTGCCTCGGCGCCCCGCGGGAGGCCGTGCAGGCGGCGCTCGAGACCATGCCCTCTCCCCCGCGGCGTATGCAGGTCCTCCATCATGGCCGCTTCACGGTGATCGACGACACCGTGGGCCACCCTGACAGCATCACCGCCGTGTATGAAGTCGCGGAGGCGCTGCCGCACCGCCGGCTTCACGTCGTATTCGTGATCCGCGGGCAACGCGGCACGGAGATCAACCGGAGAGACGCCGGCGCCCTGGCGATCTGGACGGAGCGCGTCCCCACCGCGACGCTGATCGTGTCGCCGAGCACGGACGCCGCCGACGAGCGGAACCGCGTGGAGCCGGAGGAACGGGCGGCGTTCACCGGGGGCCTGCACGGGGCGGGCACCCCCTTCGAGGAGCGCGACCTTGTGGAGGACGCCGTCACCCGCGTGCTGGACCGGGCGGGCGAGGGCGACCTGGTGCTCCTGCTCGGCGCCCAGGGGATGGACGTCGGGGCCGAGATCGTGGCCCGGTGGCTGGAGAGCAACCGCTAGGCGTTCCGTGCCTGCTCCGCCACCATGTTGAGGCGGATGATGATCGTACAGAGTTGGTGCGCCGTCTCGGGCCCAAAGGTGGGAGAGTGCGGGACGAGCATCGGGAGCGCCACATCGCCCAGCCGGCGCCGAGCGGCCCGGGTGAGGAGCACCGGCTCCGAAGGGTCGAGCGATGCCACGGCTTCCCGATCGGCCGCGAGCACGGGGCGAATCGTTCCCCTCTCGGTTTCGTCATCCAGATACACGGTCCGCATGCGATCCGCGAAGCTCGGATCCAGCGCCACCACGGTGAGCGGCCCTTCCTGGAGCCGCTTGCGTATGGAGGCCACCACGCTGGGGTGGATTTGGACCATCACCAGGGGGATCTCCGACCCTTCGAGTGCGGCGCTTACGAGCCCCGCGTGGAAGCTGGTGGTCACGACCAGGTCCATCTCCCGCAGCCGCTCGCGTAGCGCGGCGAGCTCGCTAGAGCTGGCGGGATCGTCGGGTGGCACGGGCGCGACGAATACGGGAACGACCTCCAGGCCGAAGTCGTTCTCCAGCTCGGTGCGGTAGGTGAGCATCTGGTCTTCCGTAGACTCCACGCATGCGCAGCGGAGACGTACCGTGGCCGTACAGCGTTCCACCAGATCGGGGAGCTCCGGCACCGGGATGCGGCGCTTCCATCCCTCCACCAGCACCGCCGCCATCCATCGCGCCGTCTCCAGCGGCATCTCCTCCCCGATTGTCTCCTGCTCGGCCACGTAGACGCCCGAGCGGGGGCGCACCTCCACCAATCCCTCGGCTTCCAGCTTGCGGAACGCCCGCGTCACGGCGCGGTGGTCCGCCTTCAGCGACGCGGAGAGCTCCCGCACGCCCGGCAGCCGTTGACCGGCATGCAGCTGGCCGAGGTGCAGGTCGGCGATGATCCGGTCGCGCAGCCGGGCGGCAAGTGTACTGTCGGGACTCATTCTCCGCTGGCTCCAGGGGGTGCACCGCGCCGCGGGACCGTGTTACCATCGCCGCGCTCTTCTTCCGCGGCCGCGAAGTTGATCCGGATGAGGTGCTCGGCGAGTTCGCGCACCGACTCCGGCGAGATCGACGGAGATTGCGGGACGATCATCGCCAGGCCGGTCTCCCCCAGCCGCTGGTGTGCGGCCCGGGTGAGGAGCACGGGCTCCGCACGGTCCAGGCGATCGAACGCGCCCCGGTCGGCCGCGCGGACCACGCGGATACGCCCGGGATCATTCGGCGCAAAAACCGTGCGAACCCGCTCTCCGAACGCCGGATCCACGCACACCACCGTCAGACCGCCGCCCACCACGTGGCGCCTGATCCTGGCGGCCACATCGGGATGAAGTTTCAGGACTACGAGCGGTTTGCGCATCGCCGCGGCCGCTCGGCGAAGCGTACTCGCGTGGAAGGCGGTGGTCACCCAGAGGTGAGCATCCCGCAGCGCCACGGGAAACTGATCCGGCTCGCCCGGGTCGTGCCACAGCCGCGGAGACACGGAGCTGTACGGCACGGCCTGGCTGGAAAACCCCAGCTCGGTGCTCAACTCCGCACAGAGCGCCGCCAGGTGATCGGCCGTGGATTCGATGAACGCACTACGCACCTGCACGGTCGCAGTGCACCGGCGGATCAGGTCCGGCAGATCCGGAACCGTGACGCGGCGCTTCCACCCCTCCGTCAATACGGTCCCCATCCAGCGAGCGGTCTCCGCCAGCATCCGCTCGCCGAGCCGATCCTGCTCCAGCGCGTACACCCCGGAGCGCCCGCGGACCTCCACCAGCCCCTCCCTCTCCAGCGTCCGGTACGCCTCCGCGACCCTGCGATGGTCGACATCCGCTTCGCGTGCAATCTCGCGGATGCTGGGGAGCCGCTCGCCCACGGCGAGCTGGCCGAGGTGAAGTGAGCCGATAATCCGGTCCCGTAGCCGAGCTGTAATATCAATCTCACCCATGACGCGTATGCAGATGTGGATGACGGCTTCTCCCGAGCAATGTAGCAGTTTGGGGGAGCATGGCAAACTGTTACCGGATCCTGCACGCGTGTGGATGATCCTGCACGCGTGTGGATGAGATGAGTAGGGGTAGGATGCAAAACACCGCCTGCTGCCTTCCGTTGTCGGGATTTCCTGGCAGAAGATTCCCTCGACGCGGAGGCACCCGGACGGTGCGAGTCCACACGGTTTCTCACCTATGAGGATGTCTTCCGCGCGATCTCTTTAGCGTCTTCCTCGACTCCAACGTGCTGGTGAGCGCCATCGCCACCCTCGAGTGGGTCTGGTGGTTCAACCACCACCGCCTCCTGGAGCCACTCGGGTACGTTCCGCCCGTCGAGTACGAGGAGGCATTCTATCGCGGTCAGGAGACGCAGAGTATCGTGCCGGCACTCACGAACTGAGCTCTCCGAGAAAACCGGGGCGATTCACTTTTCCCGTAGTTTGGAGGTCGAGCATGGCGGTAGTGAGCAGGTGGACAGAGTGGGCAGACGAGTTGGAGCGCTGGTTGGAGCCATTTCTGGAGGCGACGGGACGGAAGGAGCGGCGGCGATAGGCTCCGCTCTACCTGCACGGCCTCCTGAGTCCGGCACCACGGAAGAACGTGGAACAGATCGCCGAGCAGGTGGCACCGGAGGAACTCCAGCAACTGCACCACTTCGTCTCGACCTCGCCCTGGAAGGTGCGACCCGTGCAGGGCGTGCTCTGGGAGCGCGCCCGGGAGATCGTCGGTGGAGAGGGTGCGGTGCTGAGCATCGACGACACGAGCATCGTCAAGCAGGGGAAACACTCCGTGGGTGTGGCCCGACAGTACTGCGGAGAGCTGGGCAAGCAGGCCAACTGCCAGGTGTTGGTCTCCCTCACAATGGACCGCGGCGGCGTGCCCGTGCCGGTTGCTCTGCGACTCTTCCTGCCGAAGTCCCGGGCGGAGGATCCCGTGGGTTGTGAGGCGGCCGGCATTCCGGAAGCCGAGCGGCGGTGCCTGCCGCGCCAGGGGCCACCGCCAAGCCCCTCGCTGCCTGAGATTCGGCGGCGCATTCTCCAGATTCTCGTGCGAGAATGCATGCCCCGGTGCCCCACCTGCGGCCGGGCCACCGCCCCTCGGCAACGAGCGTGAACTTGGCAGGGCAGTGCTAACGCTCAAGCTAAGTGGCGCAGGGCCAGCACAATAGCTGATCGAAGCCGCTGCACCTAAAGATCGCACACCAGCCGAAAACATGCAGGGCCCTGCGTCCACTTCAGCGCTCTCGTTAGGCGGCGGCTTACGGCTGCTTACAAACTTGGTTTCGCAGCGGCCGGGAACGTGAGGCTGATCGGAACACGGCTCCACATCTCAACGGGTTGCCGGTTCCGTAGCGGCGGAGCCACCCGCATGCGGTCGGCGATCTGCACCGCCAGCCGGTCCAACTCCGCATACCCAGTCAATTGATGCAAGCGCTTCTCCACGATTGCGCCGGTGCTATCGGAGCGAACATCAATGATCAGCGTCTGACGCGTCCCTGCCAAGGTTGGAATCCGAACCTGCTGCATCGCGGACTCAAGCACGCGTGTGAACTCCCGCCGATTGATCAGCGAACACGCGCAGTACTCCATACGCTCCACCCGAAAGGTGGTCTCCTCACCTTCGGCTGCCGCCTTGAGCAGAACACCCCAGGGCCGGCCGCTCTCTCCTACCCCGTCCGGAGCCGCTGGCACAATAGTACGCAGAAGCGTCTGCGCGACATCGGCAGGCACAGTGGCATCAAGGAGCCGAGTGCGCTCTTGAACTCCAGCCGAGTCGAACATCACCTCCAGGATTGCGTACGGATGCGTTGCTCGTAGCTCCACCGGAATAGACGCGAGTGCTGCACGCGCGGCGGAGAGTTCGACAAGCTGATCGGCCGCAGGCAGAGCCGCTGGGCGGCTCATGAGTTGACAGGTCTGCCCCGGGGCCGGCTTCCAATCGGAGCGTAGCAGTGACGAGGCGGGAGGAACGCCACGCGATGACGCACACGCACCGAGAAGAAGAACGAGAGCGATGATTGCAGAGAGTCTCATGGAAATCGGCGGGGAAAGAAGGAATGCAAACGAGCCAAACCAGACACCAAAATATGGAACCAACAAATTCCAGCAAGCGACTACGTCAAACCGTCTGACCATGATTATTACGGACGAGATCCGGATAACACCCCTGCGTAATCCGCGTAATATCCGTGCGTGACCGGCATGACACCCGCATTTTCGCCACACGCCATTCCACGCAAACCATAGTATCGTCCCCGCCCCCGGAAAAACAAGACCCGTGCGGTCACGGCCGAAGCTGCTTGACCAGGTGCGGGAGCATATCCGCCTCAAAAATCTCAGCCGGCGAACGGAACAGGCCTACGTAAGCTGGATTCGACGCTTCGTTCACTTCCACGATATGCGCCACCCCATCAGTCTCGGCGCGGAGCACGTACAGCAGTTTCTCTCCCATCTGGCGGTAGAGGAGCACGTCGCCGGCTCGACGCAGAACCGGGCCTTCGCGGCCCTCCTTTTCCTTCACCGGACAGTTCTGAAGCGGGAACTCGGGGAAATTGGCGACACCGTCCGCGCGAAGCGACCCAAACGGCTGCCCGTGGTCTTTTCCAGGGGCGAAGCTCTCACGGTTCTGGCACAGCTCCGCGATACGCCCTGGCTGGTGGCTGGTCTGCTCTACGGCTCGGGGCTACGTCTACTGGAGGCCTTGCGCCTCCGGGTAAAGGACGTGGACTTCCCCGGGAACCGGATTACCGCCCGCGACGGAAAGGGCGCCAAGGATCGGATCGTGATGCTGCCCGCGCGCTTGGCCGGACCACTGCGCGCGCACCTCAGCCGAGTGCGGGTCCTCCATGCCGAAGATCTGGGGGCAGGGTTCGGCTCCGTGTATCTACCCTACGCACTGGCCCAAAAGTACCCGAATGCATCCACGGGCTGGACGTGGCAGTACCTCTTTCCCGCTCGCCAACGCTCCACACATCCGCACTCGGGCGAGATTCGCCGGCACCACCTCTCGGAATCCATGATTCAGAAGGCGGTCAAGACGGCGATCCGCGAGGCGGGAATTACCAAGACGGGGAGCTGCCACACCTTTCGCCACTCCTTTGCCACGGACTTACTGGAGGCGGGCTACGACATCCGCACCACCGGAACCGCGAGCACCCCGGCCACCCCCGTCGCGCCTCGGCGGAGCCCGGCAGTGGCCGTCCCTTCCTGCTCCTGGCTCTGCTCTTCGTCGCTGCGGCGGCTCCCCTCGCCGCGCAGCAGCAGCCGAGTATCAGCCCGGGCGAACGCGCAGACGCTTCGTGGCACGCTGCTCTCCCCGTTGACGGACTCCCTGACGCTCCAGATCCACCCCGCAGCCAGCCCCATCCGCGTGGCGACGAGTTCGCTCGCACGCGTGTACGTGAGCCGGGGGATCATAAGCCGGACGGAGAGAGCGCTCCGAAACGGTGCGCTGGGTGCCCTGCCGGGTGCGATGGAGGTTTCCCTGCTGGAGAGCATTGCGAAGGATCCGGATGCCTCGCCCGGGAGCGTGAACCAGCTTCACGAGCAGGATCATTCCTGCTCAACTCTACCGGAACCGGCTTGTGAGTAACGGAAGGCAGCCGCGGCTTCCGCCTGCACGGCGAGGCTATATCTCATCCCGAGGAGGGTCCACCATCCCGGGTGCACGATCCGGAACATCCGGAACGGCCGTAGGCACCGCCGGCGGCTCCGACGAGTCCAGCGGGGCGTACTCCCGGGCGAACATATCCCACACGACCAGGAAGAGGGCGGCGATCACGGGCCCCGCCACGAAGCCCGAGAGCCCGAAGACGGAGAGGCCGCCCAGGGTGGCCAGCAGCACCAGGTAGTCCGGCATCTGCGTCTCCCTGCCGACGAGGATCGGCCGCAGGACGTTGTCCACCAGCCCCACCAGGACGGTGCCGCCTACCGTCAGGAAGACGGCTTTCCAGAACGCGCCGGTGGCGAAAAGAATGATCGCCGCCGGTGCCCACACCAGCGCCGCACCCAGCGCGGGCAGGAGCGAGAGAATCCCCATCACCACCGCCCAGAAGATGGCGGCCTGAATCCCCACGATGGCGAACAGGATCCCGCCGAGCGCGCCCTGCACCGCCGCCACCACGAGCGTACCCTTCACAGTCGCCCGTGCGACCTCCGCGAACTTTGCGAAGAGCCGCGCCTCCCGCTCGTCGCCGAGCGGCAGTGCGCGAATCAGGCCGCGGACGATGCGCTCCCCGTCTCGAAGGAAGAAGAAGAGGAAGTAGAGCATCAGGGCGAAGAGAACGGCCACTATGAGCGCGTTCTGCCCCAGTATGAACGCCTGGCCGGCGAGGTACTGGCTGGCGGTTACCGCCGCATTCTCGAGTGCGGTTCGCACCCGATCGACATCGATGCCGTAGCGCGCCAGGAGATCGGCGAGCGCGGGGATCGATCGCTCCACGAACGCCACCGGTGAGTGGATGTCTACCTCGCCGACGACGATGCGGTGGTAGAGGGAGAACGCCTGTTGCGCCACTGCGGCGGTGAGCAGCGCAAAGGGGATCAGCACGACGAGCACGACCAGTAGGGTGGTGAGGCCGGCCGCGAGGCTGACCCGCCCCCGGAGCAGGCGGGTCAGCCGCAGGAAAAACGGCGTGAAGAGCACCGCGAAGACGAC
>JACDHR010000302.1 GCA_013820915.1 Gemmatimonadota bacterium
CCAAGGTACGCCCCGGCGGGTGGCAGGTCTGCTCTACGGCTCCGGGCCGCGCCTGCTGGAGGCCTTGCGGCCGCGGGTGAAGGATGTGGACTGCCCCGCAAACCGGATCACCATCCGTGACGGGAAGAGCGCCAAGCATTGGCTGGTGATGCTGCCCGGTCGTTTGGCCGAACCACTGCGCGCGCACCTCAGCCGAGTGCGGGTCCCTCCGTGCCGAAGATTGGGAGGCGGGGTTCGGCCCCGTGTACCTACCCCATGCTCTGGCGAAAAAGCACCCCACTGCATCAACCCGTTGGGCGTCGCAGTACCTCTTTCCCGCGCGCTGGCGTTCCGTTGATCCGCGACGCGGGGATCGAGAAGTCGGTAAGCTGTCACACCTTCCGTCACTCCTTTGCCACCCACCTGCTGGAAGATGGCTATGATGTGCGCACCGTGCAGGAGCTGCTCGGCCACAAGGACCTGCGCACCACGATGATCTACACGCACGTGCTCAGCCGCGGAGCCAAAGGCGTTCGGAGCCCGCTCGACCCGCGCTGATCCGCGAGATCAATGGAGTAGCCACCGCGAACAGCGCCGACGCTGCCACCGCTCGGGCGACTTCAGGGCGGAAGACGAGCGGAGTACAAGCAGCTCGCCCTCATCAGCAGGAAAGCCTGAACTGCGTATCCATTGAAAACGGTGGAAATCCGCGCTACATCTCACACCATCCTCTCCCCCTGATCCGCCCTCTGCCGAGAACCCTTGACCTCAAAGCGATGCTTCAACTGAGATGACTGCTCTGAATCCCTATCCCACCACCAGGTTGAGCAGCCGATCGGCAACGAAGATCGTTTTCCTGACCTGCTTCCCGTCGATGAACCGCTGCACGTTCGGGTCGGCGAGCGCGGCTTCGCGGGCCTCACCCTCGCCGATGCCGCGCGGCATCTCCATGCGCGCGCGCAGCTTGCCGTTGACCTGCACCACGAACTCCACGGTGTTGGCGATCGTCTTCGCCGGGTCGAACGTCGGCCAGACGCCGCCTTCCACGGTGGGGAAGCGGCCGCCCGAGCGCGCGTCGAAAATCGAGCCGGTGTTCCCCATCCGCTCCCAGAACTCCTCGGCGAGGTGCGGGGCGAAGGGCGCGACCAGCGGCACCAGCGGCTCGACCGCGGCGCGCTCGGGGGTGCGGCCGCCGGCGCGCACCGTGTTCAGGTACTCCATCATCGCGGCGACGGCGGTGTTGTAGCTGAGCGCATCCAGGTCTTCCGTCACCTTCTTGATCGTGGCGTGCAGCTTCTGCTCGACCCCGGCGTCCAGCTCGCGCTCCTCCGCGGAGAGCACCGTATCCCAGAGTCGGTTCAGGAAGTTGTACGGGCCGGTGATCCCCGCGTCGCGGAAGTCGCCGCCTTCCTCGTAGGGGCCGAGGAACATCAGGTAGGTGCGGATGGTGTCCGCGCCCCACTCCTCGATGTACTCGTCCGGCACCACTACGTTGCCGCGCGACTTGGACATCTTCGCGCCGTCCTTGACGATCAGCCCGTGCGCGCGGAAGCGGGTGAACGGCTCCTCGAAGTCGATGTGGCCGAGGTCCTTGAGCACCATGGTGATGAAGCGCGAGTACAGCAGGTGCAGCACCGCGTGCTCGTTGCCGCCGATGTAGGAGTCCACCGGCAGCCAGGCGCGCGTGACCTCGGGGTCGAAGGGTAGCTGGCTGTTCCCCGCCGATGGATAGCGCAGGAAGTACCAGGCCGAGTCCAGGAAGGTGTCGGAGACGTCGGTTTCGCGGCGCGCCTCGCCGCCGCAGCTCGGGCAGTCGGTGCGGTACCACTGCTCGTGGCGCGCCAGCGGGGAGATCCCCGAAGCGTCGGGCTTGAAGTCCTCCACCTGGGGGAGCAGCACGGGGAGCTGATCCTCGGGAACGGGCACGGTGCCGCACGTGTCGCAGTACAGGATGGGGATGGGCGGGCCCCAGTAGCGCTGCCGCGAGATGCACCAGTCGTGCAGCCGGTAGTTGGTGCGCGGCGTGCCCGCCCCGCTGTGGGCCAGTTGCATAGTGATCGCCTGCTTAGCGTCCTGCCAGGTGAGCCCGTCGTAGCGCCCGGAATTTACCAGCCGGCCGGGGCCGGTGTACGCTTCCTCGAGCGGCGTGGCGGCGGTGTCCCCCTCGCCCGCCACCACGCGGCGGATCGGGAGGTCGAACTTCCGCGCGAACTCGAAGTCCCGCTCGTCATGGCCGGGCACGGCCATGATCGCGCCGGTCCCGTACTCCATCAGCACGTAGTCCGCGATCCAGATCGGGATCTCCTCGCCGCTGATCGGGTTGATGGCCCGCGCGCCGGTGTCCACACCGGTCTTCTCCTTCTCCGTGATCTTGCGGCTCACCATGTCCGTCGCGGCGACCCGGCGGCGGTACTCCTCCACCGTCTCGCGCTGCTCCGCCGTGGTGAGGTGCTCCACCAGCGGATGCTCGGGCGCGAGCACCATGTAGGAGGCGCCGTAGAGCGTGTCCGGCCGCGTGGTGAACACCGAAATCGCGGACGCGGCGATCTCTTCCCCGCCGTGGACGACGGGGAAGCGGATCTCCGCGCCCTCGCTGCGCCCGATCCAGTTCTCCTGCGCCTTCTTCGTCGTCTCCGACCAGTCGATCCCCGACAGGTTGTCCAGCAGACGGCCCGCGTAATCGGTGATCTTGAAGAACCACTGTGAGAGGTTGCGCATCTCCACGGCCGTGCCGCAGCGCTCGCACTCGCCGGCGATCACCTGCTCGTTGGCGAGCACGGTGTTGCAACCGGGGCACCAGTTGACCGGCGCCTCCTTCTTCACCGCGAGCCCGGCCTTGTAGAGCTGTAAGAAAATCCACTGTGTCCACCGGTAGTACTCCGGCTGTGTGGTGTCTACCGTGTGGTCCCAGTCGTACATCAGCCCCACGCGGCGGAGCTGGCGCGTGAAGCGCTCCACGTTACGCGGGATCAGCTCCATCGGGTGGACGCCGATCTTGAGCGCGAAGTTTTCGGAGTGGATGCCGAAGGCGTCGAAGCCGATCGGCTCGAAGACGTCGTGGCCCTGCAGGCGCTTGAAGCGCCCGAAGATGTCGGCGCCCGTGAACGCGTAGATGTTCCCTACGTGCAGCCCCTCGGCGGAGGGGTACGGGAACATCATCAGGTTGTAGAAGGGACGGCCCTCCCTGCCGGCGCGACGCAGCTCGTCGCCCGTGAAGGTGTTGGTGCCGCGCTCGTCCCAGCGCTGCTGCCACTTCCGCTCGATCTCGGCGGGGAAGTAGCTGTCGGTCACGTGTGAATGTTCGCTCATCGCTGCTCGTGTATTTCGCTCCGCGCTCCGCGCCGGGGGCACGTGGATACGCCGGAAAAGACGCGCCGCCGGCGGGGGTCATCCCGGCCAGCGGGGCGGTTCGCTGATAATCTTGCGGATCGCGGGGGGCGAGACAAGTGCCGCATGCCAGAGATCTTCGGGTAGCGGCACGAACTCGGCCGCGTCCTGCACCGCGACCTCGTCAACCACGGGCGCATGCCGCACGCCTCAGCCACGCACGACACGTTCCGGGAGTTGATTTCGCTGATGCCGGGAAGCGCGCGCATGATCATCCGGGTGCTCTCGGACCGCGCCATTCCGAGCAGCTGCCGGATGATGGAGGGTTTCGGCGTCTACACCTTCCGCTTCGTCAATGGGCAGGGCAAGGCGCGCATCGTGAAGTTCCACTGGCGCGCCCCGTTGGGCACCGCGTCGCTGGTTTGGGACGAGGCACGGAAGATCGCGGGCAAGGACCCGGACTTCAACCGCAAGGACCTCTGGGAAGCCATCGACATGGGCGACTACCCGGAGTAGGAGATGGGTGTGCAGATCGTCGGAAAAGAGGACGAGCACAGCTTCGACTTCGACCTGCTGGACGCGACCAAGTTCATCCCCGAAAGCGAGGTGCCGGTGCGGATGGGAGGGAGGGGGTCGGTGGAAGAACTCGTGTGTGAAGCCATCCCAGTGGCGCGGGTCCGTTCAGGTCGACTCCGCTGCGGCGCTGCGCGGGATTGCTTGGGCCGGATCCGTGGCACCATCACGCGGCAGACGGAGTGTGAAGGTCGAGCCCTCGCCGACGCGGCTCTCGACGCTCAGCTCGCCGCCCATGAGCCGCGCGAGCTGTTGGCTGATGGTCAGCCCCAGGCCCGTGCCGCCCTTTCGGCGGGTGTGCCCTTCCTCGACCTGTGCGAACGGCTCGAAGATGCGCTCGAGATGCTCGGCCGGGATGCCCATGCCGGTGTCGGCCACATCGATGGCGAGCACCGAGCCGCCATTGCCCGGCGTGGACACCAGCCGGCAGCGCACCACGACGCCGCCGCGCTCCGTGAACTTGACCGCGTTGCTCAGCAGGTTGACGAGGATCTGACGGACGCGGTCCTCATCGCCGATGAACTCGGCGTCCCACCCACAGCCCGTGTCCTGCACCACGTCGAGTCCTTTCGCGGTGGCCTGCGGAGCGATCATCGCCAGCGCTGCCTCCGCGGGGCCGCGGAGTACGACGCGCTCTTTCCGCGTGGACATCTCTCCCGCCTCGACCTTCGCCAGGTCCAGCACTTCGTCGATCAGCCCGGCCAGATGGCGGCTGCTGGCATGGAGCCGCGCCAGGTACGCACCCTGCTTCTCGGTGAGCGGGCCCGCCACGCGGGCCTCCAACAGGTCGGTGTAGCCGATGACCGCATTGACCGGAGTACGCAGCTCGTGGCTCATGGTGGCGAGGAACTGGCTCTTCGCTTGGCTCGCCACCTCGGCTTCGCGGCGGGCGTGAACGGCGATCTCGCGTGCGCTCTCCACCTCCACGCTGAGCCGGATCAACTCGTCGTTGGTCCGCTGCATCTGCTCGTTGGCATGCTGCAGCTCCTCCGCATGCGCCCCCACCTCGTGGTGCAGCCGCTCGCGCTCCGCGGCACCGCGGCGGACTTCCTCCGCGCGCTCCTCGGCCGCGCGGCGCGCCGCGGCCTCGGCGTGCGTCAGTCCGAAGAGCAGCAGACTGATGACCAGGCCGAGCCCGATGACGGCGGGAGCGAACCGGGTTCCGGACACCGACTCGAGGGCGGGTAGCGAGGAAAACACCACCGTCCAGGTGTGCCCGGCCCGCTCCATGGTGGAGGAGGCGGTAAACTTCGCGTCCCGCTGCCCGGCGCCGGTC
>JACDHR010000303.1 GCA_013820915.1 Gemmatimonadota bacterium
AACGAGGCCGCTGGCGCGGGGTCGGGAGATCGCGATCCGCGCCGCGCTGGGCGCCAGCCGGCTCCGGATCGCTGCTCTGCTGCTCCTGGAAGCCCTGCTCGTCGCGCTCGCGGCCGCCGCAGTCGGCCTGCTCATCGCGCACCTGGTGCTCGTGGGATTCCAGCGAGGCATGCCGGAGTCGGTCTCGCGGCAGATGCTGGGCTGGGAGCAGCTTGGTCTCGACGGCCATGTGGTAGGGTTGGCAATCGCGCTGGCGCTGATCGCCGGATTGGCCTGTGCCGTGGTCCCGGCGATCGGTGCCGCACGCCCCAACGTGACGGCGGTGCTTCAGCAGGGCTCCTCGGCCACCACATCCGGACCACGGCGGCGGCGTGTGTTGCGCGCCCTGGTCGTCGGCGAGGTCACCCTGTCCGTCGTGCTTCTCCTCTGTGCAGGGCTTCTGAGCCGCAGCCTGCTCGCGCTCGTGGGGCAGGAGCCCGGTTTCGCGACGGACGGTGTAGCCACCGTCCGCTGGAGCGTCCCCGCTGAGCGCGACGCGCCGCCGGAGGGCCTGCTCCGTTTGCAGCAGGCGCTTGTCGATCGAGCGGCGGACGTCCCGGGCGTCGCATCGGCCGCGCTGGCGTCGGAGCTGCCGGCGACCCGGGAGGGTTTCGGCGTCACGCGGGCGTACGAGTTCGAGGGCTCCGATTCGGGTGGAGCGCGGGGGCGCGCGCACTGGCGCGCCGTCTCACCCGGCTATCTAGAAACCGTTCGCATCCCGGTTCTGCAGGGGCGGGCGCTCGCGGCCTCCGACGGTACGGAGGCGCCCCGGGTAGCGATCGTCAGCGAGTCGCTCGCCAGAGCCCGAAGCCGGGGGGGAGAGAGCATCCTGGGGAGCGAGATCTCGGCGGGCGGCGAACGCTGGACGGTCGTCGGAGTGGCCGGGGACGTCCGCAGCCCCGGCGCGAGCACCGGCCCCGCGGCGACGATCTACGTCCCTCAGGCGCAGTCCCCTGCGAGGGATGGATACCTCGTCGTTCGGCTCGCGGCTCCCCTCGGGACGGTCGCGTCGGCACTCCGCGAAGAGGTCTGGCGTGGCGACCCCGCCATCGCGCTCGGTGGAGTACGGACGCTGCAGGAAGTCATCGACGAGCTGGTAGCGGATCAGCGGGTAATCGCGTCGCTCGTGGCCGTGTACGCCGCGACGGCGCTGGTGATCACGCTGATCAGCCTGTACGCTATCGTGGCGTACCTGGTCGTCCGCCAACGGCGCGAATACGGTATCCGCGCCGCCTTGGGTGCCTCGCCACGACAGATCGTACGCAGCGCGATGCGGAGGGCTCTCGTCGCGGCCGTCGCTGGGACGCTGGTCGGCACCGTGGTCGCGGCCGGGCTCGCTCGGCTGATCGCGAGCCTGCTGTACGGGGTCACGCCCCTGGAGCCCTCGGTGTTCGGAGTGCTTCCCATCCTCCTCCTCGGGCTCTTCGCGCTGGCCGTCTACCTGCCGGCGCGCGCGGCGGCACGCGTGGATCCGATGACCTCCCTGCGAACGTAGCAGGTGCCCCCGGTGGAGCTACCCGGCGATCCGCTCCTCCCGCCGCCTCATGGCGGGGGCAGCGGCCGCCTGAACTCCACGCGCGGGAGAGCCCCCGTCCGAGCCGCAGGTTTCGTGAACCTGAACGGAAACACGCTCATGCCTTCCGCTAGTCACTGCATCCGCTCGAGCCCGCACGCCCGGCGGGCTGCCGTTCCGCGCTGGGGGAGCACCTTCACGGCATTGTCACTTCTCGTTGCCGCCACCGCCTGCGGTTCACCGGAGGAGAGCCGGACCGGGAATGTCGCGGCGTGTGATTCCGTCGGCACGGTCAACCCGCAGTCGGGACTGCGCGAGTTCCGCGATTGTCCTTACGGTCCGCTCATGGTCGAGCTGCCACCCGGACGGTTCCTCATGGGAAGTCCAGACGGGGAGGAAGCTGCCGCCCTCCACCCCACCCGACCGGCCTGGACGGAAAGCCTGGATAAACCGCAGGTGGAGGTGCAGATCGCCTATCCGTTCGCAATCGGAAAGTACGAGGTCACCTTTGCCGAATGGGATCTTTGCGTCGAGGCCGGCGGGTGCACGTACCGGCCGAAGGGCTGGCGCTGGGCTCGGGGCGACCGGCCCGTGGTCTACATCTCGAGGGCAGACGCGGAGCAGTACATCGACTGGCTCAACGAAACGACTGGGCAGCGGTACCGCCTGCCGAGCGAGGCGGAGTGGGAGTACGCCGCACGCGCGGGAACCACGACAGCGCGCTACTGGGGTGACGAGATCGGGAAGGGGATGGCTGTCTGCGATGGATGCGGCAGCAGGTGGGACAAGCGCTCCACGGTGCCGGTCGGCACCTTCCCTCCCAATCCGTTCGGCCTCCATGACATGCTGGGCAACGTCCAGGAGTGGACGGCCGACTGCTGGTCGCCCGACAACTCGGACGCGCCCCGCGACGGCTCGGTGCGCCAGGGACATCCGAGCTCGTGGCGGGACGGCGAGTGCGTCAAGCCCGTGAAACGTGGCGGAGACTATGCTACGTATACCTGGGCGGTACGCGCCGCTCACCGTAGCCACTGGAGGCCCGGCCCGTGGAGCGACCGGGAGGACTTTTACGGTTTCCGCGTAGTCAGAGACATTCAGATAGCTGACGATTCGCATGGAGCCGTGACCGGCGGCAGCTCCACCGAGCCCGCGCGGCCTGACGGGTGACCTCGACCTCTTGATGGCTGCCGTTCCGCTCACCGATTCAGGACCATGTCGCAGCCCCTCGACGTGCAGCGCCTCGCGCGCACCCTCCACGAGATTCTGATCCGGGACACGTTACGCGCCGGGCCCATGCACGGGTACATGATCGCAGGAGGCATCAAGGAGAGGACGGGCGGACACATCAACATCCGCCATGGGACGCTCTATCCTGTGCTGCACCACTTGGAGAGGCAGGCGCTGATCGCCGGGTCCTGGGTTGAAGGACATGGCCGTCGGAGAAGAAAGGTATACATCCTTGCAGCCGCCGGATGGGTGTACCTGAAAGAACGAGCCGTCGAGTGGCGGGAGCTGCAGAGATGTCTCGTTACTCTACTGTCGGATGGTCAGTCGGTTTGCCCTGCCGTGGAACGTTGAACAAACAGCTTTTTGAAAAGGAAGGCACTGAGCTTCTACCGGTGTCGAAGTTCTCTCGTCCCAACAACATACCACCGCGCCTTGCCACCGCTTCCGTTGGTGCGTTAACCAGGGGTTTTTCTCAGGCGGGCAGATGATGCTCTACTTGGGGGAGGACCAACGAGACCCGCAGGAAGGCGGAAGAAAGGCTAACGCTAGAGCTCAGTTGCGGGCGAACGAAATAGAGCGACGGCCGAAGGCCGCCGCAATTCCTCAGATCGCCCGTCAACTGCAGCGCAACGTTATGCCGCGGTCCCAGGCGCGTGGCGACGGTTGCTACCACCGCATCGCCGGTCGTTCCCTTGCGTACGCGTGCCTCCGGCCGTACCATTAACGAGTGCCGCGAGGGCGGCCGACGGTCCGCGTAAAGGGTTCAACCCACCCCTGCAGTTTCCGGAATGACTTCTATTCCTCGCCCCAATTGCGGACGCCGGGCGGCATGAAAGGGCTCAAGCTCTTTCCAAGGAATGGAGGTGTGTGATGTCCGAACAGACTCCTAGGTCTGCGCCCGGTGCGCGATCGCTACCGGACAATCCCAACCTCGACTGGCTCCGCAAACAAGCGAAGCGCCAGCTCGAAGAGTTGCGGAAGACTGATCCCGCCGCGCAACTCGCCGACGCTCAGTTCGAGCTCGCCAAGTCGTACGGCTTCTCGAGTTGGCGCGCGCTCAAAGCCCACATCGAGTCGCTGACGATCGAGGGACAGCTCTTTGACACGGCGCGGAAAGGTGACGTCGAAATACTTACCACGTTGCTCGACGCACACCCCGACAAGCTGCTCGCGCGAGACAAGCCGTATGAGTGGACACTGCTGCATGCCGCCGCGCAAAACGGGCGTCTGGCTGTGGTCGACCTGCTTCTCGCGCGTGGTCTGGATGTGAATGCGCGAGAGAAAGGAGACGATACCTACGCGATGCACTGGGCTGCGGCAGCCGGTCACCTCGACGTGGTGCGGCGACTGGCGGATGCGGGCGGCGATGTCGTCGGACGCGGCGACGATCACGAGCTCGATGTGATTGGTTGGGCCACCTGCTGGGACGGTTGCGACGATGCGGCACATCGCGCCGTCGCGGATTTCCTCGTCAGCCGAGGCGCGCAGCACCACATCTTCTCGGCGATCGCATTGAACCTTGCGGATGAGGTGCGCCGCCTCGTTGCGGCCAATTCGGCGGCGCTCAACAGCCGCATGAGTCGCAACGAAAACAGCCAAACGCCGCTGCACTTCGCCGCGCGAATGAATCGTCCGCAGATGATTTCAGTGCTTCTCGAGCTCGGTGCCGATCCTCTCGCCGTGGATGGCGCTGGTCAGCCGGTAGCGGCGTATGCGACCGCGCAGGCCGTCGACCGGCCCGTAATGGATGCGATCCGCGCCATGACGATGGCGGAGCTTACGAGCGCAGAGCGCGGGCATCGTCCATCGCGTGGAGCCCCAATGGACCTCGTCGCCAGCCTTGCGCTAGCCGACTGGGAGACAGCCGCTCGGCTCGTGCACGACGACACCGAATTGCTCAAGAGCGGCGGCGCGCTGCATCTCCTGGCAAAGCGGGATGACCTGCGCGCCGTGAAATGGCTGCTCGACCACGGTGTAGATCCGAACGCACGATGGGGGTACGGAGATGCCGAGGCAACCGCCCTGCACATGGCTGTGTGGGGCGGCAGCGCCGATGTCGTGCGTCTGCTGCTCGATGCCGGTGCCGACCCGCGCATTCACGACAGCCAACACGATGACGACGCGATTGGATGGGCCGAGCACTTTGGACGCTCGGAGATCCGTCAGATTCTCAAGACGCACGCGACAAAGTCGTAACGACCATGATCGAGAAGTAGCCGGCGCGCGTCTCAGCGCGCCGGTTGTCGTCAGCGGCCCGATGAAGCGGCGGCATAACGCACATTCGGCGGACTCGGGTCGGCCTATCGCGGAGGCAGTGAGGCAGCAAGCCGTTGCTGCAACCGCAGATCCACGAGGCTCGCCAGCGGGATAGGCC
>JACDHR010000304.1 GCA_013820915.1 Gemmatimonadota bacterium
GCCCGATACGATGGTCACGCATCTGGGCGAACTGCCAGGCGTAGTCGACGGGCGAGCCCCAGGTCTCCAGGAAGTCGGCCCCGAAGGCGACCAGGACATTGGCGTCGGCGAAGTTGAGGTCACGCGGCTGGTTGGCCCACGGGTCGTACGTCACCCGCCGGGCACCCACGGCACCTACCCAGGTATCGGCGAGCTGATTCATCCCGGGACCATAGCTGCCGCTCAGCAGTACCACGCTACCGGGCTGCGCTCCTGCAACGCGGATCCGCTCCGCCAGCAGCCGCTCCGCCGTGCCCCAGGTCACGTCCCGAAACCCGATGCCCTCCTCCCCGACCGCCGGACCCGTGTAGCGATCCGGGTGGTAGAGCCCCTGGACGGAAGCCTGGCCGCGGGCGCAGGTGTTCCCTCGAGAGACCGGGTGGGCCGGGTTCCCCTCCACCTTGGTGACACGTCCCGAGTGCGTCTCGACCAGAATCCCGCACCCCGCCGGGCATTCGCGGCAGGTGCTGGCGTACCACGTAGGCACGCCCGGTACGATCTCCTCGGCCGGGATCACGTACGAGATCAGCCGGTTCGACCGGCCCTGTGGACCCGGAGAGCAGCTCGTCGCCGCGACCCCCGCCCCTGTAACTCCGAGTACCTTCAGGAAGTCACGTCTTTTGATTCCATCCGCCATTCGATTTCCTCTTCGGAACTATCGGCTATCAGCGATCGGCTACCGGCTATCCGCAATCACGAATTAGTAGTGGCAGACGAAACAATCCGTGGATGCCCGCTGGTTCGGGGCGTACGCTTCGACTCCGCGAACGTCGATTCCCGCGGCCGCGGCGGCCGCGACGTCGCGCACGAAGGTGGAGCGCTGTCGTATCGAGGTCTCCTCCGCTTCGGAGAGCGGGAGATTCCCCCGGTGGCAGTCGATGCACCACCCCATCTGCAGGGAGGAGAACTGGTAGACCAGCCCCATCTCCTCGACCGGGCCGTGGCAGGTCTGGCACTGCACGCCCACCCGAACGTGCGAGGCGTGCGGGAACTTCGCGTGCGTGGGAAGGTTGTGTACCCGAACCCAGGGGATCGGCTCGCCGCGGCGCCAGTAGCCGACCATCTTCTCGGCCTCGAGGTTCCACAGCGTATCGCGGTCCGGCCCCGGGAAGGCGAGTTGCGCCTCCTCGGGTGAGAGGCTCGCACTGCCGGGCACGTGGCAGCCCACGCAGAGCTTCACGCTCGGGATGCCGGCGCTCTCGGACTGGTCTGCCGTGTAGTGGCAGTACATGCACGGGATCTGGTTCTGACCCGCGTGCACGTTGTGGTAGAACGCGATCGGCTGCTCGGGGCCCTCTCGCGGGCCGCGATCCAGGAAGAAGTAGGCACCCGACGCAACGGCGGCGAGCAGCACGATCCCAACGATGGAGAGAACTCTGGCCATGATCTGACGGAGCGGAGAAACTTCGCTACGGCGCGCGGGTACCGTCGCGCGGTCGCCTGGCGTTCCGGGCGCCTGCGGCGCATGCATCCCGGTGGACACCCATATAACACGGCGTTTCCTGAACAGCAATAGTGAGCTTCCCTACCCGTGTGTAAGGAAAACCCCCACACGGCAACCGTATTTTCGGTGGGGAATGGGGGAGAAGATCTTGCGCTGTAGCAGGTTAGCTGAACAGGCGGGAACTCCTGTTCCGGTGCTGATCAGTGCGCGAGTTGCCGGTGCTCGACCATCGCGCAGCGGTTCTGGACGACCTTGATCCCCGCCTCGGCCAATCGGCGGGCGGCCTCTTCATTGCGGATCCCGCTCTGCATCCATACCGCCTTCGGCTGCGCGGCGAGCAGATCGTCCACATGCGGAGGTACGTCCCGCGGCCTACGGAAGACGAGCACCAGATCCAGCGTTCCGGGTACCATGGCAACCGAGCGATACACCGGCTGCCCCAGGATCTCGGTGGCCTCGGGGTAGTAGACGGGGACGGGCAGGATCTCGTAGCCCGCCTTCTTCAGGTACTCGGGCACCCAGAAGGCGGGTTGCCCACTCTGCTCTTCCGTCTTGATCCCGAGGACGGCAACGCGCCGTGCTTCGCGGAGGATGCTCTGGATTCCCGGGGTCTGATCTACCAGGTTGTCACGCCAGTCGTTCATGAAGCCTCCCGATGAGAGTTGTGCCTCACGACCGCGCAAGAAGAGTGCGAGTTGTCTGTCCCCGTCACCCTGTATCAATGAGCGAGAGCCGACCGCCAGTGCTCGAAGACCGATAGATGTGGGCCCCCATCATCCAGACGTACGGGTACTGGGCCGTACTCTTCGGAACGATCTTCGAAGGGGAGACAATCCTGATCCTCGCGGGTTACGCGGTGAGCCGCGGCTACCTGGAATTCTTTCCGGTGCTGCTGCTGGCGGCATGCGGCGGTGCGGTGGGCGACTTCGCCTACTTCATGCTGGGCCGGAGGTACGGCCCGCGGCTGATCCGCAGGTTTCCCAGGCTCCGCAGGGTGCGAGCGCGTGCGATTCTGGTGCTACGCCGCTGGGGTCGGTTCACCGCGTTCATCACGCGGTTCGCCTACGGCTTGCGGATCGTGCTCCCCATTACGATGGGTGCGGCACGGATGCCCCGAGCCCTCTTCGTGACCTTCAATCTGCTCGGCTCGTTCGCGTTCGCGCTGCTCTACCTCACCCTGGGCTATCTGTTCGGCGAGGCCTTGCAGGAGCTTCTGGGCCGGGTGCGCCCCTACGAGCGGTGGATCCTGCTGGGGGTGATCGTGACGGGCGCGGTGATATGGGCGGTGCGCGAGTGGGGCTTGTTCCGCTCCAGCGAGGCGGACCTGAAGGCGGCCGCCGCGGCGCTGAACAAGGAGCGCGCAGCGAAGCGGCGGGCGCGGGAGATCGAACCGCGAAATGACAGGTAGCAGGCGATTGGCTTATCGGCGATCCGAATCACTTCACTCGTTGCTGAACCGCTCCCCCGCCTCAGCTTTCTCCACCAGCAGCGCGGCGGGCGCGAAGCGCGCACCGTACGTACGCTCCAGCTCCCGGAGGCGGGCGACGATGGTGGAGGCGCCCGCCTGGTCGATGTGCCAGAACGGCCCGCCGCGGAAGGGCGCGAAGCCGAGACCCAGCACGGCGCCCACATCGCCGTCTCGCGCATTGTGGATCACCCCCTCCTCCAGCGTGCGGACTGCTTCGTTGACCATCATCAGCGCCACGCGGTCCCGGATGTCGCGGCGCGGAACCTCACGTCGCGCCGGTGATCCGATCAGCGCGTACACGCTGGAGTCCGGCTCGCCTTTTTTCCCGTCTTTATAGAGATAGAAGCCGCGGCCGTTCTTGCGGCCCAGCCGGCCGTCCTCCACCAGCCGTTCGAGCACGGCGTTCGGCTCCAGGCGGTCGCTGAACGCCTCCGCCATGATCTTCCCGGCCTTGGTGGCGACGTCCAGGCCGACTTCGTCGTAGAGCGTGATCGGCCCCACGGCCATCCCCCAGGAGGTGAGTGCGCTGTCTACCTCCTCGATGCTCACGCCCTCCTGCAGCAGCAGCGTCGCCTCGTTCATGTACGGGGTGAGAATGCGATTGGCGTAGAAGCCGGGAGAATCGCTTACAATGATCGGGGTCTTGCCGATCTTCTTCCCGTACTGGTGGCAGGCGGCGGTTACTTCCGGCGCTGTCTGCCCGGTGGTGATGATCTCCAGCAGCGGCATCTTCTCCACGGGGGAGAAGAAGTGTAGCCCGATCACGTTCCTCGGGCGACGGGCGGCTTCGGCCAGCCGGGTGATGGGGATGGTGGAGGTGTTGGTGCCGAGGATGACGTCCTCGCCGGTGGCGTCCTCGATCTCGCGGATTACGCGGTGCTTGAGGTCCACGTCCTCGAAGACCGCCTCGACGACCATCTCTACCTGGCCGAAGCCGGTGTACTCGTGCGTGGCCTGCACGCGGTCCGTGATCCGGGTGACCTCGAAGCGCCGACGGCGCTTGCGTTTGGCGCGCTTCGTGAGAATGCCGCGGGCCGTCTTGAGGCCACGCGCCGCGCCTTCGGGCGTGACATCCTTGAGGCGCACCGGGATCCCGCTCTCGGCGGAGACGGCGGCGATTCCCGCGCCCATGAAGCCCGCGCCGACGACCGCCAGCCGCTCGATTTTGCGCGGCTGCGTGCCCTCGGGGAGTACGGGGGCGTTCTTCGCACCCTGCGGGTGCTCAGTGGGGGCGATCTTCGCACCCTGCGGGTGCTCAGCGGGGGCGTTCTTCGCCGCCGTGGTGGCGAAGAAGAGGTGCACCAGCGCGCGCGCCTCGGGCGTGACGCTCAGCTCGCCAAAGGCCTGCGCCTCGAGGGCGAGCCCCTCCTCCAGCGGGCGGTCCAGCCCGCGCTCCACTACCTCCAGGATTTTGAGCGGAGCGGGGTAGAGCCCCTTCGTCTTCGACATCACCCCTTCGCGCGCCTTGCGGAAGATGATCTGCCGCATCCCGGGGAGCGTCTCGACCCACTGCGGCGAGCCCTTGGGGCGGCCCGGCGTGGGCTCGCGCTTCCCCTCGACCAGCTCGTGGGCGATCTGCTTTGCGGCACGCAGCAGCGCGGGCGCGGCGACGACCTCGTCCACCAGCCCGATCTTCTTCGCGCGGCGCGCGTCGAGCTGCTTACCGGTGAGCATCAGCTCCAGCGCGGCGCGCACCCCCACCAGCCGCGGCAGGCGCTGGGTGCCGCCCGCGCCGGGCAGGATGCCGAGCTGCACCTCGGGGAGCCCCAGCTTCGTCTTCGGGGAATCGGAGGCGACGCGGTAGGTGCAGGCGAGCGCGACCTCGAGCCCGCCGCCGAGCGCGGCGCCGTCGATCGCGGCGACCACGGGAATCGGGAGCCGCTCCAGGCGGCCCAGGAGGTCGTGCCCGGCGCGGCTCATGCGCTCGCCGTCCGCCGCGGTCTCCAGACCGCCGAACTCCTCGATGTCCGCACCGGCGATCCAGATGCCGGGCTTTTCCGAGACGATCACCGCGGCGCGCGCCCCGCCCTCGCGCGCTTCCAGGCGCTCGATGATGTCGCGCATTGCGCCGACCATCGCGCCGGACAGCACGTTCACGGGCTTGCCGGGCTCGTTCAGCCGGATGACCGCGATCCCGTCCTCGACGTCCAGCCGGGCGGGTGCGGTCGAGAGATGCATATCGGGGGCGGTCGTTGCCAT
>JACDHR010000305.1 GCA_013820915.1 Gemmatimonadota bacterium
CGACGGACGCCCCGATCACCCCGGTCCCCGCCGGCTGGAGCGAATGGCAGGTCGCGCCGGAGGAGGTGGGCGAGGTGGTGGTCACCGGCGGCCACGTGCTCTCCGGCTACCTCAACGATCCGGAGGCCGAGCGGCTGAACAAGATCCACGATGGCGAGCGTGTCTGGCACCGCACCGGCGACGCGGCGCGGCTCGACGCCGAGGGGCATCTCTGGCTGATGGGCCGCGTGCGCGAGCGCGTCCAGCGGGAGGGGCAGGTGTGGTGGGGAACGGCAGCGGAGGTGCGGGCGCTCGAGGTGGAGGGGATCGTCCACGCTGCGTATCTCGGCCTGCCCGATGCCGGGCGGGGCCAGCGAGCCGTCCTCTGCGTCGAAAGCTCCGGTAGCTCCCTCTCCGCACCCGACCAGGATCGCCTCCGCTCCACACTCGCTCCGCTCCCAGTGGACGAGATCCGCGCCCTCACCCGCATTCCACGCGATCCCCGCCATGCATCCAAGACGGATGTGGATGCGCTGCGGCGCCTGGTTGCCGGGTGACTGCTGCTATCTGCGCCCATGTGCCCGTACCGGCTGATAGGCGCTGCACCTATCACGGTTCCCAGCATGTGATCTGGCAGTGCATCTGCAGCGCAGTAGCGGCCCCGAAATTGGCTGAGTGGCTGAAAGCCGCGGGAGCACTGCTTCCGCCGGCTGCTCGGCAGATCGCCGAGGCGTCCGGGGCTCCGCTCCAGGCGTCCGATCCAGAATTGGGAGACGCCGCTTGCGCGAGCTGGAACGCGCTGAGCGCGGTGGGAGCCCCGCGATGGCGGCCACCGTCCTTTCCTTCCTCAACGGGGAGAGCGGGTCGAAGAGCTGGGCCGAACAGGTGGGGCAGGGGAACTGACGCGAAGGGGATTTCGCGCCAATCGGCCGGGGCACCGGTCGGCGCGCTGCCCGCGATCACGAGAAGATGGGTGCGGGTGGCGAGGACAACGTTCAGCGCGTCTGGTTACGCCAGGACTCTTGACATCACGACCTATCTGCCTATATTACGCTATACCAAAAGGTTTGGATATGCGGCTGACGACAAGAGCCCCTGGGCTCTGCCGGACCTCTTCCCGGCTAGTCAGCCGCAACCTTTTCTCCCTAGTAGTACAGCGTCTTCCCGAATTTGAAGGCGTCAAACTCGGAGGCGATCTTATCCGAGATAAGATCGTAAGAGCGCGTATCGCCGCGTTCCCACTTCCGGCTCACTGCCCAACAGCAGTAGTCTGCCACCTGCAAGCATGGCTCGCTTTGCGCGCTCCAAGACGCGGTTCGGTATCGGACCGTTGGGGACACCTGCCGGATAACATCCCTGACAGCTTGGTGCATCAACGCCCGCTTCTTCTTCGTGCCAAGGGATGCTCCGACCACAAACAGCTCATCGCCACGGCTGACAACCCTTGGCGCAACGTGCTTCATGTGGAGGTACCACGCGAGCTGGTAGAACCGCTCGTCTGAGATGCACGTCTGCGGCGCGGCCTTGGCCTTCTCCAAGACCGTGACATCAATTCGGAAGTCGTGTGCCTGAATGACCTGGAACACACGATCTCGAACCGCCTGTTCATCGGACGTGGCGTGGAAGTCCGACTCCAGCCCTAGATCCGCCCACACCAGCTCGCGCCGCAGGTTCAGCAGCACATCGCCCACCGTATAGCAGCGGCACGCAATGGTGGTCAGGATGAAGTACCGACTCGCTCCGTTCTTCCGGGAGAAGTCGAAGTTCCCGCTTTCATCGGCAAAGATGCTGATTCTCGCCATCGGTGGTATAGGTTTGGCTCTCGGTTTCATCTGCCGAACGGGCGGGTTCCGCCCGCGCGTGCCCTTCCCCTTGACACAGCGGTGCTCGTTTAAGCAACATTGAACTGGGTGGCATGTGCGGGCGACGAGACTCGAACTCACATGACCGGCCAAGGTCCCCCACTTCCAAGGCAGGGAGCGTCTACCGTTCCGCCACGCCCGCTCGCGGATTGAGGCGGGGTAGGATTGGACCCCTACCCGAGCCCGCGCTCCGGGAACCCACCGACAGGGGTTGGAACCCTGCGGTGTCCCTGGCCGGGAGCACGGCACCCCAAGCGAGCGAACCTGTCCCGATGCCCCATAGGCATAGCGCCTACGGGGCATCTTTTGTGCTTCAGGCATCAACTTACCGCGACATCCTCCCCCCGTCAAGGCATCCGGCGCAATTTTGGCGTTAACGGGCACCGTACCCGCGCGGAATTCTGACGCAAGGAGTGACGCCATTTATCTTGTGCATTTGGCGTAGCCGCGTTATCTTGTTCGCCAGCAGGACGAACCCCTCTTCTTGGGAGGCACACATGCCAAAGCGGACCCGTGGGCGGAGCTACCCGGCACTTAGCCTTAGAGAGGCAGTCGAGAGGACACGGCAGTTTTACGACGTAGAGCGCAGCGCGCGGGTATCCCCAGAGGACGCGGTGCAGACCTGGGGGTACCGAAGCCTCAACGGTGCATCGCAGCGCGTGTTGTCGGCGGTTCGCCAGTACGGACTGCTGGAAGACGTACAGGGGGACGTTAAAATCTCCCCTCGCGCTCTCACAATTCTGCTAGACGAGGAGCATACCGACGACTACCAGCAGGCACTAAAGGCGGCAGCTCGCGAACCGGCAGTGTTCGCTGAAATCCTAGATGAGCACGAAGATGGCCTGCCGTCTGACACCGCTCTCGTCTCCTATCTGGTCAGAAAGCGCGAGTTCACCGAGGACGCAGCGCGCAAAATTAACGCAGCACTCCGCGACACGTTGGAGTATGTGCGCGAGCGCACGCGCGATCTTGCACGCGAGAACCCCGGAGCACATCTTGGAGGTAGCGGGGAGGAGCCGGAGGCTCCTCCCCCTTCGGGATCATCCGTTAAGGTTGATCCTCTTCCTCCCCCGCGTGCGCCGGGACAGGTTACGATGAAGTACGAGTTTGCGCTCTCTGAGCACACGACCGCGATGCTCGTGGTTTCTGGAGAAGTCAGCTCTGAGGACCTTGATGTGCTCGACATCATGCTTTCAGGAGCGAGGAAGGCCCTAGCCCGTAGCGTCCGTGAACGTGAGGCCGCAGAAGGCGCCAAGCGAGATGGCTCTTCCGGCTCCGGGGCCGCTGAACCGGGAGAGTAAGGCGACACACAGGAAAAAAGAGGGGACGGCAGCCATCTGCCGTCCCCTTATTGCGCTTGGTGCCGAGCGAGAGACGGGCGACGGACCACGCCTGCAGGTGTTATCTTAGGAGTGTACCTAAGCATGGGAGGCACGATGCCGAAGCCTGAGAAGCGTCCTGGCGTGGCAGAGGAGCAGGAGCCAGATCCACGCGAACACCTGCTCAAGAGCGACCTGAGCTTTGAGGAGCTGACGCGGAAGGTCTTGCGGAAGAAGCCGCCGAAGGGCGGGTGGAGCCGGGAAGAGAACAGCGGAGAAGGGGCGGAAGGATCGCTAGAGCCGCGCCAGCATCCCCGTTACCATGAAGAAGAGCAGCCCGGCTCCGAACACCCGCGCCACCCGCTGCCAGAGCGGAATCGCATCCCACCACAAGGACAGGCGGGAGCGGTCCCGGTCACAGATGGGGGGAGAAGAGCGGGTTACGTCGCGTCTTTCAGCAGCCGGTTTGCGTAGTATGCCGCGCCGATCCCGCAGGCTCCGGCACTCACGACGGCGAGCGCAAGCAGCGCTGTTGTGAGAACCGCTTCGAAGTGGAGGAATCCCGCTTCTCTCGCGGCTGCGACGTAGGGGTCAAAGGCGCCGAGGACCACGCCGCTGTAAAAGTTCGCACCGAACCCGAGAGCGACGGCTGCAACAGCGGCGTATCGTCGGGAATCCTCTACCCGCTGAATCCACATGCGGGCGCGCCATCTCACCAGCGTCAGCAGTCGGACAACCCGCACCGCGCAACGACGTGCTCCCTGACGTGTCCCTCGGATGAATTTGCGCATGATCGCCTCCGTAACCGTTGACGCTGACGTTCTCCGTTCTCCGTTCTCCGTTCTCCGTTCTCCGTTCTCCGTTCTCCGTTCTCCGTTCTCCGTTCTAAACTAGGTGCACCAGCTTGCCCCAGCAAGGCCGCGAAAAATCGAGATTTCAACAAGGTCGCCGATGCTGTTCTTGTCTGCCAAGCGCTACTTCAGGTTGTTGGGCAGGTACTACTGCCAAACGGGGGTGCCACCTGTGCGTCAAGTACACACTCCCGAACGTCATACTCACCGGGCAGAGGAAGGACACCGCATCCTGCTGCCCTCTACCTCGTCTCCCACCCTTCCGGCAGCGGCGCGATCGGCGGGACGTCCTGACAGATGATGGGGATCCCCTCCGCCTGGAGCGGGGCCGCGGCGCGATCGAGCCGCGCGGCATCCTCCAGCGTCAGCAGGTGCAGCCGCAGGAGCAGCCAGGAGAGCCCTTCCGGCGAGTCCATCCCCAGCTCCTCCGCCCTGGCGGCCTGAATGGGTGCCAGATTCGCGATGCGCAGCGCGGACTCCAGCAGGTGGCGGAGCATACAGTGGTAGGTGGGCGCATCTTCCAGCCGGCGCAGCTCTCCTTCGAGCACCGCGCTGACGCCGGGGAAGCCGCCCTGCCGGTAGGAGCCTCTCACCGCGCGGCGGACCCGGCGGGTGTCGGTGGGACGAAAGGTGGTGACCGGCTGCGGCGCGATGGGAGCGCGGGCGCGGAACGGGGGCGTCAGCTCCATCGACACGAACTCGTCGCACACCAGGGGGATTCCGGCCTGGAGGTACCCGGAAGCGCGGCGGTCGATGTACCACGCGACGGGGAGCGCCAGCCGCTCCGACCAGATCAGCCGCCGCGAGATCCTCTCCGATGCGCCGTCTGTGAGCTGGGAGTAGAGTGGCAGCCGCTCGCGGTTGAGCTCGATCGCCTCCCGCAGGTGCCGCTGGAAGCAATCGTGCTTGCCATTCGCCGCGCTGTGCTGCGCCTCGCTGCGGGTGGGGAGAGCAAGGAGGCCGAGGAGAAGGAGCGCGAGCGGACGCAGGGCTCTCACCAGAACCCCCCGATCCACCAGAGGTGCAGCGGCAACACCGCCAGCGTAGCGATCCCCACGCTCGCCGCCTGCAGCCGCACGCTCCAGGGCGCTTCCCGCGGCCACCCCACCAGCACGCGTCCGGCGCGGAAGAGCAGCAG
>JACDHR010000306.1 GCA_013820915.1 Gemmatimonadota bacterium
GCGCGGTGCGGGGGAGCGTGCTGGCGTCGAAGGCCAGCTCCGGCGGCGGGTGCTCGCCGCGGGCGTAGCTGCGGGCGAGCCAGTAGCCGACGTGGAAGAGCTCGCGCACCGCGACCAGTGCGTCCTGCTGCTGGATCGGCCGGTGGCTGTGGACGGCCTGGTTGCCGAGGCGGGTGATGAGGCGCGCCTTGCTGAACACCGCCTCGCCCGTGGCCTGCTTGAAGGTCGGCTCGTGGATCAGCGCGCTGAGGTTGTCCTGGTAGGGCAGCTTCAACGCGGGATCGTGCTTGTACGCCCACGCCACCGCCAGCTCGAGCGCGCGGCGGGCGTAGAAGCAGGCGGTGCGGGGGTCGGGGTACACCGCGGCCTCGGCGCGGGTGGCGGCGTCGTGAACGTCGGGCCACTCGGCTCGCAGGAAGGCGAAGTTGCTCATCGGTCAACAGCGGTTCAGCAGGGCCGGTCTTTCCGGGTATTCGCCCAGTCGGTAGCCAATCGAAGCTGCGGTCCCTTCAGGATTCTTTCCCGGCAGACAGGTTCGTGGATGAACTCATCGAGTGTCGCGACTACGTTCGGCCAGATCAGTGCTCCATGACCGTAATCATCGGGCGTTCCCACGGTCAACGAGCGCGCCGCATTCTTCAGTATCTCTCGGAGTGCAAGGCCTTGATTGTCCCCGAAGTCCGCCCCGGCGCGCTTACCTGCGTCGAGGAGCAGTGCAGCGAGACCACTGACCACAGCAGTGGCCTGGCTTGTTCCGGACATCCGCATGTAGAGGCAAGCAGGGTCTCCGGGGTCGATTCCGAGGAACTTGCCGCGCCGGCTCCTCGCGCTGACGGGACCGAACGGAATGATCGCATCTCCGATCAGCGGCTCGCTGTCATACTCATGTGGTGTCAGCGCGGATCCGCCTGGAGCGACAACGTCCGGTTTCCTGACGGTGATCAGTTGATCGTAATCGGGGTCCGCGCGCGCCACCTGGTTCTTCGGTAGTGTGGAATCGATGTAGACCGGTCCGCGGGCCGACCTCGCCGCTACGTGGTAGGTAGGAGGTGCTGTCGCGCCTACACAAAGGACCTCAGGGAGAGCACCTGGACGGATTACCGTTCCAGGATCAGGACCTTCGTTACCCGCAGCGGCGACACAGAGCACGCCCCTGTCGGATGCGTATCGGAAAGCCTCGTCCCGCTTTGACAGCTTCTGCGGCCACTTCCAGGGTCCTCGACCGATTGCTGCTTGTCCCCCCGAGTAGTTGATGATGTCGACCCCGACCTCCAGAGCATGGAGCACTCCGGCGGCCACATCACCCCCGAACCCGCTGCCACGATCGGAAACCTTGATGACGACGAGCTCGACACCGGGCGCAACTCCACGGTACCTCCCTCCGGAAGCCTCGCCGCTGCCGGCGATGATCCCGGCTACGTGCGTTCCGTGCCCGTGGACATCGGCGAGCTCTCCCGAGAAGGTCATGCAGGTGACCGTGCTTTCGGACCGCGCGAGACACCGGCGGAAATCCGGATGCTCCACGTCCACGCCAGTATCCAGTACAGCGACTCGCACTCCTGATCCATTTACGGGGGCGCTATCGCAGTGGAGGATGCGGCGAATCTCATCCATAGCACGAAAAGGGCGGAAGCCGGCCTGCTTTCCGCCCTTCCTGAGTTGTTCGGGGAGAAGTGCTACGCGACGTGAACCTGCTGATCGAGCTCGATCTCCGCGATGATGTCGAGAGGAGCAAGCTCGTGTACCGCACGAAGCGGGAGCCAGATCGCGACCGCATCCAACGGCCGAAGAACATGGCGGATCCTGCCCTGGTGTGTGGCAACGAGGCTGATCACGGCGTCCAGGTGCCGGGCTTCCGCCGTGATGATGACGGGCACTGTTTGATCCCTGCCGATGTAATCCAGCGTCAGCAGGTGAGCGAGTCCGTGATCCAACTTCAGACGCTCCGCGTGCGGGATGGTCAAGAGCCTCGACTCCTTTCCAGGGTACCAACGACTCGCTGTGATCATGAATGGCCAATCGAACCGGCCAGCATGGGCCATGCCGGACCACCACGGCGGAGCCTCGCACGCGGTTCCGGCACGGCGCGACAACCACTTACAGACTCGCTACCCAACGGAGCGAACCGAGATCGAGGCGTGTTAGGGTGTGGCGGTTTGCAACACATCATGCGAAACGCCACACCCCCATCATGAGCATCATCCCCTTTGCTCGCGTACCCCGAGCCGCTTCCGCAGGCGAGGCAGCGCTTCGGCTGCGGACCCTCCCTCGCCTCGCGCGATCTCCGCGGCTGCCTCGTGGAGGGCGAGCAACACCTCCGTCTCCTCAAGGTCCTCGAGCAGCGCCGCTGCCTCGTCGAGTAATGCGCGGGCGAAAGCCGGGTCGTGCTGCGCCCGCTCCACCACGGTCTGCCTGAAGTCACGGGTAAGGTCCATCTGGATCACCTCGTCAGCTCTCTCACAGTTCCACCTCGCCTATCACTCACGGCTTTCCCGGCGCGGATGGTTCTGGGGGCGCCGGCCACCAATAGTGATTCCTTCCGCAGAACAGCACCCGGCCCGACTGGTCGGCGTCTGGCAGGTCGTGGAGATCCAGCCTCCAGTCACCATTGAGGCCGCGGAGAGCGGCGAGCACGGCCATGCCGGCGTCGAAGCAGTGGTCCTTCTCCCCGAACGGAATCTCCGGCGGCACGTTGATGCCGAGTTGGTCGAGTAGCCACGCTTCGAGGCTGGCCCTTTCCTCAGCCCATATGTACTTCCGTCTGGTCAGCGCGAAGACGCATACCTTCGGGTGCGCTTCCGTTACCAGGATGCTGTCGGCACGAAACCGGGATCGAAGCAGCCTCAGGAAAGCCGCACCGTTTACTGCCATGGAACCAGCGAGTGAGTTGGGCGCCAAGATCTGGTTCGCGACTTCACGATACCTTTCCTTCAGCCGCTTGTCGGCAGGGCGCCAGCCGCCCGGACCGCTGTTCCATTCGGTCAGGGTGTCAACTCCGGCAGCTACGATGCGGCCGTCACAGCAAGTGTCCTTCAGCCAGGCGACCGCATCGCGTAGCGTGCGCACTTGCTCCACCTGCAGACTGAGAGAGTGCCAGCGACCGTTTTCTTCCCGCACCTCCAACGCGGCTACGCCGTGGGCGCCGTTTCCCCCTGGATCGTAGCCGATGACGAAGGCTTTGCTCACAGCTCCCCCCGGAACGCTCGGTGCTGCAGCGAGGCGAACAGCGCGTCCATCTCCGCCAGCGCGGCGCGGTGCGCAGCCCTCAGCTTCTCCACGGCGGCGACGCGGCGGGAGAACTCCTGTTGCAGCTCCAATGGAGGCAAGGGAATCGGCATCGCCTTGATGATGCCCATGTTCAAGCCGGACATGATCGCTCCCTTCGCTGTCTGCTCAAGATACCGGCGGGCAAGAGGATGCCGGAGAAAGTAGGCATGAAGGAAGAGCGGCAGGCACTTCTCTCGGTCCAGTGTAATGCAGCAGAGGTGCTTCGTATTAATGGCTATCGGGATGTCATCTGGAACGACCGCACACCGGCCACACGTGCCCATGATGGTGATGAGCACATCGCCAGGCTTCACGGTGTACCGTTTCAGCTGGCGGTACTTGGCTTCGGAGATGAATCTACGCTCGGCCCAACGGAACTCATTCGCGACGGCGTTATCAATCCCCAAGACCGCGATTCCTTCATCAACAAATTCGCTATGCAGAAGCTGACTGCCGAACGGTCCGGTCCGAATTGAACCGTCACCGGGATGCGCGAAATCGGCAATGCTGACTACCGGCCATCTCTCGGCTTCGGCGTCACCAAACAGGTCGAGGAAGATGGACTGTGTGAAGGTATCGAGTTGCGCGAGCGCCGCGCGCCGCTTGCCCCGCAGCCCCTCCGCCCGGTCCAGCACCTCCGCGATCCGCCGCTGCTCCGGCAAAGGAGGATATACGAACGGGAGTGCGCGAATCACCCCGGTGTTCAGGTTCGGCATCGTCACGCCCTTCGCGTGATGCTTGAGCCAATTGCCGGCAGTCTCCTGCTGCAGATAACGCCGAACGTACCCAATGTCGAGATCGGGGCAGTTGAGGCGAATACGGATGCTTCCGGTTCCACACAGCCAGCCCTCCTCCGTATTCGTTACAACAGCGAAGCGCGTCACATCCCCACGCCGACTGAACACTATGTCGCCTGCCCGCAGGATGTGCCGGCTCAGCCGTCTGACATGCTTCTCGGGAACGCGCGCAATCCGAGTGCACACAATCCGACCTTCTTCCATGTCTTGCGGCATCACTACAGGTGTGCCGCGATCAGAGTAGTCCGAAGCATGCAGCTGACTCCCGAACGGTCCTGTTTGTACCTCACCGCCGAACTCATCGCAAATCGCACCAATGGTCGTTACCCATCGGGCTCGTGCCGTGGTGCGCTCCATCACATATTCCTTTCTCATCCCAACATCCCCTCCAGCTCCCGCATCCCCTGCTGGATCTCCGCCTCCAACCGCTCCAGCTCCGCGAGGATCTCTCGCGGTGGGCGGTGCTCCACCTCCTCGTGCACCACTTCCTTGTAGCGGTTGAGGCTGAGGTCGTAGCCCTGCGCGACGATGTCGGCTTTCGGGACGCAGAAGCTCTGCGCGGTGCGGGGGCGCTCGCGCTCGGCGCCCTCGCGCTGCTGCCAGCGGGCGAGCACGTCGGGGAGGTTGTTCTTCGCGTGCTCCTCGGCGGTGAGCGCGGTGCGGGGCGTGGGGCCGAGCCTGTCCTCGCTCAGCAGCGGCGTGCGCTTGTCGTCGAGGCTCCAGCCGTCGGCCTCCACGTCGTAGAACCACACCTGGTCGGTGCCGCCGGAGTTGGTCCTGGTGAAGAGCAGGATGGCGGTGGAGACGCCCGCATAGGGCTTGAACGCGCCGCCGGGAAGCGAGACCACGGCGTCGAGCTTCTGCTCCTCCACCAGGATACGGCGCAGTTCACGGTGCGCCTTGCTGGAGCCGAAGAGCACCCCGTCGGGGACGATCACCGCGGCGCGGCCACCGGGCCTCAGCAGGCGCAGGAAGAGGGCGAGGAAGAGAAGCTCGGTCTTCTTCGTCTTGACGATCTGCAGCAGGTCCTTGGCGGTGTTCTCGTAATCCAGGCTGCCGGCGAAGGGCGGATTGGCGA
>JACDHR010000307.1 GCA_013820915.1 Gemmatimonadota bacterium
CAGTAATACCGTCCCCCGACCGTCTCAACCGGCTTGACAGGCTCCGTTCATATTAGGGACCGATCGGCGTATATTCATTCTACATGGAAAGGCTTGACCGTCGCTTGCATCAGCTCCGCTCGATCCTGATTCTTCACCAACGTCCGAACCCTCACACCGGAGAACCTTTCCTGACTGGTACAATACGCCGCAGATTGCTTCGCGAGCGTTTCTCGTAACTCCCGCCGCAGGATCTCAGGAGTTGGAGCCCTCTCCCTGTGAGGGATCGGGCTGGCAACTCTGTAAGGCAACCGAAGCTTGCGCAGGCCTGTGGGCCGACTACGACCTTCGGTTTCCGCTTCGGGTCGGGAGAACAGCAAACTTCGAGCGGACGCTTATAACATTAGGACATAGGTCAACGCCGGTGATCATTGTTTCGGATGAACGAGTCGTGGTACGCCACATCCTGCCAATGCGAGAGATCGATTCGGCGGCAAAAGTAGAACTCGTTCTGCAACTGGCGGCGAATTCGCCGGATTTCGCCAGGAAACCGATTCAGTAACACAGCTTACATTCGACATGGTAACCGAGCGCCTCCTTCCGTGGTACATAGCCCGGTTTCTACCGAAACTGTGCATCATTGCTCTTCTCAGCTTGGCAGGCTGCCAGGGGGACGTTTCCGAAGTGAACCTGTGGGATGGCCCCGCGGCCCCGGGAGAGCGGACACTGATTGCATCCCGGTGGGACACGCTCTGGACCGTGGGTGGCTCTCTCGAGGATACGTTGCTCCAAATCCCGCGGATACACCGTGCGGACTCCAGCAGGGTGTTGGTGTACGACCATGGAGCGATGCGGTTACTCGTTTTCGATCATTCGGGCCAGTTGCAGTGGTCCTTTGGCAGAAGAGGGCAAGGGCCGGACGAGTTCGCGAGCGTTCGCGATATCCGCATCTCGGGGACGGGCAAAATCGTTCTTCTGGATCCCGCTAACGCCAGGCTTGTAGAGTTGGAGGACGGCGCCCGGGTGAGCGCAAGGATTCCGCTTCACAACATCCCCCATTCCGAGCAGATGGTGGCCATCAACGACGGTTTCGTGTTGATGACGCACGATATCGAAACTCCCCTGTTCGTCATCGATCGCGAAGGAACCGTGGTTCAACGGATGGAGGTACCCTGGGAAGGCTTTTCGAAACTCGACCCGCTTGTGCGACAGGGACGCGTGGCGAATTCCGGCGATTCCTGGGCATTGAGCTTTTCTCTCGGGAATGGGTGGTTCCCTTTCTCCGGCACGGATGCGCTGCCGTATCTAGGGCAGTACGTTCAACACACCCCATTCCCCGTGCCCATAGTAATGGTCACCGAGAACACAAGATCCGTCCAGATCCCCACCCGCACCTGTTCCGGATGCAGCGTATCGCTCTCCGATTCAGTGCTGTACGTACACTTTGGGGGTGACGGCCCGGACCACTTGCAGGTCATCGACCTATGGGAAACGGGGGATTACATCGGTTCGTACCGCTTGCCCGACCCGATGGCTGAGGTGTTTGTACAGGGGGGAGTGTTCTATGTTCTTCAGTATCATCCGTATCCAACCCTCCTCGCACTGCGGGCGGGAGGATGAGATCACAGCCTCCGGGCTGCAGTACAGGCGGTGGCCCCGCGCGTCATCGTTCCCATGCCGTTTACCCCAATAAGGAGGCCGTCTGCGGTGATCCTGTCTACTCCTATTACAAGACTGACGCGCGGTTCTGGTAGGTAGTACAGGCAGACATTCCTCCGGCGCATTCGTCGCGGGCACACCGCAAGCCGTCCCTTCATCGCAACACCGGCGGCCCTGCTCCCACTCGCGGAGCAGGGCCGCTCCGTTCAGCACCGCTCCGCCTCCCACGTCTTCACCCACTGGCCGCGCTCGTTGCGTGTTACCGACTGATACCAGCTCTGGTCCTCTCCGAAGACCTGCATCAGGATGTCCTGCGCGTCATTGCGCGACCAGTCCAGGTGATCGACCAGCCGGGGTGCCGCCTTCCCGCCCTGCGAGTAGTTGCGCACCTCCTGGTAGATGGGTTGGTACCCGCGGCGCGTCTCGAAATCCGCGAGGTAGAACACGCTGTACCCGTTGGGATCGGCGGCTCCGACCTGCAGCGCATCGCCGACCAGGTAGGTGGCCGCCATCTCCGGGTTGCCGCCCGGCATGATCTCGATCGCCTGCAGGTCCCGCTGCGCGCCGGCCCAACTGCGCGGACGCGGCAGCCCGGCCTGCAGGATCAGCCGCTCGGCGATGATCGAGGCGTAGGTACGAATGCTGCCGGTGACCTGCGGCGCGGCGTACTCGCCGCGCGGTTCCGGCGCCAGACCACGGCGGAAGGCCAGCAGCTCGCGAACGTCGGCCGCGGCCGCAACGGTGGTGACGTTCCCCGTCGCGGTCGGCAAGCCGCAGCGGGTGACCGCGCCGTGCCCCTGCACGACCATGGTGCCTACCCGGGCGCCGCGGCGGAACACGTCGAACTGCGCACCCACGGGGAGTACCGCCTGCCGGAAACGGGTCTCGTACGCCTCGGGAGATACCCCGGCGGGCCGGCGCAGCGTGCGGAGCGTATCCCCCGAAACCTCCGCGACCGGGATCAGCCGGGTCCCCGCGGTGTCCCGCGCCACGTGAAAGAGCACGGTTCCGGAAGGGAGCCCGAGCTCTCCGAACACCCGTGCGTCCGGCTCGATCCCCATTGTGCCCGGGGCCGGCGGTGGCGGTACGATCTGCACATCGGAGCCACCCCACTGCACGTTGTCGCATGCTACAAGAGCCGTTAAAATCAGGAGCTTCGCCAGGCGAGCAGCCAGGATGTTCAGACGTCGCATCGGTACGTGCTGGAAAGGTCGTGAGATTGACAGCCCGAGAGGTTGGGCGTGTCAGAAGTCGAAGATGATTCCGGTCTTCAAGATCCGGTCGTCGGGGCTCACCCCCTCCGGCGGGATCGCGTTGCGGTTCAGCTCGTAGACTACCGAGAGCGCCAGCCGTTCCGTGAGGGAGAACCGGGCGCCGGTCTCGGTGCGGAGCAAGTAATCTGCCATCTCGTCCAGCAGGGGCTGGTAGAACGAGACGTGCTGCAGTTTGACACCGGATGGCAGATCGTGGTTCCCCCGTACGCGCATGCTCCAGCGCGCCCGGGTACGGTTACGCGGGATCGGATCGGCCGCGGTGGCGATCAGGCTCTCGTGCGAGACGAGCACCGCAAGCGACACCGAGGCTTCCGTTCCCATATCGCGAGATCGCAGCGGCGTGTACTTTGCGCCCGCACCGCCGGAGACGCGCGCGTCGAGGCGCTTGAAGCGGTCGTGCTCCGCGTCTACGAAGACGAACGGCGACCACGTCTGCCGCGGGTTCAGGTCGAAGGCGAGGGAGCCGTAATGATTGCGGGCGACGACACCCTCGTCACTTTCGCCGTAGCGGGAGCGCACCGACAGGTCGAGGCGGAATAGTTCCTCGTTCAGGTGCGAGGCCTTGAACCCGCCGGTCAGCAGCCGCAGTAGCCGGTTTCCCGTCTGATCGGTGTAGCTCAGCTCGGCCGATGCTTTCCACCGCGGGGGCACCTCTACCTCCGTCGTATCCCGCGCGGAGGCGTGGGCGCTGCCGGCGGCCAATGTAAGGAACAGAGTGAGACAGAGAACGGTCGGGTGTACACGAATACGAATAGCTTCCTCCGGGACGTGGATAGGAGCCGGGGAAAGTACCCAATTACGATGCGGCATGCCAGATAAAGAGACCGAACCCTGCCCTGAGCACCGCCACCGGTTGATCGATCCGATCGAGTTCCGCCGCGTACTGGGCCACTTCGCCACCGGCGTGGCGATCGTGACTTCGCGGCATGCGGACGGCCGCCCCTGCGGACTGACGGTAAACGCTCTCTGCTCCGTCTCTCTGCACCCCCTGCTGATCCTCGTCTGCGTGGAGCGGGACGCCGATTCGCACGCCTGCATCGGCGCGGCCGGGGCGTATGCGGTCAACGTGCTCGGCGAGCAGCGTGGCGAAAACCTCTCCCGCCGCTTCGCGACCTGGGGGGTAGACGACAAGTTCCGCGGGGTGGCGTACCGCGAGGAGATGACCGGCGCCCCCGTGCTGGACGACGCGCTGGCGTGGATGGACTGCCGCGTCGTGGAGACGCACGCGGGTGGGGACCACACGATCTTCATCGGGGAGGTGGCCGCCGCCGACGCGCGCGAGGGTACGCCGCTGGTGTACTACCGGGGGGGGTATGGACGATTTATCCCCTAAGCCGCCCGCTCGCTGGCCGCTGCTCGGGCAGGCCGCGTTGGCGGGCGGCGGTTTGGCAGCCCTATCCATTGCGGGGGGCGGGCTGTTCCTCCAGGATGCGGCGGGGCTGCTCCCCGCCGTGGTGGGGGTGTTCGTCACTATCGTCACGGCGCTGGCCGTGGGGCTCTGGGCCGGGGCCCCGGGTGGGGCATCCTCGGAGCCGCCCGTACGCGCCCGCTGGTTCGGCGCGGGTCTCACCCTCGGTGCGGCGGGGGTGCTCGCTACCTTCTGGGAGATCTTCCCCATCCTGCGGGAAGGTGTGGCGGCGGCGATCTTCGCGCTGCTCGTGCTGGTCGCGGCCCCGGCGTACACACTGGGCCTCCTGCTCCCCGCACTGCTCACCTGGGCGGAGCAGCGCGAGGAAGCCGCCGAAGCGGATTCCGGCGTGTGGGAACCGCTCGGCACTCTTGTCGTGGGGCTACTCGGCGGGCTGGCGATGGGCGTGCTGCTGGCCGGGATCTTTCTGGTCCCGTATCTCGGCCCCGGCCCCGTCCTGCTCGGGACCGCAGCCGCGCTTCTGCTCCCCACCCTGCTGCCGGAGGCGCCGCTGCCGGAGACGGCCGAGCAGGTACTCTATGAGGCGGAGAGCCCGATCGGAACGATCCGCGTCGTCGAGATCGTCTATCCCGGGCAGCGGCAGCCCGAGCGGCGGCTGTACGTGAACGACGAGGAGGAGTCCGGAGAGCTGGTCCGCAGCGGTGCGCCGACGCTGCCGTACATCGCCGCGGCCGAGCAGTGGCTGGCAGAGACCGCCACCCCCGGCGACAGCTATCTCTTTTTAGGCGGCGGCGCCTACACGCTTCCACGCCGCGTGGCCGAACGGGATTCCGGTGCCAGGATCACAGTGGTAGAG
>JACDHR010000308.1 GCA_013820915.1 Gemmatimonadota bacterium
TGAGCGCGCGCTCCCGCTCGCGAAACGTGTCGATCGCCTGCGTGAGCTGATTCACCCGCTCGCGCAAGGTCACGTTCTCGCGCACGAGTTCGTCCAGCCGGTCGGCAACGAGGTCCAGGAAGCTGTCTACCAGCTCGGGCTCATACCCGCGCATGGCGCGGCGGAAATCACCCTTCTTCTTGCGCACATCGAGCGGCGTAAGATCGATCATAGCTCTCGTTCTCCAAACAGGACGGTGCCAAGGCGCACCAGAGTACTCCCCTCTTCCACCGCGATCTCGAAGTCGTTGCTCATCCCCATCGACAGCTCCACTGCCTGAAAGCCCGGCACCTGTCGCGCTGCCTCCTCCCGGAGCCGGCTCGCGCCCCGAAAGGTGCGGCGCAGCACCGCCTCGTCCGCGGTGTAGGGCGCCATGGTCATGAGCCCGACGAGGCGCAGCCCCGGCATCTCCGCCATCTCACCAATCGCATCGATCGCGTGCCCCGGGTCGAACCCGAACTTCGATTCCTCACCGGAGGTATTGACCTGCACCAGCGCCCGCACCTCGGTTTCCAGAGATGTCGCGTCGTCCGAGAGCTGCCGCGCGAGCCGCACCGAATCGAGCGAGTGGAGCAAATCGAAGAGCGGGATGGCACGCCGGGCCTTATTCCGCTGCAGATGCCCGATCAGGTGCCAGCGCACGGCGTCGCGCCCTACCTCCTCCACCTTGCCCTGCATCTCCGCGACCCGGTTCTCGCCGACGTCAGGAAGACCCGCATCCCGCGCATCCCGCACGAGGGCGGCGGGGTAGGTTTTTGTTACCGCGACGATCCGCGCCGCGTCCGCACGGCCGGAGCGGTGCAGCGCGACGTCGATCCGCTCCCGCACCTCAGCGACCCGGTTCACCAGCGAAAGCGATTCCATAGCCAGGGATTGTATCCCCGCATCGTCGGCTCGGCAACTGGAGCGAAGCCGTAGCCGGGCACAAAAAAGATCGGCGCCTGGATCATCCAGGCGCCGACCCTGCCGTATCTCGCGTTCTCCGCGTCGCTGTCGCGCCGCGGGTCAGGAACTCGCCACTACTGCGTCTGGAACGAGACCGGAAGCGCTACCCAGACCGGAACGCGCTGGTCGCGATTCATCGCCGGCGAGAAGGTCACGGCGCGCATCGCCTGCTCCGCGACCTGGTCGAACGCCGGATAGCCGGAAGACTCCTGCACGCGGGTGTTCTGCACCTGCCCCTGCTCATTGATGAAGACCCACAGCACCACGCGTGCGCCGATCCCGGCGTCGCGCAGCGTCGGCGGGTAGTTCCGCTCGAGATGGCGCTGCAGCGCGGTACGCTGCGCCGGGCGAAGCTCCGGCTCCACCGTACGCGGCGTGAACGCCGGCGTCTCCGAGAGATCCACGCCCGCACCGGTCGGTGGCGGCGGGAGGTTCTCGACGGGGTTCGCATCGAAGGTCACGTCCTGGATCGTGATCTCGTCGGAGATATCGATGTTCGTCGAGAGAACCGGCACCGCCGGCCGCGGAATGTCCTGCGGCGGAGGCGGAATCTCGACCACCGGCGGGATGTCCACCGCTTGCATCTCGCGGGTTAGACTCCCGGGGTCCACGGCCGTCATGTCGGGCCAGAAGGCGATCACGAGGAAGTGGATCAACGCCGCGGCCGCGATTGAACCCCAGAACCAGGAGTTAAACGAGCCCTTAAGGCGGTCGTTCGCCGTGGTGGGCTTGAATGGTGCGGGAAGCGCACCTGCTACTCCGTTCGCCATGTTACCTCCTCGCGCGCGTCAGGCGCTCTTCAATGTTCGTTGCGAAGTTCACTCGCGCGGGCGTGGCCATCCGTGTAGCCGCTTCACGCACCTGCTCGCTGACCTCGTCGATCACGCCGTAGGGCACATCGCGGTCGGCACGGATGGCGACGACCAGACGCCGCTGCGTCTCTTCATAAAGCGGCGCGATCACCGCGTTGATGCTCGGAACCGGAACGATCTGGTCGTTGATGAACACCGACCCGTCCGGCTCGATCCAGACGTGGACGATGTTCGAGCGCCGCTCGTCGACCCGCTCCGTGGAGTCGGCCTGTGGCATCTCCACGTCGCGCGGCCGCTCCCGGCGGAAGACGGTCGTGACCATGAAGAAGATCAGGAGCAGGAAGGCGATGTCCGCCAGCGAGCTATCCGGAATCTCGCTGGCCGTCTTCGACTTCCGCTTGAAACCACCATGCTGAATTGCCATCCTCTACTGCTCCAGAAGCTGGAGTGAAAACCGGGTAGCGCCGGCGGTCTGGATCCCGTCCAGCACGTTCGTCATATCCTCGTAGCGGGCCTGCGGGTGCGTCTGCACCGCGGCGATTATCCGCGGGTTGGACGTGAGCGCCTGCCGCATCACGCCTTCCACCTGCCGGTGCGTGATCATCTGCGTCTGCTGGCTCTCGCCGCGCCGCACTACTACCGAGCCGTTGGGCTGCACGAGGAAGAAGAGCAGGTTCTTCGGCGAGATCTCTACCTCTACATCGTCACTCAACTCGGGGAGCACGACCTGCAGCCCTTTCTCCTCGTCGAACACCGTGGTGACCAGGAAGAAGATGAGCAGAAGGAACGCGATGTCCGCCATCGACGATGTCGGGATCTTGTCCGATACCTTGGACTGCTTGCGAATCAGGGCCATGGTGGTGTTACCTCAGGTCAGCTTGCGGTGTTCCGGCCGGACCATCGTGTCCTTGTCCGGGACGATGGTAGACTGCGTATCGAACCCTATCGGACGCTCGCGTGTTCCCGAGGCGCTGTCCAGCGTCTGCTTCTGCCCCGCGCGCGGCGGCTGCGACCCGTGGAGCGAGACCTCGTCGCGCCCCCCGTACACGTCCCAGAACAGCGCGAGAACTGCGGTCGAACCCTCTTCCATCGAGACGATCATCTGGTCGATACGCGTCACGAAGTAGTTGTACGCGATGTTCACCGGGATGGCGATAATGAGACCCGCCGCGGTGGTGAGCAGCGCGATCTTGATGCCGGCCGCCACCAGAGTGGCCTCCACCTGCCCGGCGGCCTCGATGGCGCCGAAGGCGTTGATCATCCCCCATACCGTCCCGAGAAAGCCCATCAGCGGGGCTACCGACGCGATCGTCGCGAGCACCACCAGGCCGCGCTCCAGGAAGCCGAGCTCGATCGTACCCGTGGAGGTCATCGCCTTCTCTACATCGCGCCCCGGCCGCTGGTCCTTGACGCGGCGCAACCCCGAGAGCAGGATCGCCGGGACTGGCCCCGGGGTGCTCTCCGCGAGTGCGATCGCTTCGTCGATCTTCCCGTCGCGGGCCAGCGCTTCCGTCTCGCGGAGCACCCGCCCCGCCTCGCGTTTCGCTGCCCACAGGATGTAGGCCTTCGCGATAATGACGCCGAGCCCGAGCAGAGATGCCAGGATCAGCGGGTACATCATGAACCCACCATCAGCAAACAGCTGAATGAGGCCGTAGGTGGTGGTTTGCAAGACGCGCTCCGCATCAGGGTTCAGAAGGCACACCCACCGCGGCAGGCGGTGGTGCATTGAAGCAGGTGGACGATGAAACTTACGCTTCGCACCAGAGCGTGTCAACGTTTTACCGAACGCTCGTTAGGGCGCCCTCCACCCTGATCACGCCGAGAGTGATTATCGAGCGATTCCCGCGCGGCGCGTATGCGTAGACAGCAGGGCGGCAAGCTGCTCGCGGTCGAGTCCGCGCCGGAGATGTCCCTGATGCGCGAGCGAGATCTGGCTCGTCTCTTCGGAGACCACGACCACCAGAGCATCCGTCTCTTCCGCGAGGCCGATGGCCGCACGGTGTCGCGTGCCCAGGCTCTTGTCGTTGACGGGAAACTGCGTGAGCGGAAGAATCGCCCCGGCACCCACGATGATATCGCCGCGGATGATCGCGGCGCCGTCGTGAAGCGGCGAGTAGGGGGAGAAGATGGTGGAAAGAAGAGGAGCCGAGACCCGGGCCTGCAGCGGGGTGCCGGTTTCCACGTACTCCCCCAGCGCCGTCTCGCGCTCGATCACGATGATGGCGCCCACCCCGCCCCGTGCGAGCTCCTCCGCGGCGATGGCGATCTCCTCGGCGATCTCGGTGTCCTCGAGGCGATTGAAGAAGCGGAGCAGCCGGTTCTGGCCGAGGTGGGCGAGCGCGTTCCGCAGCTCGGGCTGGAATACGACGAGCGCGGCGATGGCGCCGAACTGGAACAGGAACCCCAGAAGGTACTGGAGGAGGTCGAGCTGGAGGAGACGGGCGAAGAAGTAGATGCCGACCAGGAGCACCAGCCCGAGCAGCATCTGAATCGCGCGCGTTCCGGCCAGGAGGATCAGCAGCCGGTAGAAGATCGCCGTTACGAGGAGGATCTCCAGCAGGTCTCGCCACCCGGGAGCGAGGAAGCCGAGCTGCTCGAAGATTCCGGTCATAGGGCGTGCAGCCCGGCACGGCGGATGGCTTCGGCCACATCTAGCGCGTGGCGAACGGGTGCGACATCGTGGACACGAAACAGCCGCGCTCCACCGAAGAGCGCGGCGACACAGGCGGCGGCAGTCCCGACCGCGCGCTGCCGCGGGGGAGCCCCGCCGAGGATTTCGCCGAGAAACCGCTTACGGGAGGGGCCCACCAGGAGCGGCCGGCCAAGCGGGAGGATCTCGCCGATTCGCGCGATCAGCTCCAGGCTGTGCGCGGATGTCTTTGCGAAGCCGATCCCCGGATCCAGAACGATAGCGGCGTCCGGCACTCCCGCCGCGCGCGCGCGGTTCAGCGCGGCACCCAGCTCCGCTCGGATCTCGCCGAGGAGGTCTGCGTAGAGGGTTTCATCCTGCATGGTCCGCGGCGTTCCCCGCATGTGCATCAGCACCACTCCGACCCCCCCCTCCCGCACCACATCGGCCATCGCCGGCTCCGCCAGGGCGGCGACATCGTTGACGATCGCCGCGCCCGCTTCGATCGCGGCGCGTGCGACTTCGGCACTGCGGGTGTCGACGGAGAGGGGGACGGAGAGGTGCCGGGTCAGCAGCCGGACGACCGGGACCACGCGGCGGATCTGCACCGCGGGCTCCACCGGAGCCGCGCCCGGACGGGTCGACTCGCCTCCGACGTCGATCAGATCCGCGCCCTCTTCCACCATCTGTTGCGCC
>JACDHR010000309.1 GCA_013820915.1 Gemmatimonadota bacterium
AACCGAAGTCGCCGCGCAGGAACGCGGACAGCCAGCGAAAGTACTGGATGTGCAGCGGCTGATCGAGCCCCAGGTTGCGGCGCATCTGCTCGATGACCTCGGGGCTGACGTTCGGGTTGAAGTACCTCGCCATCGGATCACCCGGGGCGAGGTGAATGATGAAGAAGATCAGCGTGAGGATCCCGAGCAGAAGCGGGATCGCGCCGAGCACGCGGCGCAGCAGATATAGGATCATGCGGCGCTCCGGCAAAGCGTGTGGCAGCGGCCGGGCTGCCGGCCCCACGCGAGAGATCCAGCCGTCATCATCATTGCTGAGCTGTCTGAGGTTGTGCGCGCCCGCGCTGGTCCGGGAGGATCCACCACCGCTCGGCGCCGACCCAGTCGCCGCGGGCGTCGGGGTTCACATTCTGGATCCGCGCGCTGGTGCCGCGCAGCCTCTCCTGGAAGTAGATGAACGTGTAGGGCTGGTCGCGCGCGATCAGGCGCTGATACTGCTGCCACTGGGGCAGAGCCGCGTCGCGGTCCACGATCTGCGGCAGGCTATCCAGCAGACGGTCGACTTCGGGGTTGCAGTACCCTACCCACTGATACGGCTCGTCGCGTTTGTCACAGTGGAAGAGGTCGCGGTCGTCGATGCGGAACTCCGTGACCCAGCCGATGAGGACGGCGTCGAAGTCACGGCGGGTCGGCGTGTTGATGCGGTCGAGCATGGTGCCCCACTCCGAGATCTGGATCTGCATGTCGACCCCGATCCGGCGCAGGTCCGACTGCGCGATTTCGGCGATGTCGGCGCGGACCTGATTCCCCTGATTCGTGAGCACCGTGAAGCGGAAGGGCTGCCCCTCGGCGTTGCGCAGCGTGCCATCCGGCCCGGGCGTCCACCCGGCCTCGGCCAGGAGGCGGCGCGCCGCCTCCGGATCGTACGCCAGGTCGTCGCCTGCCTGTGCGTCGTACTGCCAGTAGAATGGAGGCACGGTGGAGTTGGAGACGGACCCGTAGCCGTAGAGCACGCCCTCGATGATCGCCGGGCGGTTGATCGCCATGGTGAGCGCCCGTCGCACTCGCGCATCTTCGAAGAGCGGCCGGCGCTGGTTCCATCCGATCAGGACGAACGCCCGATCATCGAACGAGCCCAGGCGCACTCTCCGGTCCGACTCGATCCGTTGAGCCTGCTCCGCGGGCGGCTGGATGTAATAGTCCACATTGCCCGTAAGCAGCTCGGTGAGCTGCGTCGTTGGCTCGGGAATCGAACGGTACACGATCCGGTCGAGGTACGGGCGGCCGCCGAGCTCGGCCGGGAAATCCGGGTTCGCCTCGAACGTCCAGCTCTGCTGGTCCTGGCGGGAGACGAAGCGAAACGGCCCGTTGCCGAGAGGGCTGCGAGTGCCGAATGGATGGGTGCGCAGCTGTGCCGCGGCGGTACCCTCCAGGATGTGCCGGGGCACCGGCGAGAACGCGCGCCACGGGTCCAGGAACTCGGCGTGGGAGCGCATCCGGATGCGGAAGGTGAACGAGTCGACGGCTTCCGCTTCGCCGTAGTTCGTCCAGAACGCCGTGTTCGGGAATCCCGTATTCGGGTCGCGCGCCATATCGTACGAGAACTTCACGTCCTGCGCGGTCGTCTTCACCCCGTCGTGCCAGAAGACGTCGTCGCGCAGGTGGAAGGTGAGCAGTGAGGTGTCCGCGTTCACCTCCCACGAGCGGGCGAGCCGGGGGATCGGCTCGAAGTTCTCGTCGTAGGCGAGTAGCGGCATGAACAGCACGAACTGCTGGATTTGGCTGGCCGTGTGGTCCGTGGAGGTCAGTGGGCTCACGTCCGGGATATCGCCGATCTGCGAGACGACAGCCGTCCCGCCGTAGCGCTGCTCCTCCGGCACGTTCGCGGCGGCATCGTCATCGACCACGGGGCCGCGGCCGCCGCACGCGGCAAGAGCGAACAGGGAAAAAGCGAGAAAAGAAACGATCGGTTGCTTCATCTGGATCTGTTGCAGGAGACGCGATGTACGGGCTTCGCACTAAACACCCCCGGGACCCTCGCTGTGTTCCGGGGGTGTTTGGATCGGGTCAACGCCGGCGGTTCTCCGGGATCCACCACTGCGCGACATTCACCAGCCGCCCGCGGGCGTCCGTCTCGACCTGCTGAACCCGCGGGCCGATCCCTGCCAGATCCTCGGTCCAGAAGAGGAAGGTGATCGGTTGATCCCGCTGAAGGACGCGGGTGAAGTCCGCCCATGTCTGACGGGCGCTCCCCGCGTCGGTCTCGCGCAGCCCTGCCATCATGAGCTGGTCCGCTTCCGGGTTGCAGTAGCCGGCGCGGTTGGGAGAGCCCTCCCGCCGCGCCTGCTCGCAGGAGAACAGCGGAGTGGGATCGACTTTGAAGTTGTCCAGCGTCCACCCGGCCAACGCGGCATCGTAATCGCGGCCGCGGTGCTGCTGAAGCAGCGTCTGGAACTCCATGAAGCGAACCTGCACTTCTACCCCGACCCTCCGTAGCTGCTGCTGGAGGACGGTGGCGATGTCCTGGCGCAGCCGGTTCTCGGAGGTCATCAGCGTGAAGCGTAGCGGTTGGCCGTTGCGGTCCACGATCCCGTCCCCGTCCGTGTCCCGCCAGCCGGCCTCCGCGAGCAGGCGCTGCGCCCCGGCCGGGTCGTGACCGATCGCGTCTACGTCGGGGTGGAGCGGGCTCCACGTCGGCACCATCCCCGCCGCCGGCTCCGCATAGCCGAACATCAGCGCATTGATGAGGCCCTGCCGGTCGATCGCCATGCCGAGGGCCTGGCGCACGCGCGGATCGCGGAACGGTTCCCGCTCGTTGTTCCACCCCACATAGAGGAACTCACGCCCCGCGAAGTTTCGCAGCTCCACGTTCCGCTGCCCCTCCACCTGCTGAGCTTCGTCGGGCGCCACGGTATAATTGACGTCGATCGCGCCGGTCAGGAGCTCAGTGAGACGCGTCGTGGACTCGGGGATCACGCGGAAGACCACCCGCTCCAGCATCGGCCGCCCACCCAGTGCCTGCGGGAACTGGTCATTCGCCTCGAGGGTCACCGCCTGCCCCGCATCCCAGGAGACGAAGCGGAAGGGGCCGCTCCCCACCGGTTGACGGTTGAAGCCGTGCTGGGCGAGTTCGCCCGGTGCCACGCCCTGCAGCACGTGTCGCGGCACGGGAGCCCACCAGAATGCGTCGAGCGGCTGAGCGTGGGGAGCAACGAAGTCGAAGCGGATCGTACGCGGGTCGATCACGGTGGCGGAGCGCACCATCGTGAGGTACGCGGACTCCAGGAGCGATGCGGCCTCGGGGTTCTTTGCGAGGTCGAAGGTGAACTTCACGTCCTCGGCCGTCACCGGCTGCCCATCGTGCCAGCTCACGTCGTCACGCAGGCGGAAGGTCACCCCCTGCTCGTCCAGGTCCCAGGACTCGGCCAGGTAAGGAACGATCTCGGCGTTTTCGCCATACTGCACGAGAGGGGTGAACAGCATGAACTTGTTCACCTCATCGGTTATGATCGCGGTGTTCGTGACGGGGTTGAACGCCTGGAAGTCACTGGTTACCGCCACGATCGCGGTGCCGCCGGGTGCGGGGTCTCCGATCTCGCCACCCGCGCCCGTGCGATCGCCACCGCATGCGGCGAGCACGAGAGCGAGAACGGCCACGAGGTAAGCCCTGCCGGTCGAGGTCAGACGCATAGGTGAATCCCGTGCTCGGTGAAGATGCGGACCCGCCATCATACAACCCGTTCTCGCTAATGGGCAAGTCCGATTCCCGCGGAGGAGCCCGCCTTGACGGCGGCTCAATACCGCCAGGTCCATGCCGGATCCGCATAGTGCACGTTGAGTTCACGCGCGCGTTCGGCCTCGGCAGGTGATGGCTCCGTCCGCTGCAGCCTGCAGCCCAGCTCCTCCTCCCATCCCGCGATCAACGCTGTCGTCAACTCCTCCCATGAGGGGAGCGGATCGCGGAAATCACGGAGCACGGTCGCCCGCTCTCCCGCGTCCAGCTGGGGCGGTCGGCGGAGCAGTTCCCGCACCGCGGCCTGGTCTCCCTCCAGCAGCAGCGAGCCGTGCTGCAGGAGAACCCCGCCTTCCCGGACCTGTGCGCTCCCCACCAGCTTGCGTCCGCCGGCGACGATCTCGCCTTCGGCGGGATCGCGGAAACAGGGGACGAGCGAGGGAGCCGGCGCCCTGCCGCCGGAGCGCGGCTGCAGCGTGGCCGCCACACCGAGGCGTTGCAGCCCCCGCAGTAGTGCCCGGTTCACGGCGGCATAGCACGGGCGCGGGCCACCAAGCGCCCGGTCGGGCACGACGACCGAGTAGGTGAGCTCGCGGTCGTGCAGCACCGCGCGCCCGCCCGTGGGGCGGCGTACGACGTCGAGACCGCGGGCGCGGAGTGCATCCGGATCGTAGGCATCGCGCGCCGGCTGGTGGCACCCCAGCGAGAGGCAGGCGGGCGTCCAACGGTAGAAGCGTAGCACGGGCGGAGCGCCGCCCCGCACGCCCTCCAGGAGCGCTCGGTCCAGCGCCATGTTCCACGCGCCGGGGGCGGCCGGGGTGTCCAGAAGACGGAACGTCAAAGAACCGGAGTACGAAAGTACGAAAGTACGAAAGTACGGGAGTACCTCCTTCGGAGAATTGCGTCAGCCCACGTGCTGCTCGTACGCGGAGGCGTCCATCAACCCCTCGATCTCGGAGGGGTCGTCGAGACGCAGCTTGATCATCCACCCGTCGCCGTATGGGTCGGAGTTGACGAGCGCCGGGTTTGCGTCCAGCGCTTCGTTGACCGCCACGATCTCACCCGCAAGAGGAGAGAAGAGTTCGGAGACGGCCTTGACCGCCTCGATCGTGCCGAACACCGCCATTCGGTCGAAGCTCTCGCCCGCCTTGGGAAGCTCCACGAAGACGATGTCGCCGAGCTCGCCCTGCGCGTAGTCCGTGATCCCGACGAGGAAGACGCCCTCCTCGTCGGTGCGCTTCAGGTATTCGTGCTCGGCCGTGTATAGAAGATCCTGCGGGATGTTCGCCATCGGTCCTCCGCGAGGGTATCGGGGCTGCCTACCGGAACGTGGGGATAGTACACGGCGGCGGCGGGAACAACAAGTACGTTGAAATACGAGTACGAAAGT
>JACDHR010000049.1 GCA_013820915.1 Gemmatimonadota bacterium
GTGCCGCCCCCGGCGTGGGTGCCGCGCTGCGCCTGCCAGTACCGATTGAACACGCGCGGCAGGTCCGCCGCCGCGATTCCGGGTCCGGTATCCTCCACCCGGAACCACACCTCGCCGGGCGGGGCGATCAATGCGGCGCCGACGGTGACCTGCGCGCCGGGAGCGCTGAACTTGAGCGCGTTGCCGAGGATGTTGCCGATCACCTGCATGATCCGGTCGTGATCGGCGGATACGGGGGGAAGGTTGGGCTCGACCGCGAGGTGCAGCGTGATCGACTTCGCGTCGGCCATGGGCTTCAGCATCTCGATCCCATGGTGCAGAAAGGGGGCGACCCTGCTGCACACCGGAGAGACGGCGAGCCGGCCGGCCTCGATGCTTTCGGCGTCCAGCAGGTCCTGCACGAGCCGGTGCATCTGCTCCGCGGAGCGCTGGATCGCCTTTACCTGGTTCCGTCCCCGTGCGCGGCGCTCCACGTCGGGCATGTTGTGGAGCATGAGGTCTACGTGCAGCAGCATGGCGTTGAGCGAGTTGCGCAGATCGTGCGAGACGACGTGCAGCGTCTCCTGCCTTGCCCGCGCCGCTTCGCGCGCGATGTGGTACAGCCACGCGTTGTCGATCGCCAGCGCCGCGCGGGCCGCGAATTCGACGGCCAACTCCAGCTCCGCCCGGGTGTAGCTGTCGCGCGCGTCCGTACAGCTCAGTCCGAGCGCGCCGAAAGTGCGGCCGCGCGACACCAGGGGAGCGATGATCGTCGAGCGGACGTCGAGCTCGCGCAGGAGGTCCAGATGCTCGGCGCTGGTGGCGACTGCTTGGTAGAACGCGTCGGACTCCTCCTCGATCAGCTCGGCTCTCCCCGTGCGCAGCACCCGCGCGACCGGACTGGTGGAGGAGGTAACTTCCGGAGCGGGCTGGCGGAGCACCTGCTGCAGCAGCTCGTTGCCAGCGGGATCGGTATGGACCGCCCTCGCGCGCTGGATATCCCCGTTCTCGCCCAGGACGTAGAGGATGCACGAATCGGCCAGCCCGGGAACGGCCAGCTGCGCCACCGCACTCAGGGTCTCTTGGTAGTCGATGGAGGCGGAGAGCGCGTCGCTGGCCTCGGCGAGGAGCCGCTGTCTCGCCTCGGCGTGTTTTCGAGCCGTGATGTTGCGGAAGTAGACGGTAAGACCCTCCGCGGTGGGGAAGGCGTGCATCTCAACCCACGCTTTCAGCGGGGCGTAGAACTCCTCGAAGGCGACCGGCACCCCCTCGCCTACTGCTCGCCGGTACTCGCGGTGGAAAGTGGAGCCGATCAGATCCGGAATGGCCTGCCACACGATCTGGCCGAGCAGCTCCTCGCGCGGATGATTCAGAAGCTGTTCCGCGCGCCGGTTCATGTAGGTGATGCGCGCCTGATCGTCTATCGACACGAACGCGTCGGAGATGCTCTCCAGGATGTTGACGATGCGCGCGCGGCCCTCCTCGGCTTCGGCGCGCGCGCCCTGCTCGGCCGCGAGTTGCCTGCCGCGCTCCTCCGCCTGCAGGCGCTCGGTCAGGCCGTGCATCACCCAGAGGAGCCCGCCGAGCTCGGGCGGCTTCACCGCGACGGTGAGAGAGACGGGGATCGCCGTGCCGTCGCGGAGCAGTACCTGCAGCTCGAATCCCTCTACCCTTCCCTTCCGTGCCACCGCGGAGAGCAGGGCGTGGAAGCGCCGGCGGTCGTCCGCGGCCACCCGGGTGAGCAGCGGCTTCCCCTCCAGCCACTTCGGGTCCACGTTCAGCAGGAGCCCGGCCGCGTGGTTCACCTTGCGGATCACGCCCGCCGGGTCGGTCACCAGGTAGGCGAGCGGTGCCAGGTCGAACAGGACGCGGTAGCGCTCCCGCTCCGCGGCGAGCTGCTCCTGTGAAACCGCCAGCGCCTCGTTCTGATTACGCATCTCCTCCTCACCTACACGGAGCTCCTCCAGCAAGGTGTAGAGCTGTTCCAGCATCTCCTGGAAGAGGGTCTGTGTCTCCTCTGCCGAGGAATCCGCCAGCGAGATCCGGTGTAGGTGAGCGATCCGCTGGCGTGCCTCCTCCAAGTGCTCGAGCAGAGAACTCGTACGTGCCGGGTGCGCGCTTCCCATCGGCACTTCGCTCATGGGGCGCGCTCCGGAATTTGCCACTCCTCCATGAGGATGATGATGCCCTGCAGCTCGGTCTTCGCATCCAGCAGCTGCGCGCAGCTCACGCGACACTGGAATGCACGTCCGCGTCGGTTGGTGGCTTCGACCACGATTTCTTCGCTCTGCTTGCCATCGAGGCAGCCGCGAACCGGGCCACGGAGCCGGTCCAGGGGGAGACCGATGTCAAGCTCGAAGAACGCCTCTCCCTCGGCTTCGCCGGGTCGCACGCCCCACAGTTCCTCGACGCGGTCGCTCCAGAGCTGAACGCGCAGATCGTTGTCGAGCACCACCACGCCGGTCTGCATGCTGGCGAGGATGGAGGCCATGTAGCCGCTGACCCGGTTGAGTTCATCGGTGCGGCGGCGCAGCTCCTCGTTGGTCGTCTCCAGTTCCTCGCTGGTGGAGTGCAGCTCCTCGTACGCTGCCTCCAGGCTTTCGTGGGCGACCGGCACGGCGTCCAGCGCCGCTTCGTGGAGAGGGAGCTTTCCATGCGGCTCCACCTCCTTGTTCTCGTTTGCGGTCCGCACCTCGCCCTCCGACGCGAGCATCAGGCGCTCGCGCAACGAGGTTTTCGGCACCTTGGTGAAGATGCGCGACGGAAGATCCACCGGGGTGAAGACGCTGCTGCGCGTGAGCAGCATTTCGGCGCGGCCCAGGAAGAGGATCCCGCCCGGGTTCAGCGCGAAGTGGAACCGGGCCAGGATCCGGTTCTGGGCGTCGGCATTGAAGTACATGAGCGTGTTGCGGCGCACACGCAGATCCAGGTGCGAGATCGGCGCGTCCAGCGCGAGGTTGTTACGGCCGAAGATGGCGCAGCGCCGCAGCTCGGGGCGGAACACGTAGCGGCCGCCCACCTGCTCGAAGTAGCGCTTGAGCAGGTGCGGCGGGATCGTCTCGATGCTCTTTTCGCCGTAGCTCGCGCTACGCGCCTCGGCGAGGGCGGGCTCGTCCATATCCGTCGCGTAGATCTTGACCCGCGCCCGGAACTCTTCCCAGCCCAGCATCTCGGCGAGCACCATCACCAATCTATACGCCTCCTCGCCCGTGGAGCACCCCGCGCTCCAGACCCGGATTGGCGCCCCGTTCCGCTTCCGCTCCAGGATCTGCGGGAGGATCTCCGTCTTCAGAGTCTCCCAGGCATCGGGATCGCGGAAGAAGCCGGTGACGTTGATGAGCACGGTGTTGAAGAGGTGGACGTACTCCTCCGGGTGCAGCTCCAGCTACTCCTGGTAGCGCTCATAGTCGTCCATCCCGACCTCGGCCATGCGCTTGCGCACGCGGCGCGTCAGGCCGGCGCGCTTGTAGCCGGTGAAGTCGAAGCCGCGCTGCAGCTTCAGGTACTCGAGCAGCAGCTCGAAGGCGCGGTGCGCCTCGGGCTCCGCAGTAGTATCTTGACTCATCGAGTGGGCGGCGTGCGTCGCGACGGGAGGTAGCTACCACCACCAGGCACGATGGGCTCGAAACGCGCCGGCAGGGAAAAGGGCTACCAAAGAATGTCGTCTAATGTATGTTCATTCGCAAGCGTCGTGCTCGCCGCGCCGGCTGTGGCACCCATCCTCAGGCCGCGTCCGGCGCATCGACCTGCGGCTCGCCCCCCGCGTCTGCCCGCAGTGGGAGGCGCATAAGGAAGGTGGTTCCCTGCCCGACCGTGCTCTCGACGCGCAGCTCGCCTCCCAGCCGGCTGACGATCTGCGACGAGATGGCGAGCCCGAGGCCCGTGCCTTCGACCTGCCGGGTATTTCCCTGCTCCACCTGCCAGAAGGGTTCGAAGATTTTCTTCTGGTCGCTCGCGGCGATCCCGACCCCGGTGTCGCGCACGCGAAAGACAGCGTGATCCGCCTCAACCGCGAGCTGCAGCGCCACCTCGCCCTCGGCCGTGAACTTCACCGCGTTGGAGAGCAGGTTGACGAGCACCTGGCGCACCTTGCGGTGGTCCGTGTGCGCGGGCAGCGGGGCCTCGGGCAGATCGGTGCGGATCGGTAGCCCCTTCCGCTCGGCTAGTGGGTATACAAAGGAAACGGCCTCGCTCGCCAGCTCCACGAGGTCGCACGCCTCGCGCCGATCCGGGTCGCGTCCCGCGTTAAGCCGCTCGAAAGCGAGGATCTCCTCGATCAGCTGCAGCAGGTGGTGGGCGGCCTGGTCGATGCGCGATACCTGGGCGGATGCGGCCTTCGGGAGCGGTTCGGGGATCCCCATCGCCATGAGCTCCGAATACCCGATGATTGCGGTGAGCGGAGTTCGCAGTTCATGCGACATTACGGCCATGAAGTCGGACTTCGCGCGGTTGGCGGCTTCCGCTTCGTCGCGGGCTACCTGCTCCTCGGCGAGCTGCCGGGCCTGCGCCTCCGCCCGCTTCCGCTCGCTCACATCGCGGATCAGCCAGCGCAGGCCGGTCACTTCGCCCTCGCGATCGCACACCACCGACACCGTGACCGCGACCGGCACCGTGACGCCGCCGCGCGGACAGATATCGATATAGCGCTCTTCAATGGGATTCTCTTCCGGGAGCCGGGCGAGCCAGGAGTGCAGCGCGGCCCGGTCGTCATCCGCCGTGTACACCGTCAGCGGCTTCCCCACCAGCCACCGGCCCTCAATGCCGAAAAGTGTGGCCGCGGCCCGGTTCGCCTCGCGGATCGTACCGAACCGGTCCGTAACCACGTAGGCTTCCGGAGCGGAATCGAAGAGGTCCCGGTACCGCTCGTGCTCCTGCTCGATCGCGTGGCGCGAGAGGGCGAGCTCTTCGTTGGCGACCCGGAGATGCTCCTGGCTGACCGTCAGCTCCTCGATCGTGGTGCCGAGCTCCTCCAGCGTCTCCCTGACCAGGGGCGAGGTCTCCAGCCAGCTATCGGTGGCGCCGTCGTTCAGCTCACCGAGACAGCGGCGCAGCGATCCGATCTGGCGCTGGAGATCATCGAACTCGGTCATCTATTCCCATCCGCGGAGTACCGTGGAGCACCGGGGAGTGCGCCGATTTCCATACGCATAACATAGTACTGTCGCGACGCCACTTACACCAGCATATTAGCATCGTACAGGCGCGCCCGCGGTGTGTTTGCCTCTTCAGGAAGGAACCCGTGTCCGAACCCGCATCATGCGCGGCCCGCTGCACCGGCTCGGCGTTCGACCTCGTGGTGATGGCGGCCTCGCTCGGCGGGCGGGATGCCGCACGCTGCGGTGGAAACCGGGAGCGCGGACTATGTACTCCCCCTCGGCGAGATCGGCCCGGCACTGGTGCGGCTGGTGGCCGGCTCGTCGCCGGATGGCTGAGAACGCGCCCGCGGTGGGCGAGCCGCCTCCGCGCAGCGCCGTCCAGAGCGCCTGCTCCAGCTTCTCCGCCTGCTCAACCATCAGCCCCTCGCCCGTGTACCCGTGGCCGACCCGGCAGCGGTAGCGCCGGAACCCATCCGCATCCTTCTCCCAGAGCGCGCCGCCGCATTCGGGGCAGCCGAAGCCGGATGGGACACTGCCAGGTTCTTCGCTCGGCTGGGTCGTCATCGGGATCTTCTCCGCAATATCCGGTGTGTCCGGGGTGTCTTCCCCGGGGTTGAATGCCGCGAACGCATCTACCGGTTGGCGGGCGAGACGGACCAGACAGGAGGGGATCCCGGCAAGGGGGAGAACGTGGTCGACGTCCACGTTCCGGGCCGCGCTGCCCGGCATGCCGGCGTACAGCGCCTCGGTGGGTTCCTGGACGACAGCCGTACCGCCCAGCCGCTTTACCAGCATCAGCCCCGCCGTGCCGTCATCAAGCGTGCCCGTGAGCACTACGCCGATCACGCCCGGCCCATAGGCGCGCGCCGCGGTGCGGAACATCGGGTCGACGGCTGGTGGCGCGCTGTTCTCCTTCGGCCCGCGAGCCAGGCTGAGATGGCCGCGCTTCACGACGAGGTGATGGTCCGGCGGCGCAATGTAGATCTGCCCCGGCTCGATCCGCTCTCCGTCGGCCGGGTGGCGGGCGGGCAGCGGACCGTTGCGGCTCAGGATCTGGGGGAGCGCACTCACTCAGTGCGCCGGCACGTGCAGCGTGACGCACACCGCCGCCGGCAGGTCGGCGGAGAGGCCGCGCACCAGTTAGATCAGCGCCTCCACCCCACCCGCGGAGGCGCCGATGACGATGATCTTCTCGCTCAAAACACCCCGTTGGTTCAGGAACCGGTCGCCGGGTTGCCCAGTGCCCAGTGCCGGGGCCCGGCATTCCCCTGTTGAGGTCCTATCTCGAAGTTTTACCAGGGTGGAAAGTAGCATGCTTGCCGGGCAATGCGGGTCACCAGCCGTGGGGCCACAGCTGCAGCGTGCCTAGCGATGCGGGCCGGGCAGCCTCCGTACGCACGATGGGAACGTCGAAGCTGCCACTGGTGAGGGAAAGCGTCGCGTTGCCGGTGGAGGTGGGCCGGGTACTCGCCACGAAGGTACCGCGGATCCGGTCCGCATCGATCGAGGTGACGGTCACGCTGCCCGCTTCGATCATGTACGACGCGGCGGGCGCGACGGACCGGTTGAACCAGTCAACACCGAAGTTCAGGGTTCCCACGGCGCAGCTTGTGGGGGTGTCCAGCCGACACTCCGAATTCCGGGTTATGGTGTAGGTGCCGGGGGTGGAGATCCGGTGGAGCGCCAGCACAAACGCGTCGGCCATGGGGGTGTCTCCCGCCCGCAGCGCCGCAACGGCCAGCGTTCCGTTTTCGGTACGCAACCCCGCCGTCCAGGTGGCGTAGGGAAGCTCACCGCTGGACGGCAGCATCGTAGTTCCCCGCACCTGAAACGAGCCCGAGCGGTCGCCGCTGTAGGTGAAGCTCGTGGTGGGTTCCGGATCGACGGGCTCCGGCTCTACGGGGCTGCGGTCGCAGCCGGCGATCAGAAGTGCGACGACGAGGAGCGAGAGCAGCGGGGTGCGATGAGTTTTCATGGGTGAGCCGCAGACGTTGAAAGGTTCAAAGAAGCCTGCGCGGCCGCGTCGCGCATGTGTGTGCCGCTGTCGTTGCCGAGCCGCGCGCGCAGCCAGAGCTCTGCCTGGAGAGCGAAGAAGACATTGACCCCGAGCGCGCCCCCGCCGCGCTGCCGGTAGTGGCGCCACCCTCGCCGAAGCGCGTCTGCATCCACCATGCCGAGTTCCGCCAGCCGCAGCGGCGCGGCGAGCGTGTGCTCGATCAGCTCGGCGTGACGGCTGCGTAGCGAGCGGTCCAGATAGCCGCCGCTGACACCCGTGCGTACAGTGCGCGGCGCCAGCAGGGAATCCGGCAGCAAGCCGCGCACCGCATGCCGCAGCAGGCGCTTGGTCTCCGGGCCTTCCGCCCGCTCGTTCCGCGGCCGGCTGAGCGCGAACTCGATCACACGCCGGTCGTAGAGCGGCGAGCGCAGCTCTACGCCTTCGCGCAGCGCCAGATCCGCCACCACGCCGAACACCCGTGGAAAGTACGGGTGCGTGAGGTACCAATGGGTCTCATACGCGGCCCGGCTCCCCCCGCGAAGGGGCGGCGTGTGGATGCGGTCGCGCTCCACGAGGCCGTGGGCGCGGACGAAATCCGCCTTCATCCAGGTGGGGAACGGGCGCTCCAGGTGGCCGAGCAGCGGGCGCCCACCGCGCAGCAGGGCGGCCGCACTCAGCAGCGGAGGCGGCAGGTTGGGCTGCACGGCCCAGCGGAAGAAGGTGCGGGCTCCGCTCCCCGCGAGCCCCTTCGCCTTCCACTCGCGCGCCAGGCTGCGCCACCGCCCCGTCCGTAGCAGGTCCGCGAGGTAGACGTTCGACACCTGGAACAGCTGATCGCCGCCCACCCCGTCCCAGGCGACACGCGAACCGGCGGCGCGGGTGGCCGCGGCGAGCGCGCGGTTTGGCATCTCGAAGGCGTGGGCAAAGGGCTCATCGCGCGCCGCGGCCCGCAGCTGCGGCTCGGCGAGCACGGGGATCTCGTCGATCTCGATCCAGCGCACCGGGCTCCCCCAGTGGTCGACCACGGACTGGATCAGCTCGTCCTCGCGCCCCGGGTCGCCGGGCGGGAAGCTGAGGGAGACCGCGCGCAGGTGGCTGCCGTCGCCCCGCTCGCGCAGCCCCTGTTCGCCTGTGCCGAAGACCGCGGTGGAATCCCACCCGCCGCTCAGCCACACGCACGGGGTGCCGGAGGCGGGCATACGCGCTCGCGTCGCCGCGATCAGCAGCGCGCGCAGCTCTTCGGCGGCGGCCGCAAATGGAACGGTTGAGCGCTCCCGCGCGGGCGGCGGCATCCAGTGCCGCCATGCGCGCGCCTCGCCGCCAGCCAGTATCAGGCTGTAGCCGCCAGGCAGCACGGAGACCGCCCGGTACACGGTTTCCGCCTCGCTGGCGAACAGCCCGGCCGCGTCCGCGGCGACGGCCGCGAGGTTCAACTCGCGCGGGCAGCCGGGGTGCGCGAGCACCGCCCCGATGGTGGACGCCACCACCCACGCGTCCGCGGCGTGTGCGTAGAACAGCGGGCGCTTGCCACCGAAATCCCGCGCGCAGAACGCCCGCCGCGCCCGCTTGTCCCACACTACGAACGCGAAGTCGCCTTCCAGCTGTTCCGCGCAGCGTTCGCCCCACGCGCGGTACGCCGCGGCGATCAGGTGCGCGGCCGTATCTCCGCGGATCGGTACGCCCGCCGCGGCGAGGGAACGGCGGAGGTCATCTCGATAGTACAGCGATGCGTCTGCCGCGACGGCCAGCTCCGGTTCGTCGGCGACTTCGGCCGGTCCGGCCAGCCCCGGTGCCGTTTCCCATGCGAACCGCGACACGCCCAGCGCGGCGGGGCCTTCACGCCAGGTGCCCGCGCTCTCGCCGCCGCGCGCGCCGACGCCTTCCAGCACCGCGCGGAGAATCGTATCCGGGACGGAACCGGGAGTAGAGAAGAGGCCGACGATACCGCTCATGGGAAGGAAGAGGTAGAGCGCGGGGAAGGGGCTGTTCTGAAATTCGGGCTCAGCCGCATTCCTTCCGCGGCTGAGCCCGGCCTACCGGGTCCTACTGTGAAGCTAGTACCGGTCGCACGCGAAGTCCGGATCCGTCGTGTTCGGGTTGCAGCCTGCGGCCAGCCCGAACACCGCGCTGATATCGTCGCCCGCTGCTGCGCCGATTTGCGTCAAATCGCGGAAGGTGCCGAACCGCTCGAGAGAGGGTTTCTCGTACATTTTTCCTCCGTGGTAGATCGTGAGTCCGGGCCTTATGCCCGGAGAAAGCTACAGTGTGCGTGGCTCCGGCGTGCTCCGGCGCGAGGCCGAAGCGACGGAACCCCGTTGCGTTTAGCGCTGCCCGAACATCCCGGCAATGGCGAGAACTTCGCGCAAGCCAAGCGGCTCGTCGAAGGCTTCCTGCGCCGCGACCATCGGGTTGTCGATCGCCTCATCACCCGTGAGCGCCGCTGCAAGCGTAGCGACGTTTACACCGGCGTGCACCACGTTGTCCTCGCCCGCGTAAATCGCGGAGATGAACGGCGCCGCCTGCTGGTCGACCAGCGGCTGTCCGGGCCATCCCTTCCACGGTCCCGCCTCCACATTGGCGGGAGCGACGCGCTCGCCGCGAAGGCGGCGGACCAGCGAGGCCTGCCGCGCCTCGACCGAGTGGATCCGGGCGCCCATCGTGAGAGCCACGGCGTTCCCCTGCAGCGCGCCAAGCTGGCCTTTATAGGCCCGGACGCCGGCGTCCTCAAAGCCCTGCGTAAGGATCAGGGTTGTGGGGTAGTCGTTGAACGGGTCGAGCGTTCCGCCCACGGTGAAGTCGAACTGCGGGCGACGGGCGGCCTGCGCGCCGAGAAGCCCTTCGAGGAAGTCGCGGTGCGCGATCTCGTTGGCGGTGATCAGCTCGAAGATCCCGCGGTCCGCCTGCGGCACCACGCCGCTGGCCAGGACCATCGAGTAGAACTCGGCTTCGAGCCGCTCGAGAGTAAGGGCGAAGTTGAGCGCGTTGACTACCGTATCGGTGAACGCCTGCTGCGCGAACGCCTCGCGGGTCAGCGCGGCGAGCCCGAAGGGCACCGACGCCAACGCCAGCTTCTTCCCCCATCCACCCATACTACCAAACGCCTGACGGCGCGAGAGCGCTTTGTCAAGGGCCTCGGGATCGCCGAGAGCGTCGAATAGAACCTGCTCGTTGATGTTGTCCATGATATATGGCTCCTTTCTTTAGCCGGTGAAGCCGGGGGTGGGCAACCCGCTGGCATCAAGGTTTTCGGCGCCCACAATGAACGGAGCCGCCAGGGGCAGGATCTGCGCGGGCACACGGAACAAGTCGAGCCCGTTCTGTTCGAGCACGCCACCGAGCACGCCGGCGGCGGGATCCGGCTGTCCGAAGCCGGTGACCATCGCGGTCGCCGTCCCGAGGGAGGTGGATTCCGTGACCGTGGTCGACATCATCCGGCCGGCGAAGAACTGCCGGCGCCCGTTCTGGCCGCCGAAGCCAGCGGTCTCGACGAGGTCGCGGACCGCCGAAGCGTGACGCGCCTCGTTGGAAACGATCTTCCCGGCGACCGCGAGGATCGCGAGATTCTGGATCAGTTGGGCCGCGCCGTTATAAGCTGAAACGCCGAGGTCCTCGAGCACCGCCGCTGTGACGAGCACGCTCTCGCGGCTGCTAAAATCCACACCGGCGCCACCCAACACGAAATCGAACTCGAGTTCCGGGATCGCCGTGAGACCGAGTGCGGGGATCGCCGTGGCGTAGAACTCGCGGTGGATCAGCTCATGCTTGCGCAGGTCGTCGAGCACCAGGAACTCGCGCGGCTGAAGGTTAAGGGTTCCGTTCCGGGCCGCCGCCATGACCTGAACAAAGAACGCCGCCTCGAGCTGCTCGAGAACGTACGCATAGTTGAGCACCGCCTCGTCGCCCGTGCCGAGGCTGATGGTGCCGTCGTGCTCCTGACGGCGAGCTTCACCGTCGGGTTGCAGAAGACGGTTGTCGCTGCAGCCGGCCGCCACCACAGCAAAGGACAGTCCCGACCACTTGAGGAAAGTCCTTCGACCGGTCGGTTGGGCGAGGCGAGCAAGGAACTCAAGCTCCTTCTCGCCCGTGTTGGTTCCGCGAGTCATGCGTACCTCCTGGAAAGGGTTCCGAAATCCGCTGGATTGCGCGGATACTATGGGTACGTCACGAATTCCGGTTCGGATTTCTCTCGTGCATTCCCGACCGGCACCGGCAGCTCACGAGAAAAGGTGTTCCCGGGCTCACCGGATCAGCCGTACCGACCCGCGCTTCAGCGGTCCGCGATTAAGTAGAGACATATAGATGCAAGAACAACGCCTAGATACAAAGCGTGTATCAGTTTTTCAGGATCCTTGAAACTGCTACCCGGATGCGGAGGGCACCGGCCCGTTCCGAGGTTGAAGCCGCAGGCTCAATCCACGTACGTCTCGAAGAAGCCGGGAAGCCGGCCCACCTCGCGCCCACGCTCCACCACGCGTGCCACTCCGCGCATCTGCACGAAGTAGCGGGCACGCTCTCGCTGCAGGTCGGTGACGTGGGCGGCGTCTATGTCGATGGTAACGTCGAGCCCGCGCCGCGGGTCGTCGAAGGCGAGGCGGCGGGGCACGCGCAGGTCGCGGCCGGAGACGCGTACGGTCTGCTCCTCGGTCGTGCGGATCGCGCGCGGCCGGAAGATGCCGACGGGGCCGCTGCCATCGACCAGGTACGCGAAGAGCCCCTGGTCCGGAGTGTCTTCGCCGCGTACGACGCCATAGAGGAGGGAGAATCGCTCGTCTGAGGCCGCGCCCCACTCCCACGACACGTCGCGCCAGGTGCCCCAGTTGTGATCGTGGTACGCCTGCGCTCCGCTTACCGGCTCACAGGCGGGGAGGCAGAGGGTACCCTCCGCGCGGGCGTAGAGGGCGGGTACGACGTAGCCGGAGGTGAGGGTTCGCCCCCCGAGGTCCGCGGGCGGGAAGTAGCGGCGGGGTGCGGGGTGCACGCGCAGCTCCACGCTCGCGCCGGGAAGCCGCGCAACGACGTGGTACACGGCGCCCTCCAGGCGGACGTACGAATCGTCTCCGAAGCGGAGGTCGGGGGATGCGGTGTCGAAGCGCACCACCGCGCCGGGCAGGTCGCGCACGAGCGAGCGGTGCGTACCGTCGGCCCCGCGGATGGTCAGGAGCAGGCGCCCGCCCCACTCCCCCGGCACCGACATCCGCCCGCCCACCATGAAAGTGAGGTAGACCCAGCGGTTGGCATCCAGCACCACGTTGAAGTAGTGCCACTCCGCCCAGGTCGAGTCGCGCGCGGTTTCCCCGGCAGGCAGGTGGAAGTGGTCAATCTGGCGGAGCAGCTCCGCGTGGGTGGGCTCCGCCCAGCGGCGGTCGGCATCGCTATCCTCCCAGCGTCCCGCGAGGAGCGCAGGGGCCGCGCCCGCAGCGGCCGCGCGGCTCGGGATCTCTCCGGAGGCGATGATCGGCAGCGTGCGCCCACCCACGAGGAGTTCGAAGCGCTTCGCGTCCAGGATCGGGCTCGCGGCGTGGATCCCGTACTCCTGCCTGCCCCGTGGCCCCTCCAGCACCTCGCGCTGAAGGAAGCGGGCCTGGTCGATCCCGAGGAAGAGCGACTCCACGCCGCCGGTGCGCAGCATCTCCACGGAGATCCCCGCCGGCACCAGCACCACATCCCCTCCGCCGACGAGGGCGCGGTCCCGCGCCTGTTCGAGCATTGCCTCGCCCACGGCGAGCAGCACGACCATGACGGCCACGCCCAGCGCATACCCCGCCAGCAAAAAGAGCGCGCGGCCGGGGCGGTGGCGAAGCTCGGCGAGAACCAGACGGAAGATCATGGACGCTCGTCAGGGAACATGGCGGTTAGGAAGCAGAGGATGGCCCGCGGGCAGCGACCCCGCACATCGCGACCCCGCACATCTTCATATCCCTCAATAATTTGCAATAAACACGCTGTCGGCCTGGAGTGGACAACACCTGTTCCTTCCCGCTCCGCGCTGGGCTTTGTCCGGCCTGTCCGCGGTCTTCCCGCCCCACGAAGGCAACAAAATGCTTGACAGCCGCGGCAGACCTCTTTACGTTGCGAGCCTGGGACCCACCCGGGTTCTTTCCGGTATGCGCGGGATTCCCTGGATCTCCGACGCTCAGGCGCAGCTCCGGGTGACCGCCCGAGTGGGGGACGATTCCAGAGGGGCCCACGAGGAGTAGCCGGGCGCAACCGATCGGGCGTCGGCGACATCAACACACGAGGGAGCACCGTATGCGCACCAACGGAACAGTGAAGTGGTTCAACGACGCCAAGGGGTTCGGGTTCATCACGCCTGCGGAGGGTGTGAAGGACTGTTTCGTCCACTACTCGGCCATCCAGGGCGACGGCTTCAAGAGCCTGGCCGAGGGCGATCATGTCGAGTTCGACCTTGTCGACGGCGGAAAGGGCCCCGCTGCCGAGAACGTCTCGCGCGTCGGCTGAACACCTTACTGGGGCGCCACCCGGTGGTGCCGTCGTGAAGCGGGAGGCGTCGCTCTTCGGAGCGGCGCTTTTTCTATGTGCGCAGGCCCGGCACGAGCGCGGGTGCGGCCGCTTCAGAACTCCCCCACCATCCCGATCTCCGTGCGCAACGAGTAGCCGAGCTCCCGCTCCACGGTGCTCTGCGCCAGATCGATCAGCGCCCGCACGTCCGTCGCCCGGGCGCCGCCGAGGTTGACGATGATGTTGGCGTGCTTGTGGAAGATCTGGGCGTTGCCGTGGATGTGCCCTTTCAGCCCCACCTGATCGATCAGCCGCCCCGCGCCGACGCCCTCGATCTTCTGGAAGATCGACCCTGCACAGGGATAGAGCCAGAGGTCCGGGTGCTTGTCGTCGCGCCACATCAGGTTTTCGCGGATCACCTCGCGCAGCTCCTCGCGCGGTTGCGGGGTCAGGCGGAAGGTGGTGTTGAGCACGATGTCGCGCCGGTCGTGCAGGATGCTGTAATCGTAGCCGAAGCGCAGGTACTCGCGGTCTACGGTACGCCGCTCCCCTTCCTCCGTCAGCAGGTCGCACGCCTCCACCACCTCTTCAATGAACACGGTGCGCTCACGCTCCGGCGGGGGGGAGAGGAAGTGCAGGTTCTGCCAGATCGCGCCACCCACCGTGCTGGGAATCCCGACGAAGTGATGCAGGCCGCCCAGCCCGCGCGCGACCGTGGCCTGGATCAGGTCGTGGTAGATCTCCAACCCACTTCCCGCGCGCACGCGGGTATCATCGAGGAAATCGATCTCGCGCACCTCGTTGCGGATCACCAGCCCGCGGTAGCCGCCGTCGCCCACCAGGATGTTCGCCCCGATCCCGAGGAGGAAGTGCGGGATCTCCGACTCACGCGCGGCGAGCACGGCCTGGGCAAGCTCGTCTTCCGTGCGGGCACGGTAAAACAGGTCCGCGGGGCCGCCGATCTTGAAGGTCGTGTACGGACCCAGGAGCACCCCGCGCTCGATGCGGTCCTCGCCCAGGCGCGCGGCGAGAGCGTTTGCGGGCAAATCCACAGGGTTCGGCATGGGCCGTTTGCAAGGAGGACGCAAAGCAAGATTCATCCACGGAATTCACCGAAACCGATGCGGTGCGGTGCGAGTGAGGTGCGACGCCTCCTGTGCAAGCCCGGTGCCCGCACCCTGTATCGCTCGGTATATCGCGCATGGGAGGAGAACCGCGAAGCGACCCCGCGCGTGGCGCGTATCGCCAACCCGGCGGCGGCCCCGAAAGTGGCCGGGATATTGCAACAATTATCTATACCAACAACTTACAAGAATGGAGGTTTGCCAGATGAAGAACCTGCGCAAAACAGGAAACGATACCTCTTCCCGCCCCTTCCGCGGCAGCCCCGTGGCCGCGGTAGCCGTGGCCGGCCTGCTCGGCACGGCCTGGGCATTCGGCTCGCACAATGCGGAGCAGAGGTTCGATTCGGAGACCGGGGTGTCCCCGCTGGCGGACACGGAGGTGCAGGCATACCAGCTCGCCACCACCGACTGGGACCTGCCGAACCTGGACCACGAGCGCATCGATTTCTGGATCGGTCGCTTCACCACGGACAAGCGCGGCGACTTCACCAAGTTCCTCGAGCGCTCCGGGCGTTACGGACCGATGATCTCGCAGAAGCTGGCGGAGCGCGGGATGCCGCAGGACCTGATCTACCTGGCGATGATCGAGTCGGGGATGAACCCGACCGCGTACTCGCCGGCGCATGCCTCGGGGCTGTGGCAGTTCATCGCCGAGACGGGCCAGCGCTACGGGCTGACTGTCAACCGCGTGGTCGACGAGCGGAACGACCCGGTCAAGAGCACCGACGCGGCGCTGGACTACCTCACCTACCTGCACAACCGCCTGGGCTCCTGGTACCTGGCCGCGGCGGGGTACAACACCGGCGAGAACCGGGTCGCGCGGATCATGCGCGAGGAGACCGGCTCGGAGAAGGGAACGGAGGAGGACTTCTACCGCATCTGGGACCGGCTGCCGCGCGAGACACGCGACTACGTGCCGCTGATGATCGCGGCGGCGCGGATCGCGAAGGAGCCGGCGAAGTACGGCTTCGAGAACGTAGTGTTCGAGACGCCGCTCGCCTTCGAGGAGGTGCCGGTCGACGCCGGTACTCCGTTGAGCGCGGTGGCGGAGGCATCGGGTGTGGACGCCAAGGAGATCAAGCGCCTGAACCCGCACTACAAGCAGTCGGTCACCCCGAACGGAAAGCGCGCGCTGGTGCGAATTCCCGAAGGCACGCGCACGGCCTTCCTGGTGAACTGGACCGAGGTACGGGAGAAGAAGGCGTATGCGGCCACTGACTACAAGGTCCGGAAGGGCGACTCGCTGCTCGCGATCGCACAGCGCCACGGGGTAACGGCAACCTCGCTCCGGCAGGAGAACGCGATCCGCGGTGACCGGATCCGCGCCGGCGAGACGATCCGGATCCCGACGCAGGCGCGATAGCCGATACACGACTTGCGACATCCGCGGCGACTGAATGCCGCGAACCGAATCATCCAGAAGGAGGCACCGATGGCGAACGAGAAGCGCAGTGAACCGCAGGACCAAGCCGGTCAGACACGCTCCACTTCGGAGGAGACCCCGCCTCCGGGTGCGGGTGTCATCAACAACTCGCGCTCCGGCCAGGGCGTTGCCGACAACCCCGTGATCCGGGCGAGGCGTGATGCCGGGGATAAACTCGCCGACCGGGTACGCGAGGAAGGTCCGGACGATCCCGTCAAAGCGCTCTGATCTGAGATCTGATCTGAGAAGAGGCCGTGGGGCACTGTCGGACCGACGATGCGCCACGGCCTCTTTTCACGGGGGTGTGGGACCCTTGCAACGGGAAGGGCTTGCCAGCCGACGTTTTGTGTGCCAGCTTTCGATCGTCGCTTGTTTATATAGAGGAACGGGCACAGCCAAATGCCTTCGCGCGTCGGGGGGGGCGTGCTGCACGCGGACGATGGAAGCGCTGTCCGTGTGCACAGTGGCTCCGATGTCCCGCTTTCCCGCCGCTCCGCCGTAGCTGCTCTCCGGATCGCTCCTGTTGCATATTTCTTGGTAACCAATCGTCTTGCCCCCGTCTCCGTCGCAGGTAGATGCCGCCGTTCTTCTCCGCTCGTGGGGCGGAGCGGCGTGAGACGAGCCCTGCAGTTCTGCACCACGCTTCTCGCGTTGTTCGCGCTGCCGGAGGCGGCTGCCGCGCAGGGGCGCTGGACGCTCGACCTTGCCGCCGGACACGCGTCGTACGATGCGGTTGCGGCGCGGATCGGTGCGGGCAGCCTGATGATGGGCGCGCGTCGTGGGGAAGGAGAACTCGGCTGGCTGTACCTCTTTGGTGGTGC
>JACDHR010000310.1 GCA_013820915.1 Gemmatimonadota bacterium
ATGCCCACTGCTCGGTTCGTGACTCCGTTGCGAGCATCGAGCCGTAGTTCCGGTTCCACCCGAAGGTGGAGATCATCCGATTGGATGATCGTTGTTTCCTTCCCGCACGAGGAGGTTCCGCAATGAGCTCCATCGTACGCGTAGCGGTAACGGCGCTGCTGGTGTTGGCGGCCGTTCCGGCCGCTGCCCAGAGCATCGCCTCTCGCACGGAAGCTTTGTCTTCCGGGGCAGAGGGGCGTGCGCGGGCGAGTTCGCTGCTGGAGCAGCCCGCCCATCTGAAGGTGGAGCAGGCCCTGCTTCCCGCAGCACTGGACGAGCTACACAGGAGATCCGGGGTTGCGCTCGCGTTCAGCCCGAGCTTGCTGCCTGCAAATCTGCGGGTCACATGCGAGTGCGAGGGGCTTACTGTAGGAGAGGCACTCGAGAAGCTTTTTGCGGGAACCTTCTTCCGGTACTCGGAGCTTGGGAGCCAGGTGGTGATCGAGCCGCGGCCTTCGCCACGGCAGCATCCGCTGCGCGTCCTGCCTCCGCCGCCGCCCGCGCCGGTATTCGCCTCGTATGTTGCGCAGCCGTCGCGGCCGGCGCGAGCTTCCGCGATGCCGACTGCGGCGCAGACGGGGACGGTCACGGGGCAGGTGGTCGAGGCCCGTACCCAGCGCCCTCTCGCTGGCGCGCAGGTTCATATCGCGGGAACGGGATTAGGAACGCTTACGAACAACGCGGGCCGGTTCATGCTGGTGAACGTGCCCGCCGGTACGGCGACCGTGCGGGTGCAGATGCTAGGGTTTGGCGCAGCGGAGCAGATCACAACCATAGTGTCAGGCGAAACGGTTACCGTCAACTTCGAGCTTGCACATCAGGCGATCGCGCTGGATGAGGTCGTTGTGACGGGGACAGCCGGGGGAACGCAGAGGCGGGCCATCGGGAATGTGGTCGCATCGGTGAGTGCCGATGAAATCTTGGACCAGGCTCCGGTCGCAAACGTGGACCAGCTTCTGGGCCAGCGCACTCCAGGCGTGATAATGCTGCCGGGTACCGGCCAGGTCGGCACCGGCTCGGCCGTTCGCATCCGGGGCAACAGCAGCCTTTCCCTCGCGAACGAACCGATCATCTACATAGACGGTGTGCGCATGGACAGTGATCCCCGTCGTGGTCCGGGCCAGCGGGGAGGCGCGAATGTGAGCCGTCTGAATGACGTTCACCCCGCTGATATCCAGAGCATCGAGATCATCAAGGGCCCTGCGGCCGCGACGCTTTACGGTACGGAGGCATCAAACGGAGTCATCCAGATCATCACGAAGCGCGGTGCCTCGGGAGCGCCCCAGTTCGACATTACTACACGGCTCGGGACCAACTGGCTCTGGGACCCCGAGGGTCGTACGGGTTTTCGGTGGATGCCCCACCCCGACAAGCCCGGAGAGCTCTTCGGCTTCAACCCATACCAGCACGAGAGGCTTAACGGTCTAGGGCCCGCGTTCGGTAACGGCTTGTTGCAGAGCTACAACCTGAGCCTTCGAGGTGGAACGGACGCCGTTCGCTACTTCGCCTCGGCCTCCTACAATAACGACGTCGGGATCGTCGCTCACAACTGGGATCGGCGGACTGCCCTGCGGGCAAACGTTGAAATGCTGCTGTCGGATCAACTGACCTTGACCGTCGGCAGCTCCTACAGCCCTGGCCAGACCCGGCTGGTCCAGGGATCGATCAACACCGATCCCTTCAGCAACTTGATCTGGGCAAACCCCAGAAACCTGAACGATGCCAGAAGAGGATGGAGGCAAGCGCCGCCAGAAGAATGGAGCAAGGTCTTCAGCCGAGCCGACAACGACCGCACCACGGCGAACGTGGAGCTCCGCTACCAGCCGACGAGCTGGTCCACGCACCGCCTAATAACCGGGGTTGATCTGAACTCGGAAAACAACTGGACCCTGTATCCGCAGCAACCCGAGGGGGCGGAGCACTTCTACGGTCAGCTGGGTCTCGGGAGCAAGTCTGTCGAGCGCGGCACACGAAGGTTCCTGACCGTGGATTACTCTGGCAGCGCGACATTGAATTGGCGCGACTTCGAGCTGGTCCCGTCCGTAGGGTTCCAGTATTACAACAACCAGTCGGCCTTTATCAGCGCCTCGGGAGCGCAGTTTCCTGCCGTGCCGATCACCACAGTTTCGGGTGGTGCGGTTCGGGATGCCGGCGAAACTTACGTCGAGAATGCAACTGTCGGTATTTACATCCAGCAGCAGGTCGGGTGGAACAACCGCGCGTTTGTAACCGCCGCGGTGCGCGGGGATGACAATAGCGCGTTCGGTGCTGAATTTGAGGCCGCTATATATCCAAAGCTGAGCGCGACCTGGGTTGTTAGCGAAGAACCTTTCTGGACGCTGGGCTTCGCCGACCAGCTTCGCCTCCGTGCAGCATGGGGTGCGGCGGGGCAGCAACCCGGGACATTCGATGCAGCTCGGCTCTACACCCCCGAGATCGGGTACCGAGATCGGCCCGCGCTGTGGCCGAGCTCCTTCGGCAATCCCCAGCTCAAGCCCGAGCGCGGGGAGGAGCTGGAGGTCGGCTTCGATGCCAGCTTCCTGGATGGCCGACTCAATATCGAGTTCACGCGCTACCAGCGTGCCGTGAGAGACGCGATCGTCCAGGCCCCGCTTCCGCCTTCCAGCGGCTTCACCGGGTCGCAGATCGTGAACCTCGGCCTCCTGAACGCGTGGGGGAATGAGGTCGGCGCGGTCGCTCGCCTCCTGGAGACGCCTCGGTTCGCCTGGGAGCTAGATACCCAGTTCTCGACCATGAGCAACAGGATCGAAGACCTGGGCGGCCTGGACTTCGTCGGCGCCCCTGGGCAGGCGCAGCATCGAGAGGGGTACTCGATCGCCGACCTCTTCATGCGGAGGATCCTCTCCGCCGAGATCGACAGCCGTGGCCGGGTTCTCGAAGCGCTCTGTGACGGCGGGACCGGCCCACAGGGAGTCGATCCTGGGGGTGCTCCTGTTCCGTGTCGCGAGGCCCCCCAGGTCTGGTGGGGGCATACCCAACCCACTTGGCAGATCGGGGTTGGCAACGCTTTCACCCTCTTCAACAATCTCAGGTTCTACGCCCGTGTGGAAGGGAATGGCGGGCACTACCAGGTGAACAGTGAGATCCGTGCTCGTCATAACCAGGCGACATCTGAAGCGGTTCTCCGCGGGGACAATCCGCTCCTCCAGGCGACCCGCATATACGAGAACGACGCGACCTCGGTGTACCAGGCGGGCTTCCTCCGGCTTCGCGAACTCTCGGCCAGCTATACCCTTCCGGACGCGCTCGCGCGGAGGCTGCGGGCGAGGAGAGGATTGATCAGCTTCGGAATGCGGAACGTGGCCATGCTCTGGACCGCGGAGCATGGGTGGAGCACGCCTCGCAGCGGACTCATCCGCGAGCCGCTTGCCGGAATGGAGGTCTGGGATCCAGAGGTTCGGTCCACGGGCCAACTCGCGACGGAATACCAGACCGTTCTGCCCCCAACCGCAAGCGCCACGATGACGCTGCGTTTGAGCTTCTGAGGAGAAACGAAGATGCTAAGAATGCCAGGAGGACTCGCGCCGGCGAGAGGCGTCGAAAGGACGGACAAGGAGATCATGAACTATTCATTCATACGCGACCGAAGTTGCAGGTCCCGCCGCAGGGGCGTCGGGCCTGTCACGGGGCTTTTGCTCGTCATGAACCTCGCGGCCTGCGATAATCTCCTCGAGGTCGAGCTCCCAGGCTCGGTTGCGGGAGAGGACCTGAACAACCCTGCGCTTGCCGGAACGCTCGTGAACAGTGCGCTCGGGCAGTTCGAATGTGCGTACACGAGCTATGTCGCATCGGCCGGCATCCTCGCGCATGAATACATCAACGCGTCGAGCTGGCTGAACGTCAACACCTGGGGCTGGCGGGGGCTCGAGCTTCACGACATCACCGGAAGCTGCCCCAGCAGTCGTGATGCAACCGGATTGGGTGCGTACACGCCTCTTCAGCAGGCCAGATACGTCGCTGAGGAAGCGATGCGCCTGATCGAAGGCTTTCCAGACGACCAGGTCTCTGGCAAAAGTGAGAAGCTGGGGATGCTGGCGGGACATGCCGGATTCTCCTACGTGCTGCTGGGCGAAGGGTTTTGTGAGATGGCGATCGACCAGGGGCCTCTGATGACACCGAAAGAGGTTCTCCAGGTGGCGGAGCAACGGTTCAATTCGGCCATCTCTCATGCGGAAGCAGCCGGAAACACCGATCTTCGTCTGATGGCGTTGGCTGGCCGGGCCCGGACTCGTCTCAACTTAGGAGACCTTGGCGGCGCAGCCTCAGATGCCGAACAGATTCCCCCCGGATTTGTATGGAATGCTGAATATTCCACTATCGACGGTCGGCGCGAGAATCGCCTCTACAACCTGAATCACAGAAATAGGGTGCTGTCCGTGGAACCTGCCGGATACGGCAACGTTCGACTCGCGGGTGTGGCGGACCCGCGAGTTCCCGTCGCGAAGTCAGGGCTTGTGGGGCACGACGGTGTCACGGAGCACTGGTTCCAGGCAAAATACCCTTCTGCCGACTCACCGATTCCCATGGCCTCTTGGGAGGAAGCCCAGCTCATAATCGCGGAGGCCCGTCCGGAGGAAGCTGCCGCCGCCATCAATCGCCTTCGCGCGATCCAGGGGCTCCCAGCGTACCAACCTTCCGGCAATGTGCTCGCCGACGTGCTGGAGGAGAGGAGGCGCCAGCTCTTCAGCGAAGGTCACAGGCTGAACGACATGCTCCGCCACAATCTCCCATTTCCCACAGGATTCAACCATAAAGGCCAAGCATGGGGTCCCATTACGTGCATGCCGCTTCCGAATCAGGAGCGCCAGAACAACCCAAATATCAATAACTGATCGTCTTTGCAAGTGGTCACTGCCGGTATCTGTCTCATGCCATGCCGCGGCGGTGCCGGGATGATCCGGGAGGGATGTTCTTCACCCCTCCCGATGTAGGGTCAATCCCGAATAAACGAGGCGAGACCGGTAAACCTGCTGGCGGTCCTCGTCGCGCCCTCGCCCAACTGATGGAGGCACACGCTCCGGGC
>JACDHR010000311.1 GCA_013820915.1 Gemmatimonadota bacterium
GCACTGGGCGGGAGCGCCTGGGAGCGGCTCTCCGCGGAGGGCGCAGCGATGAACCTGGAGGAGGCGATTGCGCTCGCACTGCAGGAGAGCGGTTGAGCCGCCGGAGCGGTCTCCGCATCCCCGACCACAATCCGGTAGGGACCGGGGACGGCTTGATCGACATGGCGGCAACCCTCATCGTGCAGGACTTCTGGACAGAGGATCAATCTCGCCGCCAAACTCGCGCCAATTCGCCAACAGTATCCCCCATGATTGCGCAACAGGATATCGCAACGCGCAAGTGGTTGATCCGCTGTGGCTTACATCGATCGGTGGCGTGAAATCTTCAGTGCTATTTGGCACCGTACTCACCGACTCGAAGAGACTCCTGTCTCCCGAGGCTGAGCCACACGCCACATATCACCTTCGATAGGCACCGCTGAGGCAGGCGCCCCTGCTTGACGATGGCAGGCGGTTCCCGTATGCTTGTAAATACCCCCGGCGGTATTTTATTAAGGAGCACACATGGAATCAGCCTGTCCGTCCGATTCGGTTTACTTAGAAGAGGCAGCCGAACGGCGCATCCGAAATCGGCTCCGCCGTCTGAAGGGGCAGGTCTCCGGCATCGAGCGCATGCTCGAAGAGCACAAGAGCTGTGACGACATCTTGGTCCAGATCGCCGCGCTCAAGCAGGCGGTCAACGGCGTTGCAGTCGAGTTGCTCCAGGCGCACATGGAGACGTGTGTGATGGCCTGCGTCGAGGCGGGTGAGGGGAAGGAAGCTCTGGAGAGCCTAAAGGGCGCCTTGAGCCGCGTGCTGAAACATGCCTGAGCAGAGCGTTGTCCAAACCCAGGGAGCACCGGCCGGTGAAGACGGCCACAGGGGCGGTCTGCTGGCAGCTTCGGCTGCCGTTCTGGCCGCGATCGGGGCCTCTCTCTGCTGTGTGGGTCCCATTCTCTTCGTCACCTTGGGTGTTGGGGCGGGGTTGGCGAGCACGTTCGAGCCGCTCCGCCCCGTTTTCACGGTGCTCACGATCCTGGGGCTCGGATTCGGGTTCTACACGGTTTACGGTCGTCCCGCGCGCGTGGAAGCCTGTGCGCCCGGGGAGGCGTGCGCGCGGCCGCGCACCCGCCGCGACAAGATTCTGCTCTGGAGCGCCGTAGTGCTTGCGGCGCTGTTCTGGAGCTTTCCTTTCTGGTCCATCCTCTTGGTCTGATGGAGGTCTCGATGAGTCCCCTGGTGTATCGTATGCTTGCATTCGGCGCCCTCGCCGTCCTGCCGCTTTTTCAGGCCTGCTCGGATGAACCGGCCGAGGCGAATCCCTCTGCGGGCGTTCCCAGCGAGGTCGCGGCGACCGGCACATCCGCTGAGGTGATCCCGGCCGGACTGGCTCGCGTCGACTTCGACGTGGCGGGGATGGACTGCGGCGGTTGTGTACTCGGTACACGTGCGGCGCTCCGGAAGCTGGAAGGTGTTCAGAAGGCCGACGCGAGCTACGCGGACGCAACCGGTCAGGGGACTGCGTGGGCGCTCTACGACCCCGCGAAGGTCTCGCCTGAGCGGATGATGAGCGCGATCCGTGAGCTTGGGTACACGCCCACCCTGGTCCAGGCGGCGAACTGATCCGATCCAGCCGGGCGGGCACGTGCTCGCCCGGCTTTTTGTGCATCAAAATACCCCCGCCGGTATCCACCGAGGATAGAACGATGAAGCTGGAGATGAAGTTTGAAGGCATGACGTGCCTCGAGTGCGCAAAGGGCCTGGAGCAGGCGCTTCGCTCGGTTCCCGGCGTCGAGACCGCCCGCGTGAGCTACCCGAACCAGAGTGGCACGGTCGAGGCTTCGGGGGCGGTGAGCCGCGACGAGTTGCTCCGAGCCGTTGAACAGGCGGGCTACCGGGCCGAAGTCGTGGACGAGAACGGTGGCACGACGGCGGTCCTGGAGCGCCCCCCGCACGGAGAGTCGAGGGAGTCCGCGAGCTTCGACTACGACCTCCTCATCGTGGGCACCGGGGGCGCGGGTACGGCTGCGGCCATCCGCGCCTCCGAGCTGGGCGCGAGGGTCGCCATCGTGGAGGGGGCGGACGTGGTGGGCGGCACATGTGTGAATGTGGGGTGCATCCCGTCGAAGTACCTGATTGAGGCCGCGCACCACGTCCACATCGCTCGGACCGGCTTCCCGGGAATCCAACCGTGTGAGCCGCAGGTCGCCTGGCGGGAGGTACTGCGGCAGAAGCAAGAGATCGTGGAGACGCTCCGCCAAGAGAAGTATCTGAACGTGCTCGCGTCCTATGAGGGCGTGAGCCTCATCCGCGGACCGGCGAAGCTCCTGGGCAATGGCCAAATGCAGGTGGGTGAGCGAACGGTGAAAGCGTCCAGGATCATCCTGGCGACGGGAACCTCGCCCGCCATGCTGCCGATTCCCGGGCTGGCGGAGGTCAGTGCGCTCGACAGCACGACCGCGATGGAGCTGGAAAGGCTTCCAGAGTCCATGGTCGTGATCGGCGCCGGTTCCATCGGACTGGAGCTGGGACAGGCCTTTGCCCGCTTTGGTGTGAAAGTGATCGTGGTCGAGGCGCTGGAAAGAATCCTTCCCGGCGAGGACCCCGACGTCTCCGCGGCCGTGGAGGCAGCGCTCGTTGAGGAGGGCCTTGAGATCCACACGGGCGTACGCGTGAAGGAAGTCGTTCGGGACGGGAACCGCGTCGTCGTGCGCGTCGAGGACGGGAGTCTCACCGGGGAGATCCGTGCGGAAGTAGTGCTCGTGGCGACGGGACGGATGCCGAACACGCGGGACCTTGGACTACAGGCGGCCGGCGTGGAGGTGGACCAGAAGGGCTTCATCCGGGTGGACAAGTACATGCGCACCTCGAACCCGGAGATCTTCGCGGCCGGCGACGTGACCGGTGGCCCCGGGTACGTCTACGTCGCCGCGTATGGGGGCGGGATTGCCGCGCAGGCCGCGCTGACCGGGCTCTCGGGCGAGAAGGCAATCCCGGCCGATTTTGCGGTAACCCCTCGCGTTACCTTCACCGACCCACAGGTAGCCGCCGTCGGAGTGACCGAGGGAGAGGCGCGCGCCGCGGGTCTGAACCCGAAGGTAACGTCCCTGCCTGTAGAGTATCTCCCACGCGCGGTCGTTTCGTACCGGCGGCGGGGTATCATCAAGCTTGTGGCGGATGCCACGACAGATCGCCTGCTGGGGGCGCACATCGTGGCGCCGAACGCAGGTGATGTGATCGGGGAGGCCGTCCTGGCCATCCGCTTCGGCTTGCGCGTCCAGGAGGTCGTATCCACGCTGCACCCCTACCTGACCTGGGGTGAGGGAATCAAGCTCGCAGGCCAGACCTTCACGAAGGACGTGGCGAAGCTCTCCTGCTGTGCATAGCTGCTGCTGTTGTCGAAAAACGCCCCTGAGGGGTCCGCAGGGCGACATCTGATCCTCCGCCCTGTGGCTCACATTCGTTCGGTGGCGTGAAAAACCACCGTCCGGGGAGGCTCCGTTTGTCACTGGCTGGGGACGCGGTTGAGCGTGCGGTACACCGTCGGCCGAGACACCGAGAATACCTCGGCCAAGTCACTGATTGAGTATTCCGCGCTGTCATACATTCGGCGCAGCTCCTTCTGCTGTTTCGCGCTCAGTTTGGGCTGCTTGCCGCGCAGCTTACCCCTGGCGCGCGCGACGGCCATGCCTTCGCGGGTCCGAAGCCGGATCAGGTCGGCCTCAAACTCTGCAAAGGTGGCCAGGATGTTGAAGAACATTTTGCCCATGGGGTCGGTCGGATCGTAGACACTCGTGCCCAACGCGAGCTTTACCCCCCGCGCCACGAGAGAGTCGGCAATGTCCCGGGCATCGGGAACCGAGCGGGCGAGCCGATCCAGCTTGGGCACCACGAGCGTGTCTCCGGCGCGCACCGCAGCGAGCGCCTGGTCCAGCCCGGGTCGGGAACGGTTGGTCCCGGTCAGACCGCGATCCGTATAGATCCGCTCCGGCGGTACTCCCAGGGCGAGCAACGTTTCCCGTTGCACGGCGAGGTCCTGCTTATCGGTTGAACAGCGAGCGTAGCCGATGCGCGTTCCATTCATGTCTTAGATGTACGTTTAAGGCCCCTTCAAGGAGACGAGTTGCGTACCATCTATATGAGACATTCATCGACCAGGCGCAACCGTGCCTCACCGCCGGGGCCGCAGCTGTCCGTTGAGCGATCCCCTTACGGACACGGCGGTCCGGGGGCGACCCGCTAACCGGGAGGGGTGATTTGCATCCGGACGATCCCGCCGAGGCCTCCCGGGCGCAGAGGACCGGGACCGAGCGCGATGAAGCGATGGCGCGCTGGGAGGTTCTGCGTCCGCATCTGAACGACGGCGTGTCCCTGTCCCAGACCGCGCGAGAGGTAGGTGTCCCGCTCCGGAGCGCGCAGCGCTGGCTCGCCCGGTATCGGGCCGACGGATGGGCCGGGCTGACACGGGTGGCGCGCTCCGACCGGGGGCGCCGGAAGCTCCCGGCGGAGTGGGTGGAGGTGATTGAAGGGCTCGCCCTGTGCAAACCACCCCCCTCGGTGGCCAGCATCCATCGACGGATCACGACCCTGGCTGTGGCGCAGAAGTCGGCTCCCCCCTCCTACAGCAGCGTCTACGCGATCGTCCGATCCCTGAACCCCGCCTTGGTGGTCCTTGCTCAGGAGGGTGAGGCCGCCTTCCGCGACCGTTTCGAACTGATCCACCGCCACCGTGCCGAGCGGCCGAATGCGCTCTGGCAGGCCGACCACACCGAGCTGGACCTCCTGATCCTCGACGCGAACGGGGCCACGGTGCGCCCTTGGCTGACGACCGTGATCGACGATCATTCGCGGGCCGTGGCGGGGTACACGGTGTTCCTGGGCGCCCCGTCCGCACTGCAGACCGCGCTCGCGCTTCGCCAGGCCATCTGGCGCAAAGCCGACCCGGAGTGGCCCGTCTGCGGCATTCCGGACATCCTCTACGTCGATCACGGCAGCGACTTCACCAGCCACCACCTCGAGCAGGCCGCGGCAGCGCTGCACTTCGAGCTCGTGTACTCGGCCGTGGGCCG
>JACDHR010000050.1 GCA_013820915.1 Gemmatimonadota bacterium
GCGGCGGACGAGGCACTGAACAACGCACGCGCGATGGCCGCTGCGGTGAACGGCATGTACGACGCGCTGCAGGTCGATGGGCTTTATAGTCGTCAGTTGGTCATCTATCCGGACATGTACGCGGACAACCTGGTGTTCTCCGGTACGTTCCAGACGGATGCGCAGGTTTTCAATCGAAGCATCACCTCAACCGGTGGCGTGCCGCTCGGGCCGTGGGCAGCGTCTTACTCGGGTATCAACCAGGCGAACGAGGTTCTTGCCGCGATCCCGAACGTCGCAGATCTGAGCCAGGCGAACGCGACCCGCTTCCGTGGCGAAGCACTCTTCCTAAGGTCGCTCCACTACGTAAATCTGGTCCGCTATTTCGGTGGCGTGCCGATCATCACGGAGCCGACCCGCACGACCGGGGACGCGGCTGCCGCAGCCCGCCCGCGCAATACGATGGCCGAGGTTTACGCTCTCATCGAGCGTGATCTGAACGAAGCGGCGGGGCTCCTTCCGGACACGCGGATCAACGGCCGGGCCACAATGGGCGCTGCGCAGGCGCTCCTGTCGCGCGTGTACCTGGAGCAGCACAAGGATGCTCAGGCACGCGATATGGCTACGCCGGTCATTAACAATGGTCAGTACGAGATGACCGCGAACTTTGCGGACCTGTGGGTTCAGCAGAACACACAGGAGTCGATCTTCGAGATTCAGTACACCATCACCGACAGCAACGCACAGGCCTTCTGGTTGTTTCCGGCTCGCGGTGGTCTCGGCGGGCGCTGGGGGTACAACCCGTCGGCAGGGCTGCGCAGTGCTTTCGTCGAGAACGATACGCGCGCCGAAGCCACGTTCGCACGGGAGCCAGGCAGCGGGCGCTTCTACGGCACCAAGTACTTCCGTGTCGATGGCGGGGATGACAACGTGATCGTGCTGCGCCTCGCAGAGATGTACCTGAACCGCGCCGAGGCGAATACTCGTCTGGGTGCCGACGCGGCAGTTGTCCGTGCGGACATCAACGTCGTGCGGCAGCGCGCGGGGCTGCAGCCGCTCATGGAAACGGTAAACACTCGGGACGCACTGATCGAAGCGATCCTGCAGGAGCGTCGGGTAGAGTTTGCGCTGGAAGGTCACCGATTCTTCGATCTGCGCCGCACCGGCCGTGCGATGGAGGTCCTGGGGATTCCGGAGTTCCGCCTGCTCTGGCCGATCCCGGAGCCGGAGATGGACGTGAACGAACAACTCGTTCAGAACCCCGGCTACTGATCGGGCGGATCACGCTGCAAGACCGGCGTGATCCGGAGTTGAAGTGAACGGCTCCCGGAGCGACCTGCTCCGGGAGCCGTTTCGTCGCGGGGAGGTGCGGTAGGGAGAAGCGGTGCGGTTGGGCCGAACGCGGTATGAGGAGTTCCGCCACGCATTTTCCGGGATGTTGCCGAGGCAGCTTGTGTTACCTGCCGCTGCTACCGCTGCGCTGCTGCCGCCCGCCGCCCCACCACCGCCACCCGGTCTCCCCGGGGGCTGACCGCAAGCCGTGTGATCTCCCGCACCCCTGCCGCCGCGAGATCCGCTACGCGCCGCCACTCCTCCGCGGCGGCGTCCCAGCGGAACAGCTCGGACTCCCGCCCCATCAGCAGCGTGCCGCGCGGCGTCCAGGCGTAGTCTTCCACCCCGGGCAGTGTGGGCGCGAGGCGCGTCATCTCGCCCGTGCGCAGGTCCAGCCGCTCGATCCACCATTCGTCCGGCGCAATCTTCCGGACAAAACTGATTGCGGTCTGGCCCGGCACGCGGTGCAGCGAGCGCCCGATGTCCGCGGCCATGACCGTCGAGATGCCGGTCCGGGTACCGGCGATTTGCAGGGTGGGCGGATCTCCGAGAACGAAGAGCGCCAACGTGGTGTCTTCACCCCAGGCATGGTACCCCACCGGTCGAACATCCTCCAGGATGAGGCGCGGGTTGCTGCCGTTCGGATCGAAGCGCCAGAGACGCTGTGTGGAATCTGCCTCCACGCGCACCACGGAGATACTGCGTCCGTCCGGCATCACCGTGGGCGAGTACTCGCTCTCGGGCGTGCGGGTGATCCGCGTGCTCTCGCGCCGTGCCAGGTCGTAGCGGTAGATGTCCGCCTGGGAGTCTTCGCGGATGGAGGTGTAGAGAACCGCCTGGCCATCGGGCGTGAAGCTGGGCTGGTTATCGTAGCCGGCGCGGTCGGTGGCGTTGACGGGGGTGCCGAACCGGAACAGATCTCCGCGCTCCGATAGCTCCAGCAGGTAGATGTCCGTGGCCGGCGAGCCGGCCGCCGGACCCGCTGGCTGCGCTGCAGCGGTGGGCGCGGGTGTAGGTTCGGAAAGCGGCGCCGCGCACGCCGTGAGCAGGGCCGCGGCGGTGAGGGCGAGTACGGGTGTGAAGCGCATCATGGGGCCCCGGGTATGGGTGAGAGGGTGGCTGACAAAATGGGATCGCAGGGTGCCGCTCACCGGGCTACTTCCCAGGCCAGGTGCTCCAGCTCCGGGGCGAGCAGCTTCTCCCAAGCCAGACGCACGGCGGCGGGCGAGCCGGGCATGGAGACCACCACCCGCCCGCGGTATACGCCCGCGGTGGAACGCGACAGCATCGCCGCGGCGCCGACCTGCTCCCAGCTCAGCATGCGGAACAGCTCGCCGAAGCCGGGCAGCACCTTGTCCAGCGCGCGGGAGAGCACATCGTACGTCGTGTCTCGCGGTGAGATCCCGGTGCCGCCGTTGAAGAGGAGGATCTGTGCCTCGCCCGCGGCGAGCTCGTTCAGCACGGCGGTGATCTGCTCCGGCTCGTCGCGCACCAGCCGGTACCCCGTCAGCATGTGACCGGCCGCCTGGATCTGGTCCCGCAGGTATGCGGCGTTCGTATCCGTCTCCGGAGTTCGGCTGTCGCTTACGGTGATGATGGCGACTCGCACGGGCCCCCGTGCGGCAGCCTTCTCGCGGTGGGCTTCGCTGGTGGGTGTGCTCATGGTGTTCAGTGATCGGGTGATGAGGTTCGGCCACGCTTCCCCGGAACAGAGGGGTGCGCGGTTTGAAGGCGTACCTGATAGCCTCAGAGTAACCTCTCCGGGCGGAATGCTCAATCCGCGTCTTTCCAAGAAGCAGAGTCGTCTCTACATTGTTCGTATCAGTCCTGTGATACCTGTCTTCTGGTTCCGAAGGAGGTTTTCCTCTCGGCCGCATGGGGCAGCAGCATTGTGCGCTTCCCCCGCGCCGCCGGGATCCTGCCCTTACCTCAGACCTGTGCGAGACTTCCAATGAGACAACGCTCTCGAGTAACCGCAAAAGGATGGGCGCGCCGCCCGCGCCGCTTCTCCCCTCTGGCGGTGGCGGGGATGACCCTTGGAGTTCTCGCCGTTCTCGCGCTGATGCTCGCGGGGCTCGGGGCGCAGTGGGGGTGGTGGAACTTCCGTACCGGTTTCCGGATCCTGCGGTGGGCGGCGTACGGCGGAGCGTTCGCGGCGCTGGTGTCGCTGCTCGGCGCCATGCACGCACGGCCGGCCGGCCCGCGGCGAGGGTTCGCAATCGCGATGGTGGGTCTCTTGGTGGGGCTGGTGGCCGTCGGGTTGCCGTGGCAGTGGCAGCGCACGGCGCGCAGCGTTCCTCCGATCCATGACATCACGACGGACACGGAGAACCCGCCGGAGTTCGCGGCGATTCTTCCGCTCCGCGCCAACGCGCCCAACCCGGTGGAGTACGGAGGCCCGGAACTCGCGGCGCAGCAGCGAGCGGCCTACCCGGACGTGCAGCCGGTACTGCTGGAGATGCCTCTCGATCTCGCATTCGATCGCGCACTGGATGCCGCGCGCTCGATGAGATGGGAGATCGTGAGCGCCGACTCGGCTGCCGGGCGCATCGAGGCCACGGACCGCACCTTCTGGTTCGGTTTCGCGGACGACGTGGTGATCCGTGTCACGCCCGCCGGTGGCGGGTCGCGGCTCGATGCCCGCTCGATCTCGCGGGTGGGAGGAAGCGACGTGGGCACCAATGCGCGGCGGCTGCGCCGCTACCTGGATCGGGTGCGGCAATAGTAAGTCCGCACGTGCGAGCTCCTGCTACGCCGGCCGTGCACCGCTGAAGAAAGGTCCATCGGTAGCGCGACCGACGTAGCAACAGACAGACCTCCGCGGCCCCGTGAGACGGTGCGGCCGTGGAGGTGTTCATAACTTTCTCCCGGTACCTATTATGCACGAGCACTATTACCATGCGCAGGACCTGCCGCGCTTCGGCGAGATCGGCACGGATGCTCCCCACCTGGCTGAAAAATTTTTCGCCTGGTACAACGCCGTCTTCGCGGAAGGCGCACTCTCGGAGCGCGAGAAGTCTCTGATCGCGCTCGCGGTCGCTCACGCGGTGCAGTGCCCCTACTGCATCGACGCCTACTCGGCGGACTGCCTGCAGAAGGGTGCTGACCCCGAGCAGATGACGGAAGCCGTCCATGTGTCGGCCGCCATCCGCGGAGGCGCTTCCCTGGTGCACGGCATCCAGATGCGCAACCACGTGGACCGGCTGGGAATGTAATGGGTCGTGTGCTCCCCACTCTGCAGAAAGCACAGAACGCGCTGGCATCGGGACGGGCGCAGCAGGTCGCGCTCGCCGGTGTCCCGTTAGCCCGAAGTTTCGAGGACCGGCTGGAGGATGCGGGCCTGTTCCCGCTGCACGCCACTGGAATCGAGATCCTTCAGGTCAACGTCGGGAAAAAGTGCAACCAGACGTGCCGCCACTGCCACGTGGACGCGGGCCCGGACCGCACGGAGATGATGCCGGACGACGTGCTGGACCGGGTGCTGGAGATCATCGAATCCAGCGAGATCCCGATCGTGGATATCACCGGCGGTGCACCCGAGCTCCACAAGCGCTGGAAGGAGATCGTCGTGCGGAGCCGCGCGGCGGGGAAGCACGTGATCGACCGCTGTAACCTGACGATCACACTCTTGCCGAACTACAGCTATCTGCCCGAGTTTTTCGCGGAGCACAGTGTGGAAGTGGTCGCCAGCCTGCCGCACTACCGGCAGAAGGGCACGGACACGCAGCGCGGCGACGGGGTGTTCGAGCAGAGCGTAGAGGCGCTGCAGCGGCTGAACACATTGGGATATGGAGAGGAGGGCACCGGACGGGTGCTGAACCTGGTCACGAACCCGGTGGGCACCTTCCTCCCCGGGAATCAGGTCGCGCTGGAGGCGGACTGGAAACGGCAGATGAAGCGGCTCTACGGGATCGAGTTCAACCACCTGTACACGATCACCAACATGCCGATCTCGCGCTACCTGGAGTTCCTCGACGAGAGCGGCGCGCTGGACGAGTACATGGAGCGGCTGGTGAACGCCTTCAACCCCGCCGCGGCCGCCGGCGTGATGTGCCGGAACACGCTCTCCATCGGGTGGGACGGCCAGCTCTACGACTGCGACTTCAACCAGATGCTGGAGATGCCCGTACAGCCGCGCGTTCCGCAAACCATCTTCGAGTTCGAGCCGGAAGCGCTCGGCCGGCGCGAGATCGTGCTGGGCCCGCACTGCTTTGGCTGCACCGCCGGCGCGGGATCGAGCTGCGGCGGTGCCACTGCCTGAACGCCGTGGCGTATGCCTCGGGCGGACGTTTATGCGTGGTTCCCGTACTTACCCGCTGCGGGTGCCCTCGCCCCACTCGAGCACCTCTACCCGGACAGGGGCGCGGCCCGCATCGATGTAGCCCAGCTGCGACGCCGCTCTGCGCGAAAGATCGATGATGGTCTCCCGCGTACTGTTGTACGGCCCGCGATCCACCACCCGCACGTTGACCGAGCGGTTATTCCGCGTGTTGGTCACCCGAAGAACGGTGCCGAAGGGGAAAGCCTTATGTGCGGCGACCATCTGATTCTGACGGAATGGAATTCCGCTTGCGGTGCGCCTGCCCTCAAACGTATCGGCGTAGAACGTGGCCTGGCCAGTCACGGTCCGCAGAGCTGTCGCCGGTGCCACTTCACGGACCCAATCGGGGGTCTGCCGGGGCGACGCGTCGGGGCTCGGCTGCGGCTCGGGCGCCCGCTCCTCGCGGAGGACGGGGTACTGCTGCTTCAGCAGCTCCAGCGCCTCTGGAGAAAGGGTGGCCGGCTGGGCGGGCGTCTCGATCGCAAGCGGAGCGGGCGCCTCCGGCTCCGGGGCTCGGTCGGGAGCACACCCGATTGTCGTTGCGGTGATCAAAGCGAACACGGTCGTCGCTGGTTGTCTGATTTTCATTGTTTCCTCCCGTATTGCGGTAATCTCCGCGTTGCCTGGTGTGTCGAATCCTGCTACGAAGCTCGCTAAATAAAGGCGAAGATTCGCATATGCGCACATACTTAACGTCAAGGATCGTTCCGTTGGACGTGCAGCAGATCTCCCTCGTCGTCCCTGCCCTGAACGAGGCGGCGGGGATCGTCGGCGCACTGGCGCCGCTTCAGCCGCTCCGTGAGCGCGGGCATGAGGTGATCGTGGTAGATGGAGGGAGCCACGATGGCACCGCCGATCTCGCCGAGCCGCTTGCCGATCGGGTGGTTCGCGGCCCGCGCGGCAGGGCGCGGCAGATGAACGCCGGAGCGCGGGTGTCACGCGGCGGCATCCTGCTCTTCCTTCACGCCGATACCCGGCTGCCGGAGGCGGCGGACCGGAAAATCATCGTGGGGCTGACGCGCAGCGGAAGGGGGTGGGGGAGATTCGATGTCCGTCTATCCGGACGCCATCCCCTCCTCCGCATGATCGGTCCGCTGTTCTCCCTGCGGTCGCGGGTCACCGGAACGGCGACGGGCGATCAGGCGATCTTCATCCGGAGGGACTGGTTCGATACGGCCGGCGGCTACCCGGACATTCCGCTGATGGAGGACCTGGCGCTCAGCCGAATCCTCAGGCGCAGGGGCCGCCCCCTCTGCCTCTGGAGCCGGGTGGTGACGTCCAGCCGCCGCTGGGAGCAGAACGGGATCATCCGCACGATCCTCCTCATGTGGCGTCTGCGGCTGGCGTACTACATGGGCGCAGATCCGCGGGAATTAGCGCGGCGGTACAGATAGTACGAAAGTACGAAAGTACGAAAGTACGACGGATGTTTCGCTGGTCCCGCACTTTCGTCCCGTGGGCGTAGCCCACCCGTACTTTCGTACTTGTTGTTCCCCGCGCCTTCACGGGCGGTATCCGAGCGATAGGTAGCCGCGCGGACGGTGGCGGAGCGGTTCATCGAGCGGGTAGCCGAAACCCGCGATCAGACGGATTTCCGGGAGGCGGGCTAGCGGAACGGGTCCGGCAATGAGCGTCTGCTCCGCCCCTACCACGCGGTACCAGCGATGAAGCCCGTCGTTCGCCCTTGCCGCCAGGAAGTAGGGCTGCAGTGAGCCGAGGGCGGCGCTAGCACGCACCGTCGCCATCCGCGCTCCGCTGAGGACGCCGAGTGGAACCGCGGGGATCGGGATGCGCTGCGGCAGTATCACCGGATTGAAGAGGAGGGGCACGGCCCCACCTGCCGTGAACTCCTCGAATACGGGTGGTGCGGCGCCCGTGAGAGCGCCGTAGCTGCCTTCGAAGACGAGAAGTTCTCCACGCCTCCCGACCCCCATTCGGGTGGCTACGGTCCAGCGCTGCCAGTCCTCTCCCATCGTCCGGCCTGCCGAGACGTGCAGCAGGGCAGAGGGACGGAGCGTGAAGCGGGTCCCGAGCCGGGCTGCCGTGCCGAGCTCCGCGAACGCGAATTGGCGCGTCGTGCGGTCGGTCTCCTCCTCCGCCTCCTCCAGCGACCCGAGGGAGGCGCCGAGCCGTGCATGGGAGCGGCCGCGCGTGGAGTGGCGGATTGCCTCCGTCCAGATCGCGCTTCCGGTATAGCCCACACCCAGCGGCACGGCTGCTTCGGGAGCGCGGCTCTGTGCCGCGGGCTGCTGCCGCGCGTGCCACAGCTCGCCGTGGAGCGCGGGGAGAGCGCCGCGGAATGCGGCCGACAAGCCCATGCCGCGCCAGGTCCCGGGATCTCCCCACGCGCCGGAGAGCGTCCACCCGAGGCGGCCGATCGGGTCGGTGCCGGCGAGTGTCAGGAGCCCGGTTCTGCCCTCCGCGGTTTCGGCGCCGGCCGGCAGCAGCCGTACCGCACGCGGTCCGAGGCGGTAGGGGCGCGGCTCGGGGAGGGGGAGCTGCGGGAAGGAGTCCGGTGCCACGGCGGGCCGAGTCGGTGCAACGCGGTGGAGCCCGGGCTCGAGGTCTACGACGCTTGCGAGCCGCACCGTGTCCGGGTGGATATGGTGCAGGTCCAGCCCACGCGTATGCAGGCGGAGAAAGAAAACCGACCCGTCGGCGGGATTGGGTTCGGGCGCGACGGCAGCGCCGGTGGTGCGGGTGACGGGGCGTACCTCGCCGGTGACCAGGTCGATCCGCTCCAGATTGGGGACGCCGCCGCGGTGCGAGACCATCACCAGCGCCCGGCCGTGCGGGAACCACGACGCGTCATAGCGGTTCGCTCCGTCGTCGGGGTCGATGTACTGCAACGTGCCGCCGGCGTCATCGGTTCGGGCCACCCTCCACCGCCCCTGTGCCTGCACGGCAACGGCAATGTGGATTCCATCCGGACTGTAGCGTGGGCGATGGAATACCGTATCGGGTGAGCCGCGGTGTATCACATCCACGCGGCCGGTGCGGAGATCGATGCGCACCAGGTCACAGATTCCGGCTTCGCACCGTGCCGCCACCGCGCGGCGCCCGTCCGGCGAAGGGTCGGGGTGGCGGATCGCCGCTCCGCGGGTGACTCGGCGTAGAGCGCCGCTCTCCGTATCCCAGACGAACAGATCCGGGCGGAGGCGTCCGTCGGGGAGCGGCTCCTGACGGGTGACGAGCACGCGCCGGCCGTCCGGAAGAAACCGGGGGGAATCGTGCGCTCGTCCCGCCACGGGGTGAAGCGTGGTGACCGGCTGTTTCGGGCGAGGGCGCCACTCGATGGCGGCGACGTCCAGCGGGTCACGCTCCAAAAGCCGCTCCCGCGCGCGATCGGCGACCGTATCTTCGGGCTCCTCTGTTCGCCACACCACCACGCGCGAGGGCCGGTCGCGCTGCCGCAGCACGATGGCGATCCGGCTGCCATCGGGGGAGAGCGCCGGATCGCCCGTGTGCCAGCTTAAGCGCTGGATCTGCTCGCCTTCCACGATCTCCGCCGCACGAAGCTGCCGCTCGGCTGCCAGAGCCTCCCTCGTGATCTCCACGGTGAAGCGCCCGTAGAGCTCGTCCGGCGGCCCGCCGAACACACCGGCGAAAGCGTCCGCGAAGCTGCGGCGCTGCACGGCTGTCATGCGCCGCCAGAGATGGTTGAGGCTCTCCTCCCCCCGCTGCTCCACCAGCCACTCCAGAAACGCGGACCCCACCAGGTACGCCATCGCGCCACCCTGGTACGCGTCCCACGCGGAGAGCTGCGCGTATGTGGGGAGCCGCCCTTCCAGCGCCCACTGCCGCAGCGTCGTGGGCCGCCAGGTGCCGTGCGGCCTACCGCTCCCGGTCAGCCGCCCTTCTACATAGGTCGCGTACCCCTCTGTCACCCAGCGTGGCGAGCGGCGGGTGATCGGCCCCAACTGCACCGGCAGTAGGCTCCAGAGCCGGCGATCCCGCGCGTTGCGCGACGGCCAGGCGAGGTGTGCGACATGCGCGTACTCGTGGACCGCTAGCAGCTCGCCCCAATCGCGGTGCTCCCCGATCCCGCTGCGCGGCTCGGGCGGCGTGGGCCAGAGCACAATGGTAGGGGTGCGTAGAAGGGGCAGGGCAAAGCCGTTGGTAAGGTTGTACGGATCTGCGACCACTACCGTGACCCGCCGATCCGGGGCGTTCCCCACCAGCGCGGAGACGGCCGTGTGGATCGAGTCCAGGCGTGCGGCCACCGTGTGCGTCCACCTCGCCATCCCGGCGGGGTAGTGCACCTCGAAGTGTTCTGTGTGCAGCGTATTCCACGGCGCGTGCGGGCGGAGCGGATCGCCCGCCTGTGCAGCCGCGGTGGCCCCGCCCGCGACCATGCCGAGCAAAGCGAGTAGAAGTGCCGCAATCGTTCTCATCCCTGTCTATACCGGGGGTTGTCCGCGGAGAGGTCCTCCAGCCAGCCGGCAGGCAGGTCGTCCGCATGGTCTACGTCGGTCAGTGTCTCCAGCAGCACGGGCGCGGCTCCCGCGGAGCGCAGCCGCTCTAGCGTGTGCTCCAGCACGCGCTCGGTGCTCCACGGGATGCCGGTGAACAGCTGCGGGCAGGGCTCGCGGAGCCCGAGCAGGTAGTAGCCGCCGTCGCGCGCGGGCCCCAGAACCGCGGTGTGCTCGTCCAGCATCCTAAAGGCATGTCTTAGCAGCTCTGCGTGCATCGCGGGAAGGTCCGAGCCGATCACCACCACCCGCTCGTGACCGGCCCGGAACGCCTCCCGGAAGGCGTTCCGCAGCCGGTCTCCCAGGTCGCCCGGCGCCTGCGGGAGGTAGACGGGGCCATCCCCCAGCCACTCGCGCACCGCCCTTTCCGCATCGGCGGGAGTGAAGTGGACACGCACGGCGGTATCGATTCCCGCTCCCGATGCGGCGGCCACCGCCTGCTCCGCGAGCATCTTGTATACCCGGAGCGCGGCCTCGGGCCCGATCTCCGCCGCCAGGCGGGTCTTCACCAGCCCCGCTTCCGGTGCACGGACGAATACCAGGACGGCGGCACGGCTACCACTCATGCGAGCTTTCCCAGGGTGATCGACCGGGGAGATGCTCATCGCCGCGGCTCCACGCTGCCTCGCCTCATCGGCGCCACAGCTCCGGGTGGAAGAGCAGGAACACCGTGTAGAGCTCCAGCCGGCCCGCCAGCATCAGGAAGGAGAGGATCAGGTGCCCGTGCCAGGGCAGAAAACCGAAGTTGTCGGTCGGGCCCACCTGGTCGAGGCCGGGCCCCACGTTGCTGATCGCGGTGGCGGCCGCGCCCGCGGCGGAGGGGAGCGAGAGCCCGATCGCGGTCATCGCCAGCGTGCCGAGGCCGAAGAGCCCCACGTACATGAGCATGAAGCCAACCACGTTCAGCATTACCGACTCCGGCACCGCCGTTCCACCGACCTTGACGACCATCACGGCCCTCGGGTGGAGGTACTTTCGGATTTCCAGCAGCCCGTGCTTGAGGATCAGCAGCACCCGGATCACCTTGGGCCCGCCGCTGGTTGAGCCCGCCATCCCGCCCACGAAGAAGAGGAGGAAGAGCACGAGCTGGCCGAGCGGGCGCCAGGCCTCGTAATCCGCGGTGCCGTATCCGGTGGTAGTGACGACGGAGACGACCTGGAATAGCGCGTGTCGGATGGTCGGCTCTACTCCGAGCCCCAGGCCGCGAATCGTGAAGATCACGATCGCCGTGGCAGTGACGACGATCGTGATGTAGAGCCGCCACTCCGGGTCGCGCCAGTACGGCTGCGCCCGGGTGAGCACCCGGTAGTGCAGCGTGAAATTCATCCCCGCCAGGAGCATGAAGAAGATCGTCACCCACTGGATATAGGGGGAGAACGCCCCCATCGACGCGTTTCGAGTGGAGAACCCGCCGGTAGGCATGGTGGTTAAGGCGTGGGCGACCGCCTCGTAGAGCGACATCCCGCCAAGCAAAAAGAGCATAGCCAGCACCCCCGTGAGCGCGCCGTAGACCATCCAGAGGATCTTGGCGGTCTCGCGGATGCGCGGGCGCAGCCGGTCCGGCGAGGGGCCGGGCGCCTCCAGCCGGAAGAGCTGCATCCCGCCCACGCCGAGGTACGGAAGGATCGCGATGCCGAGCACGATGATCCCCATCCCTCCCAACCACTGCGTGGCGCTGCGCCAGAAGAGGATCCCCGGCGCTACCACCTCGATATCGGTGAGCACCGTGGAGCCGGTGGTGGTGAAGCCCGACATGGACTCGAAGAACGCCTGCGCGGGATTCGGGATCGAGCCGGAGAGCAGGTACGGGAGCGCGCCGAACAACGCCACGGAGACCCACGCGAGCGTCACGGTGGCGAAGGCCTCCCGGAAGTTGATGTCCTTCGGCGCGGCAGTGAAGTAGCGTGCCGCGCCGCCGGCTGCTGCGGCGAGTGCGGCCGAGAGCGCGAGCGGGAGGAACGACCCATCCCGAAACGCGAGGCCGACCAGCGCGCAGACTGTCAGTGCGACCGCGACACCGAGCAGGATGGAGCCGATCAGGTAGGCGACGTCCCCCAGCTTGAGAAGCGAGCGGTTCTCAACCAAAGAGTGACTCCGCCTTGGATATCGCCGATGGGAGCATGAACGCGATCACGCGGTCGCCCACGCGAATCGCGTCGGTTCCGCGCGGGATGATGACGCGGTCGCCGCGCAGGATGGCGCCGATCAGCATTCCGGCGGGAAACCGCACCTCGGCCAGGCGGCGCCCGGCGTAGGGGAAGCGGGATGTCACGTCGAATTCGATCCCCTGCGCGGAGGTGCCCTTCAGCGTCGCCACGGCGAGCACGGATTCGCGGCGCACGTACTTGAGGATCGCGTTCACCGTGGAGAGCCGCGGAGAGACGGCCGCATCCACCCCGACGCGCGAGACGAGCGGAATATAGTCGAAGCGCTTGATCAGCGAGATCACCTTTCGCGTGCCGAGGTTCTTCGCGAGCAGGCAGGAGAGCAGGTTGGTCTCGTCGCTCCCGGTGTAGGCGACGAAGCCGTCCGCCTCCCCGATCCCCTCCATCTCGAGTAGCTCCAGGTCCGTGGCGTCGCCGTGCAGCACGAGGCTCTTGCGCAGCACCTCGGCGAACTCCATGGCACGGTGGCGGTTGGACTCGATGATCGTGCACTCGATCTTATGGTCCTCCAGCATCCGCGAGAGGAACCATCCCTCGCGGCTCCCCCCGGCGATCACCACGCGGCGCAGGTTGAAGCGGCTGTACCCGGCAAGCGGGAGGATGTCCGGGAGCTCGGCCGGCGCGCCGACCACGAAGATCCGGTTGTCCGCCTCGATGCGCGTATCTCCCTTGGGGATCACGGTAACCCCGTCGCTGACGACCGAGACGATCAGGTACCGGGCGCGCTGACCCGTCGCACGTCCGATCTCGCTCAGCGTCTTCCCGGCGATCGGGGCGTCCGGCTTCACGCGTAGCCCGATCAGCTGTACGAGGCCGCCCTCGAACTGGGCGAATTCGGTGGCCGCGGCACTCTGGAGGAGCTGGTACGTCTCCATCGCGCACTCGCGCTCGGGGTTGATCATCAGGTCCACGCCGAGCCGCTCGGGCGGGAGGATGCCCGTGTGATCGAAGTAGTCCGGCTTGGAAACCCGCGCGATCTTGACCGGAACCTGGTACTGTGACGCGGAGAGGCAGGCCATCAGGTTGATCTCGTCCTGGCTGGTGACCGCCAGCAGCAGGTCCGTCTTCTCGATCCCCGCCTTCTCCAGCATGGTAAGGCTCGCGCCGTTGCCCTCCAGCACGATCGCATCCATCGCGTCGCGGATCGATCGGACCCGGTCGCGGTCCTGCTCGATGACCACGACGTCATGGTTCTCTTCCGCGAGCTGCTGGGCCAGGTGGAACCCGACGTCGCCGGCCCCCAGGATGAGAATCTTCATGGTTCGCTCGCTGCTCTATCTCCGATTGTGGAGCACGACCCGCGCAGACCGGCGCGCCGGGTCTACCCGGGCGGTCCGTGACGGCGTCAAGAATATGCTGCGTGCCTCCTCCTCGACAGACCGGCCGCGCGGGGGAGTTGGCTGCACGACGATCGGGAGTGCGCCGGGGAGTGGCGTAGGTTGTGCAGTGACAAGGAGTTCCCGGAACTGCTTCCGCGTGCCTTGATGATCATGATCGCCCGTACTTCACGACACCCGCTCGGCAGGCTGCTCGGCATCGCCACCGCCGCCACGGCGCTCGCGGCAACCGCCTGGATCGTGGCGACACGTCGCCAGTCGCGGCAGGCTTCCCGGCTGCACCGTGTGCTGGTAGAGCTTCTGCTTAATGCGCTTTCCTCGGGAGACCCCCTCACCGCACGGCATTCCCGGCGCGTGGCGAACCTGGCCGACGCACTGGCGGCGAAGCTCGCGCTCAGCCGGGAGAAGCACGCCACTCTGCGCGTGGCGGCGCTTCTTCACGACATGGGCAAGATCGAGGACGATCTCTTTCCCATCGTGCACAGCCCGCATCCGCTCTCCGAGGGGGAGCGCGGCCGGATTAATCGTCATCCCTCCGAGAGTGCGCACATCCTGGAACCGCTGGAGCCGTTTCATCCCGGGATCAGGCGGATCGTCTCTTCGCACCACGAGAACTGGAACGGGAGCGGATATCCTTGCGGGCTCGCAAGGGAGGAGATTCCGCTCGCCGCACGTGTCATCTCCGTAGCCGACGTCTTCGACGCCATGACGCAGCCGCGCTCGTACCGTGGTCCGGTCGCGGTGAACAAGGTGTTCGCCGAGATCCAGCGCGGTGCCGGGACGCGTTTCGATCCGCACATTGTCGAGATGCTCGAAGATCCGGAGGTCCGAGCGCGCTGGGTGGATATCGCCTACGCGGGGCACGAGGAAGAGGCGCAGCCGCAGCGGGAAGCTTCAGGATGAACGAGCGGAGCCGCCGGGGCCGGGAGAGTTTGTCGGCTCAGCGGCGGTAGAGCTGGATGAAGCGCCGCTCCCCGTCCGTGGTGCCGATCAGGATCAGCACCGCACTCGCGGGGATCGTCGTCTCGGGGGGGGGATTGATGACGAACTCGGTCCCGTTCTCCACCGCGACCACGCTGCACCCCGTGGTTTCGCGGATCCGGCTTTCACCGAGGGGCCGCCCCACCACCTGCGCAGGCGCCGGGTAGCGGAAGACGTCCAGCCCTTCCGCGAGCATCACCACGTCGTCGCGCTCCAGGACGTTGAAGATCGCGTTGGCCCCCATCGAAGCGTACGACATCACGAAGTCCGCGCCGGCACGGTGCAGCGTGGAGACGTTACGCTCCAGCGTGGCGCGGCTGACGATCTGCATGTCCGGCCGAAGCCGGCGGCAATAGATAGTGAGGTAGATGTTGGTCGCGTCGTCGTTGGTGGTGACCAGTGTGCTGGGCGCCTCCCGGATACCGGCGCGTTCGAGGACCTCGAGCTCCGCCGCGGAGCCGATCACGAGGTCCGGGACATCGCGCACGCGCTCAGGGTTCTTCTCCACGATCCGGCACACGACCTCGCGCTCCTGCAGCGCCCGCGCCGCTGCACGCCCCACGCGGCCGCCGCCCAGGATCAGCACCGGCGCGTCGGTAGAGCTGTAGATGCAGATGAGCGCGTCGAAGTTCTGGAGCTGCTCTTCCGAGCCCGCCAGCACCAGCACGGTATGCGGGCCGATGCGGGTTTCCGGGCCGGGGATCTCGAAGCTGCCCCTCTCCCACACCCCCACCACGTTTACCCCCGTTGCCTTGCGCAGATTGCTTTCGCGTAGCGTCCTCCCCACCAGCGGCGTGCCGGTGGCAGGGGCCTCGGCGATGAGCAGACCATCGAAGCGCCCGATGATGCTCGCGCGGGTATCGCCGCCCAGGGTACGCCGGGCGAGCGAGCGGCCGAGCATCTCCGCGAGCTGAAGCACATGCGAGGAGCCGGCCAGCTCCAGCACGTCGATGGATTCGGGCGCGCGCACCGTCGCCACGATCGGCACCCGGTCCGTCAGCTCGCGAACCGTGAAGGCGATGCTGCTGTTCAGGAAATCGTTATCGCTCGCCACCACCATAGCAGCGTCGGCGGCGCGAATCCGGCGATACGTCTCGATATCGTCTACGTCTCCCAGCACGACGTGAATGCCCTGGTCGTATAGCTCCAGCGCGCGCTGCATGTCTCCCTCCAGGAGCACGTACGGGTGGCCGTAGTCGACCAGGCGCGGGATCAGGCTCATCGTCACCGGATCGTACCGGGTGAGGATCACATGGTCACGCGTTCCCTCCGGCAGCTCTCGGGGAGCGCGCATCTGCGACTGCGCCTCGATCCACGGTGCGTAGAAGAACTGGATGAAGGCGAACGGCAGAAGGACGAGCAGGAAGAGTACGCCGGAGAGGAGCACCACCACCGAGAAGATGCGGCCGAGGTCGCTCTGGAAGATGATGTCGCCGTAGCCCAGCGTGGCCATGGTGACGACCGTCCAGTAGAGCCCCGTCACCCACGAGTGGCGCTGGCCCTCCGCTTCCGCGATGAAGTGGAAGATGATGCTGAACACCAGCATCATCGCCACGAGCACCGCTACGAAGCGTAGCAGCGCTCGAACGTTGCGCCGCGTGGTGCGATTGCGGAAGAAGAAGGCGAGCTGCGCGCTGACGAACTTCATGGTACGCGCGCGGCTACTGAATCGCCTGCCCGATCCGGCCCCAGCGCGCGGCCGTGAACATCCGCGGGAAGGGACGGCCCGGCGCGGGGTTGATCGAGTAGTAGATGAACATCGCCTTGCCGCGGATCACCTCGCGGGGGATGAAGCCCCCGTAGCGCGAGTCGAACGAGGCGTCCCGGTTGTCGCCGAGGAGCATGTAGTGGCCCTCCGGCACGACGAGCGGGCCCCAGGTGTCGCGCGTGGGGCTGTAGCCGTCCCAATCGATACCGGCGGGGAGCGCCTCCAGATGCCAGCGGCGCACGTAGGGATTCTGCTGATCCAGCGGCTCGTCGGGCAGGTAGTTCGGCTCGACGTACGGCTCAGCCAGCGGCTC
>JACDHR010000312.1 GCA_013820915.1 Gemmatimonadota bacterium
GCTGCAGCCGCACCCCCGCGGTAAGGTGAGCCCCCGCTATGCGAGCGCCGTTACCAGGCGGTCACATATTTGTAGAGCAGCCGGTTCGGCGTGCCGCTCGGGTTGCTCTTGATCTTGCCGGAGCTGGTCGCGTTGTAGACATAGTTCCACGCCGTGCTCGATGCCATATCACCGTAGCGGTGCTTCACGAGCGCTGCGACGCCTGCGACGTGCGGCGACGCCATCGAAGTACCGCTAATGGTGTTCACCGCCGAGCTGCTGGTATGCCATGCGGACTTGATCGCCGAGCCGGGGGCGTAGAGGTCGACGCACTTCCCGTAGTTCGAATAAGACGCCTTGGAATCGGTCTTCGTAGAGGCCGCCACGGTGGCGACGGGGTGCTGATAGCCGGCACTGGCCGGAGAGACGTTGCAGGCGTCCTGGTTCTCGTTCCCGGCCGCCACAGCGAGGAAGACCCCGGCGTCCGACAGGTTCCGGACCGCCGTGTTCAGAGAAGATGAATAGCCGCCGCCCAGCGACATGTTGGCGACCGCCGGCTTCGCGTGGTTCTTACGAAGCCAATCCACCGCGGCGATGATCCCAGAGGTGGAGCCGGAGCCCTTGCAGTCGAGCACCCGAAGCCCACGGAGGTTGGTCTTCTTCGCGACACCGTACGTTGTTGCGCCGACGGTGCCCGCCACGTGGGTGCCGTGGCCGTTGCAGTCCTGACCATTGCCGCCGAAGGCGTCGTACACGTTCCGTGCTCGCCCTCCGAACTGCGTATGATCCGTGCGGATGCCCGTGTCGATAATGTACGAGTAAACGGTGGAGCCGGTGTAGGTGTAGGTATATTTTTTATCGAGTGGCAGGTCCCGCTGGTTGATACGGTCCAACCCCCACGGATCGCCGTTGGAGTCCATGGACTGCGTCGCGACCGTGGTGTAGACCTGGTCCTGCTCGATGTACTCCACGAGCGGGTTACGCTGCAGCGCGTTCAACTGCCCGGCGTTCAGCTGCGCTGCGAACCCGTTCAGCACCGCATCGTAGACGTAGCGCGGAGCCACGCCCGCGGCTGCCGCTACCGAGCGGGGTTTTGCCCCCTCGTTCAGCACCACGATGTAGGAGCCCTCGATGGCGCGGCCGCTTTCAGCTACGGCGAGTGAGCCCGGTGCCGGGGCGGCGTCCGGGGAAACGGGACCGGTCTGGTCCGCGCAGGCGGCTGCGGCGAGGGCCAGGCCGGCGAGAAGAGCGGGACGGATCAAACGCATACGACCTCCAGAGGTTTGAGAAGAGGATCACTGCACCGAGCCCAACCGGTGGGCGGCGGGAGAAGCCCCACCGTCCGGGTTGCCACGGGTGTGGAATGCATCAGGCGCGCCAAAACCGCAAAAATGCTATGTGCTATTTCCGCAACGGTTTACGCGCACCGCGCGTTGCCGGCCAGTGAATCATTTTTGTGCAATATCTTCTTGACCGCTCCATGTTGGTGCAGCGTTGCACGGTTCGGGTTGTGCTTGACACCCTCGCGCTCCGCGGGCTACGCTGTAGCCGTTTCCGGCGACCCACCGTTTGCGTGAGGCTCGGCATATGCCCATCGACCGTCAGGACGCGCTCGACTACCACAGTACCGGCCGCCCGGGGAAGATCGCCGTCGTGCCCACCAAGCCGGCGCTTACGCAGCGCGACCTGTCGCTGGCCTACTCACCGGGCGTGGCGGAGCCGTGCCGCGATATCGCCGCGAACCCGGAGGATGTGTTCCGCTACACGGCCCGCGGCAACCTGGTCGCCGTGGTCTCGAACGGCACCGCGGTACTCGGGCTCGGCAACATCGGAGCGCTCGCGTCCAAGCCGGTCATGGAGGGCAAGGGCGTGCTCTTCAAGCGCTTCGCGGACATTGACGTCTTCGACCTGGAGATCGACGCGACCGACCCGGACGACGTGATCCGCTTCTGCGAGATGCTCGAGCCCACCGTGGGCGGGATCAACCTCGAGGACATCAAGGCGCCCGAGTGCTTCTATATCGAGGAGGAGCTGAAGCGCCGCCTGGACATCCCCGTCTTCCACGACGACCAGCACGGCACGGCAGTGATCTCCGGGGCGGCGCTTCTCAACGCGCTGGAGATCACGCGAAGGCGCATCCGGGAGGTGCGTGTGGTATTCTCGGGCGCCGGCGCCTCGGCTATCGCCACCGCCGAGCACTACGTGGCGCTCGGCGTGCGCCGCGAGAACATCCTGATGTGCGACAGCAAGGGCGTGATCCGGAAGGACCGCTCCGGCTCTCAGCTCGACCCTTACAAGGCGCGCTTCGCACATGATACGCCGCACCGCACCCTCGCCGACGCGCTGCACGGCACGGACATCTTCGTCGGCCTCTCCGTTGCCGGAGCCGTCACGGGAGAGATGATCGCGCCGATGGCGGAGCAGCCGATCGTATTCGCGCTCGCCAACCCCGACCCGGAGATCACCCCGGAGGAGGTCCACAAGGTGCGGCCGGATGCGATCACGGCCACGGGGCGCAGCGACTACGCGAACCAGATCAACAACGTTCTCGGCTTCCCATTCATCTTCCGCGGCGCGCTCGATGTCCGGGCGCGGACCATCAACAACGAGATGAAGCTCGCCGCCACGCACGCGCTGGCCGAGCTGGCCAAGCAGGACGTGCCCGAGGCGGTGGAGCGCGCGTACGGCGAGGACCGCTTCCGTTTCGGCCGCGACTACCTGATCCCCAAGCCGTTCGATCCGCGCATCATGCTCTGGGTCGCGCCCGCAGTGGCGCGCGTGGCGATGGAGACGGGAGTGGCGAGGCAGGAGATCGACCTCGAAAGGTATCCCAAGGAACTCGAGACGCGGCTGGGCCGCGGGCGTGAGGTGATGCGCGACATCATGGACCGTGCCCGCCGCGACCCCCGCCGTATCGTCTACCCGGAGGGAGAGCACGAGCGCGTCATCCGCGCCGCACGCCAGGTTGTCGACGCCGATATCGCGCACCCCATCCTGCTCGGCCGGCCGGAGAGGATCCAGCGTCGCGCGGCCGAGCTCGGCATCTCCCTGGAGCGTATGGAGGTCGTGGACATCGCGGCCGACGAAGACCGGCTTACCCGCTATGCCGAGCGACTCTACCGCCGCCGCCAGCGCAAGGGCGTCACCGAGGCGGAGGCGCGCGAGCGCGTGCGCCAGCCGGTCACCTTCGCCTGCATGATGGTGAGCGAGGGGGATGCGGACGGCGTCGTCGCCGGGGCGGACATGTACTATCCGGAGACGATCCGACCCGCCCTGGAGACGATCGGCACCCACCCGGATGTGAACCACGTGGCCGGGCTCTACATGATGGTGCTGGAGAACGAACTCGTCTTCTTCGCCGATACCACCGTCAACATCGATCCGGACGCGGAGACGCTGGCCGAGATCGCGCTGCTCGCCGCACGCTTCGTTCGGCGGCTCGGTGTCCAGCCGCGGCTCGCGATGCTCTCCTTCTCCAACTTCGGCTCGGCACGCCACCCGCTCTCCGATAAGGTGCGCCGCGCGACGGAGCTGGTGAAGACGATGGATCCGGACCTCGAAGTGGACGGCGAGATGCAGGCGGATACCGCGGTGGTATCCGCCCTCCGCCAGCGTGCCTACCCGTTCAGCACGCTTCAGGGCTCCGCCAACGTCTTCATCTTCCCGGACCTGAACTCGGCCAACATCGCCTACAAGCTGCTCTCACGGATGGGCGGGGCAGAGGCGATCGGCCCGATCCTCCTCGGCATGGCCCACCCGGTCCATGTGCTGGAGCGCGGGAGCGAGGCCGCGGCAATTACCAACCTCACCGCGATCGCCGTGGTGGACGCGCAGGAGAGGAAGACAGGGAGACGGAAGAACACAGAAGAAGACAAAAGAAGTCAGAAGACAGGAGGCAGAAGACAGAATAACCGCTCCTGACTCCTGACTCCTGACTCCTGACTCCTGACTCCTGACTCCTGACTCCTGACTCCTGACTCCTGACTCCATGCAGTCCATCTCCATCCACTACCGCCGCCTCCCGGACCGGGAGCGTGTATTCGAGCAGATCGTGATCGAGGAGAGGCCGGAGTATGTCGTTACGCTGCTCGAAGCCGCGGATCTCCCCCGCCCCGTGGTGGTGAACGGACGGACGGTGCTGGAACCCGGCGCCCCCGTGGTGTGGTTCACCTACCCCGGCCGCTGGTACGATATCGGGCGGTTCCACCTGCGCGACGGCAGCTTCACCGGGGTGTACGCCAACATTCTCACCCCCGTCCGCATGGAGGGGGGTCGGTGGGAGACAACCGATCTGTGCCTGGATGTGTGGGCGGGGGTGGACGGGTGGGTGGAGATCCTGGATGAAGCCGAATTCGTTGCAGCGGTAGATCAGGGATGGATCGACGAGCCCACCTCGGCGGCGGCACGCGAGCAGGCCGAGACGCTCGCTGCATTCGCGCGCCAGGGGGTGTGGCCGCCGGAGCACGTGGAAGAGTGGGATCTCTCTCGCGCCCAGGAGCGAGTGAAGGCGCTGCGCCGGGAAGAGGAGAACGGCTCCTGACCAGCGCTCTTCACTGGCCGGACGACCCGCGCGCGCATCGCCCAGCGCCAGAGAGGCCGTGCCGTGCACCCGCCCGATTTCGACTCACGCTTCACAAAGGATCTACCACCGAAGCCACACGCCTGCTCCTCGCCGCTCTGACTCTCGCTCCGGTATCGCGATTCTGAAGTAATAAAGCAGCGTTTAGCTTGTGGTGCTATCTTCTCGCGATCCTGCGGTTGAAAACCCGGGTGCCGGAGGAGAGACCTATGAGAAGATCAAGATCTCGGAGGTGCGCATCATCGAGGCTGAACACATGAAATCGCAACAAGTAACATGCCGGGCGGATTGCTCAAGACTTGTGCTTTCGTCGGTGTCTGTGCGGGTGCGACGTTAACCCCGGATCCTGCACGGGGGTGGTGAAATCGGCGGCGGGGTAATGCGAAACACCGCCTGAGGCCTTACGTTATCGGGACTTCCTGACAGAAGTTTCCCTGAACGCAGAGGCACCCAGACGGTGCGAGT
>JACDHR010000313.1 GCA_013820915.1 Gemmatimonadota bacterium
GTGGTACCCCAGGCGGCGCGCAAACGAAGAGTGCTCAGCAGGCCAGGCGCGCGGGCCGCGAAGAAGGGCTCTTCCGAGAGCACGTATGAGACGCCTAGCTTCGGGCTGAAGAAGGGCGGCGCATCCGCACCGAACGCGGAGGCCTGGTCAAGGCGACCGGCGACCTGCAGGAAGAGCCGGTCGTTGATGCCGAACTGCACCTGGCCGAACCCTCCGAGTTGGCGGCTCTCCGAGTAGTTCTGTCCACCCGTCTGCTGCGCGGCCGCGTCGATGGCGTTGGCCGCGTTGGTGGTGAGGCCGATCCCCGTCGCAAAGGTAACGTCTGACCGCGTGGCGATCGCCTGCGCACCGAAGGAGATATCGGCGCTGACGTTCTCACGCACCGCAGTCGTGATGTTACCGAGATAGTCGATCGTGTACTGATCGCGGTTCTGGCGCGCCTGCGAAATCTGGCCGCTGTTCAGGTTAGCGGTGCCGTACCAGCCGACCTCGTTGCGGGGGAAGAAATTCTGAGCTTCCGTCCGGGTCATGTCGGCCCCGGCGTTCAGCCGATTCGTAAACCACCCGGTCGGATTGTAGCTGACTGAGAAGGTAGGCGTGGTCCGCATGGCCACGTTCCGGTTGTCGATGGCGCTGATCGCGTCCACCTGGCGGTTCGAGGCAAACCAGCCGTCGGCCGGCCGTCCTACGGTCGCGGGCGAGCCGAGAAGACCGCCGCCCAGATAGCCGTAGATGTTGTTGTCGTTGTCCGGGAGCCGGGTCTCGATGCGGATCAGACCCAGCCCCGCCTCGATCCGCAGCTGCGGGCTCGGGATGAAGTTGAAGTTGAAACGACCGGACGAGCGACCGTACTCGTTGCTCGGCAGAGTTCCCTCTTCCCGGTCGGTACCCAGCGAGGTGAAGAAACCGTAACTTTCACCGCCGCCACGGCCGCTCCAGTTCAGCGAGCGCATGTTCCCGGTCCGGAACACATCGTAGCGAACTAGCGGATTGTCTTCGATGATGGTGCCGACCGGCTGCCCGAAGCAGAGCGGAACCGCGGGGTCCCCGCTTGTCAGCGTCGCAGTGGTGCGAGCCGCCGTGCAGACGGCGAAGTTCGAGGGCGGCGTGAAGTTCGCATCGATCGTGTTGTACTCCGCGGACAACGATTGCGTGAATCCACTGCCGGCACGCCCACGCTTGGTGATGATCTGGATCACGCCTGCGGAAGCGTCAGCGCCGTACAGCGTGGCGGCCGCGGGTCCCTTCACGATCTCGATAGACTCGATATCCTCGGGGCGGATGTCGTTCAGGCGGCTCGCCTGCTGTCCGCCTACACCGTATAGCTGCGTTGCGCGCGAGTCAGCACGAATGCCGTCGATGAAGACGATCGGCTCGTTGGAGAGCGAAAGCGAGGATGCGCCGCGGATGCGGATCTGCTGCCCGGTACCCGAGGTTCCGGATGTGCCCGTCAGCGATACGCCGGGGGTACGCGCTGCCAGAAGGTCAGCAACACTCGTAATGGGCGCGGTCTCCACGATCGACGCGGCATTTACCGTCGCGACCACTGCGGCCTGCGCACGCCTCTCCTGGCGACCAGCAGTGCCGGTCACAACCACTTCGTCCAGCGCGACCGCAGTCTGCGCGAGATCGATTTCCAGCGTTGCGGTCGCTCCCTCCACAACATTAACCGCGCGGGACTGCACCCCGTATCCGATCAGCGAGATGCGCACTTCGCGCGCGCCGGCCGGAACGTTCGGGATCAGGAATCGTCCCTGCGCGTTCGTAATTGTCCCGAGGGTCGTTCCAGCGATGGAGACCTGCACGCCCGCAAGAGGACGCTTGGTCTGAGCCTCGGTCACGGTGCCCGTCACGGTCCCACGCTCCTGGGCCCAGGATCCGGTCGGGACAAGGGCTACTGCGACCAGAGCCGCCAGCAGCCAGCGAAATTTCTTCATAACAGTTTCTCTTTCATTATTTGAGACATCTTCAAACACGTGCCGATAGTGGGCCGACACGCCAGACTCTCGCCTCCGGACTTACAATAAGGAAGGGATCCTCCTTTTCGTGAACAGGTAACTCATCAGCGGCACACTGCGACCCCCGCAGTTCCGCTGGTGAAGAAGACAGCCAGCTTGGGACAAACTCACAACAGCCCACGGCCGGATTTTCGAACGGCCGTTCGTTCTACCGGCACAGCCTCGGCGGTGCGCGCGTGAGCCGGAACCTTTGGGCTGAGGTATTGAAAGTGATTGTAGCCAAGTTGTTGCCGCGTGTCAAGAACGGTCTTCTGTTCGATAACCCTCCCATCATTCGAACCGCACCCGCGTGAAGTGGCGCTTTCCCCGCTGCAGCAGGCGTTCGCCCGTGGTGGGCAGGCGAGCCTCCCGCTCCTTCACTCGATCGCCATCCACGGAAATCGCCCCCTGCTCGATCAGCCGAACCGCCTGGCTGGTCGACGGCGCCAGCCCCGCACGCACCAGAAGCCGCGGGAGCCACACCTCCCCCGCTTCCGCACCGAGCCCGGCGTCGTCCGGCGTGAGCGTGATGGAGGGAACGTCCTCCGGCACCTCCTTCCGCTTGTGTACGACATCAAACCGTTCCGCGGATTGCTTCGCCGCTTCCGCGTTGTGGTACTGCTCTACGATCCGCGCCGCGAGTGCGCGTTTGGCGGCGTAGGGGTCCGCCTCCACCCGGGTGAACGCCTTGTCAAGCTCCGTACCGGAGAGCCCCGAGGCCAGCCGGTACCATTCGGCCAGCAGCTCGTCGGGAATGGACATGGTGCGCCCGTACTGCTCGTCCGGTGCGTCCACGAGCCCCACGTAGTTGTCGTACGACTTCGACATCTTGTGTACGCCGTCGGTGCCGCGTAACAGCGGCATCAGAAGGCAAACCTGCGGCTCCTGGCCGTAGCGCTCCTGGATCGCGCGGGCGACGAGCAGGTTGAACTTCTGGTCCGATCCGCCCAGCTCCACATCCGCCCGGAGCGCGACCGAGTCGTAAGCCTGCAGTAGCGGGTACATGAACTCGACCAGCGAGATCGGCCGCCCCTCGCGGTAGCGGGTCGAGAAGTCCTCCCTCTCCAGCATACGGGCCACCGTATAATGCGCCGTCAGCTTGAGCACGTCGGCGAGCTGGAGCGGGCGGAGCCAGCGCGAATTGAACTCGATGCGGGTGAGCGCCGGGTCCAGGATTTTGAGGACCTGGTCCTCGTAGGTGCGCGCGTTCTCGGTAACTTCTTCCTCGCTCAGCTGCGGGCGAAGCTCGCTGCGCCCCGTGGGATCCCCGATCAGCGCCGTGTAGTCGCCGACCACGAACACGACCTCGTGCCCCAGCTCCTGGAAAACCCGGAGCTGGCGGATCGAAACGGCGTGGCCGATGTGCAGGTCGGGCCGCGTAGGGTCGAACCCCTGCTTGACGCGTAGTGGCCGCCCCTCATGCGCCGCGCGCTCCAGCTTGCGCGCGAGTTCGTCTTCGGAGAGGATCTCGAGCGCGTTCCGGCGAATCGCGTCGAGCTGTTCGGTAACAGGGGGGAACAGGGCCTTCTTCATGCGGCGGTCTCGTTGGGTACGCTACGTGGAGTTCGCTCGTCAGGGTCCGGGAGTGTAATATCCGGGGTCGAGCCGAGGCAAGCTCGCGAGAGGCGGGCCGCATGCAGCGCCCGGAATCATAGCCGATGGAGAAGAAGCGGTGCTGTTCACCTTCGACACCACGCATCACGCGCTCTGGGCCGAGGAGATCGCGCGCGAGGCCGGGATCCCGGCCGAGATCGTGCCGGCACCCGCGGGGATCAGGGCGCGGTGCGACCTCGCGCTGGAAGCGCTGGGGGAAGACGAGGAGAGGTTAGCGGGCGAGCTCCGGGCGGCCGGCGTTGTCTTCCACCCCTCTGTCGAACGCTGAGGGTCTTACCCGGAATACCGGATAGAAGGCGTGCAAACCGGCTGCGGCCGCAGCTATTCCTTTCCGGAATCGGCCTCTGCGAGCCGCCGCTCCGGCCGCGCCGGCTCACCGTTCGTACCGCTTACTACGTCGCCCCAGGCATCGAAGACCTCGCGCATCCAGTCGTAGATCGTGCGTAGTGAGCCGTCCAGCTTCTGCATCGTCTCACGCCGTTCCTCCGCCGGGAGGTTCAGCGCGTTGCGGATCTGGAGTGCGAGGTCCTCCGGGTCGTACGGATTGACGAGCCAGGCATCCTCCATCTCCTCGGCGGCGCCGGTGAAGCGCGAGAGAAGGAGCACCCCGCGCTGGTCCACCTGGCTCGCCACGAACTCCTTCGCCACCAGGTTCATTCCGTCCTGCAGCGAGCTGACGATGCAGAGATCGGCCATACGGTACAGGATCGCGAGCCGCTCGGACGGCAGCGACTGCTTGATCAGGTGAACCGGCCGCCAGTCTTCGGTGCCGTAGCGGTCGTTGATCTCCCAGACCTGGCGATTAACTTTCTGCGTCAGCTCGTCGTAGGCCTCGATATCGGTGCGGCTTGGGACGGCGACCTGGATAAAGGTGAGGCGCTTCCTGAACTCGGGGTAACGCGCCCAGAGGAACTCGAGCGCCTTCAGCTTCTCGGGGATTCCCTTGGAGTAATCCATCCTGTCGACACCGAGGCCGAGGAACTCCCCGGCCGGTGCATAGCGTTCGCGCAGGCGCTGCATCTGTGCATCGGCGTCGGGCACCCGGGCCGCGCTACGGAACGCCTCCACATCGATCGAGATTGGGAAGGCGCGAACCGTACACGTGCGCCCCTCGAACTCTACCGTGCTCCGTTCCTCGTCTACCCGGGCGTCCAGCATCCGGCTCGCGCAGTTCAGGAAGTTGTCGACATAAGACGGCAGGTGGAACCCGATGAGGTCGTTCGCCAGCAGGCCCTTCAGCAACTGCTCTCCGTGTGGAGCCAGCCGGAAGATCTCGAGCGGGGGCCATGGGATGTGCCAGAAGTGCGCGAGCGTGAGGTCGGGCCGGCGAGCGCGCACCAGTGCGGGCGCAAGCGCGAGATGGTAATCCTGGAACCAGATCGCCGCATTCTCCCCTCGCGCCTCGTCC
>JACDHR010000051.1 GCA_013820915.1 Gemmatimonadota bacterium
TTTCTGCAAGGATGGAGTTACCCGGTACAGTCTAGCGTCAGCCGCCGGGGGCGCAAGGTCCGCCGGGGCACGATGACGGGGGAAGGCGGCTCGTCCTCCCCGGATCGGGAGCTATCTGCTGGGGCGCCGCCCGGCTGGGTGGCGCGACGGGGGGAGAGGAATCCTCGCCCACCTCGTGGCGCTAGGCGCGCGCCTCCACCGGGAAGGCCGAGAGGTGCACGGTGCACTCGCCGTGGTGAAGCTCGCCGTGACGCTCAGCCATCCGCACTGCCTTGCCCGCCGGGGAGCGCCGCCACGGCAGCGGCCACCCCGTGCAGCTCCGCCTGCAGCCCGGGCGGGCCGAGAATCTCTACCTCGCCGTCCAGGCTCAGGATCCAGCGCAGGAAAGGATGGATTTGATGCACCGCAAAGCGCCGGACTGCTGCGCCGTCGGAGCGTGTCTCCGCCAGCGTGCCGTAGCCGTTCCGCTCCGCCCGGAGTGCAGTGGGGAAGTGGAAGAGCACATCAGCCGGGACCGGCGCCTCGCTCGGCTCTCCCAGCTCCCACGCCTCGCGGCCCAGGTACTCCTCCAGGTGGAAGTCCGGGGGGATCTCGTAGTCCGGCGTGCAGGGGGTGCTGCGATTCGGCTCGACGCTGGCCATGCGCGCCACGCGGAAGACGCGGACCGCATCCCGCAGTGCGTCGTGCCCTATCAGGTACCAATCGCAGCGGAAGAAGAGGCCGTAGGGGGCCACGTCCCGCTGCGTGGTCTCGCCGCGGCGGATGCCGTGGTAGCGGAAGCGCACCCGCTTGCGGCCGAGCAGCGCGTCGGACAGGACACGCATGCGCTGCAGCACCTCCTCGACGCCGGGCCGGTCCGCCAAGGGCACCCCGGGCAGCGGAGATCGCTCCACGCCCAGGTCGAACCCGAGCTTGCGGCGGGCCGAGCGCGCCGCCGCTGCCATCGGGATGGCGGAAAGCTCGGAGACGTGCGAGAGAGCGTCGATGGCGAGCTGCGCATCCTCGAGGCGGAGCTCCACCTCCGCGACTCGCCCGGGATCCACAGCGCCTGCCACTGGAGAGGGTATGGTGGGAGAACGGCCCTCCGAGAGCAGCCGCAGATAGGGCACGTAGAGGTCGCGGCGGGTGATGCGGTAGCCATCCAGTGCCTCACCGCCAAAGTGCACCGAGTACTCCACCGTCTCCAGTGGGATGCCGAGCCGCCGCAGCTCCTCCTTGTCACGCTCAAAGGTGCGGCGCACGCTCGCCCGTGCCTTCGCATCCTCGCTGCGCCAGCGCTCCGCGTCGGCGGGGACGTGCTCCATGATCTCCTCCACGGAGATGGGGTGGCGACGCCCCGCCAGAGAGGCGATCAGCTTGAGCCAGCACTGGATCTTTGTGATAGTTTGAGAGAGCAGACGACGCGACGCGGTGTTCCTGGATAGGAGACTGCGGTCTCTCGCAGGCTCTTTTCAGAGCTGAGTTGTTCGACGGTGTAGTTTTAGCGCTCCTTGCAAGGTACTCTCCTGGGGCTACGATTTCGGGGTTTGATCGCACCGGGTACGGACTGAGCCGAGCTGCCAAGCATACAAGATTCGCTTCACCGGACAAGCGCCACCACCTCCTCATCCACACCTTGCCGGGAGAACTCCAGGCGCGGGCTGTCATACGCCCGGATCTCTCCGGCCACCGGAAGGACGAATGGGAAGAGCGCGGATGCCTGTGCGATGGAGTGGAGCGGTGCGCGGCTCGCCTGCTGAGCGGCGATGGTTGCTTCCATCAGCCAGCTGCTGATCGCCAGGTCCTCGATGGACAAGGGTGAGGTCGTGTGGTATACGCCTCTCTGTTCGCTTTCCTCTACCACGCCCCACTCGACGAGCGAGGCCAGGACGTGGTAACCCGCACGCTCCACAACGTCCCGGTCTCCAAATCGCTCACGCACCCGGCGGATGATCTGCGCGCTGGCGAACTCCTCCTGCAGCCGCACGAGCCGTCCGAGCTGGTGCACGAATTCGAAGAAGAACGCCGAGGCCGTGATGGCCAGTCCCCAGTGCACCGCGATCCGCTGCCGGGGCGGCATGCGGGGGTACCAGGCGGCGGCATCCTTCTGCAGCACCACGGCGTAGCCTTTCGGGCGCAGCCACAGGCCGGAGATCACGGCGAGGGTCTTCTTGCGCGCGGCCTCGCCGGCTATCGCTTCCTTCAACATCTCGTTCAAGGAGGCGCGGACCTCCGCCTCCGATCGTCCCGAAGCGACCATCTCCGCGGTGGCGTCCAGCCACGCGAGCCGGATGGTGCGATCGAACCCGATACGTGGTGTGCTTGGCTGATTCATCGAGTCTGCTGAGCAATCCGTACGAAAGGAACGATGACCTCTTCCACGCTGATCCCGCCGTGAGCGACGATCCGTTCACCAGCCGCCGTGAACGCCTGCCGCGGCGGAGCGATCAAGGGATGATAGCTCTCGGGCAGGCCTGGTGACGACCAGGCGGTTGCATCCGGAAACCTGCTGAGCGTTTGATCCCGCATGAGCGGGCTGGAGTAGACCCGTACACGCTCGCCGCGAGTCTCCGCCACCGCGCCTTCCTGCGGGCGGCCGATCCCTCGCGCCTCCACGCTGCCGTGGTCGGAGGTGAGATAGACCACGAAGGAGTGCGCCAGCAGCAGCTCCACGAGGCGCGGCAGGAAGCCTTCTCCCGCCCAGTGCCGCATCGAGGCGTGCATCCCGGCGGCACCGTACTGCATGCCGTGCATGGTGCGGTCCACCTTGTCCACCACCAGCCCAAGGACCTGAACCTGGGGGTGCGATGCCAGCTCCTCGACCGCCGGCAGGTGCTCCGGTTCGCGTATGCCCGCGAGGTAGCGCACCCGGCTCGGCGAGACGTCCCGGGACGACCAGAATCGCTGCCACCGTGCGGCATCGCGATCCGTGCGATCGATGCTGTCCGCGAAGAACAGGGGAGGCCGTCCAGCGAAGATCGCCTGCCGCGCCACGGGCGTGATGGTGGGGACCCAGGTGAAGACGCTGCTCTCCACGATGGCGAGGGACGAGCTACCCGATTGCAGCCCATCGCGCAGCACCACCCATTGGTCGAGGGCGAGCCCGTCCATCACCACCAGGGCAGCCTTGCGGCTCCGTCCCGCCTGAAGGTCCCTGGCGAGCGATCGCGCGATGTGGTGCACCATCACCGGGCTCGTCCCGGGTACGTTGTGCAGGACGGCGTAGCGAGTCTGCATCCAGGTCAGGAACCGCGAGTCCACCCGCTCCTGCAGAGCCGCGACGCGGGAGGAGAACGCGCTCCGCGAGGCGACCGCTTCGTGCCAGGCCGCCAGCAGCTCCGCCCACACGGCCGCGAAGCTCTGCCACTCAGGGTGACGAGCTTCCTCGTCCGGGAGCGTGGCCTCCGCGCGCTGGAGGAGCCGCTCCAGGCGCTGCCCCTGCACTGCTTCCGGGTCGAGCTTCAGCCCCAGGGAGATCCACGATCTGCGCAGCTCCGCGGAACGGTCGATCGCATCCGCATGGGTGACCTCCACGGGACGCAGCACTCCCTCGACGAAGAGGTTGTCGATGTAGACCCGGACATCGGGGTGGCCGAAGGGAACCCCGAGGCCTCTCGGCCACTGGAAGCGGGACGGCTCGCGCACCCTCGGTCTGTGCTCCTCGGCTACGGCGCCGAGCGTCTCGTCCAACCATGTCTGAGCGAAGGCGGGCCACTGCTCCTGGAGGAACGAGAGAAAGGCTTCCCGGTCGGGGACGATCTTCTCCAGCGGCCAGCCGGGGAAGCGTCCGCCCTCGCGCAGGAGATGGACCCAGCGGTCAGCCAGCAGCCGCGGCAGAGATTCCCCGGGGAAGTGACGCTGGAGGAGGGCGCGGAGCAGGTGCTGCGGCTCGGTGATGGTCTCCGGGGCGATGCCGAAGACGTGCCGCAGCAGGAAGTCCTTGCTCCTGCTCTCGGTCAGCACCGACGGCCGCTGTTCACGGTACGCCTCGTGGACGCGATCCAGCCAGCGCCGGTCGAGGGTGGTCAATACCGGGGTGTTCAGATTCGGGAAGAGCTCGCCGAGCCCGAACTCGAGCGTCCTGCCGCGCTGCTGCAGGTCGGCGGGAAGCGTCCTCGTCAGCGCCGCGTGGTCATTGACGGTGACGACCAGATCCAGTGTCGCCTGGCCGCGGTCCCAGTGAGAGCGGAAGCGGGTCTCGTACAGGAACCGGAAGGCCACGGGGTCGTTCCCGTACGGAACGATCTCGAAGCCGCGATCGCGAAGCTCCTGCTGCAACACCTCGTCCGTGAGCAGGGTGTCCGGATCGGCGACGAGCGTGAGCCGCGCGGCCTTCGGAACGAACTCCTTCAGGATGCGCTCTCGCCAGCTCTTCATGGGTCACCGGGCCCGATGCGCACCACGATCACCGGGTAGAGCTCCGGTACCGCCTTCCGGCTCGCTGCATGCTCCCGTCGCCACGCTCGCTCCTCGTCCTCCAGCTGGCGCAGGCGGTGGGCGCGTACCGCGGGCAGCCCGATGCGCTGCAACGCCCGGCGCCGGGCGGCAAAGGCGAACTCGTACTTGTCCTCGTCGCGGTCGAGCTGCTCCGTGTGCTCGCGGCGCAGGGTGTCGTACAGGTCGCGCCCGTGCTCGCTCGCTGCCCGCTGCAGGCGGTCGATCACCGCGGCCGTCTCCTCGGGCGGGAGCGCACCGGCCACCTCGGCGGAACCCTCCAGCAACGCGTTCCAGAGGTGGTGGGCGGTGGGCAGGAAGACGCGGCCGTTGACATGGAGGAAGAGCGGGAGCATCCGCTGGCGGGTCCCGGACGCGGTATGCAGCACGATCCGCCACAACGACCAGTAGCCGACCACGTTGCCGGGCAGGTCGGGCAGACGGACCCGCGCGATCGGCTGGCCGGCGGCGAAGCGGGACAGCCGTGTGGCCAGCGCCCGGATCCGCGGATCCTCCAGCGTCAGCAGGCGGTCGGCTTCCGCGTCGGCGTCGGGAACGAACGTCACCTCGCCGAGCCGCTCGCCACCCGGCCATTCGAGGGTCCAGCCCCGGTCGCTCTTCTCCGCGCGACCGCCGTTGGCTTCGAGGTAGCTGACCGTCATCCGCTCGACCCAGTGCGGCAGCGGGTGGTTGCGGATACGCTCCGCCTCGGCGGCGTCCGGCACCTCGTCGCTGCCGAGCAACGCCGCGGCACCACGCGCAGCGCTCACCTCCTCCCGCACCTGCCCGAGCGCGCGGTCCACCGATGCTTCGACTTGGTCGGGGTGGAGCAGCGATTCGGCGTAGAGCGATTCGAAGACCTGGCCCGCAACCGCCGAATCGAGTACGTCGCCGGTCTTGTCCACCCCGAACTCGCGGAGGATCACCGAGAGCTTCCGTTCGAGCACCTCGCGCACGTGCCCCTCGACGGAATCCTCGAGCGCGAAGTTGAAGGCGCGCACCGGATGCGTCTGGCCGATGCGGTCCACCCGGCCGATGCGCTGTTCCAGCTTCATCGGGTTCCAGGGGATGTCGTAGTTGATCGCCACATGGCAGAACTGCAGGTTCAGGCCCTCGCCGCCCGCGTCGGTGGAGACGAGCACGCGCGCCGGTCCGGCGAACTCCCGCTGCACGACGCGCCGCTCGTCCAGGTCTATGCTGCCGTTGAGCGATACCACGGAGATGCCCCGCGCCTCCAGAAGCTCACCGAGCATCTGCTGCGTGGGCACGAACTCGGTGAAGATCAGCAGCTTGAGGTTCGGATCGGCTTCCTCCCGTTGAAGACGAAGGATCCATTCCAGCAGGGCCCCGGCCTTGGCGTCGGGGCCGGTGGCCTCGGTGCGCCGCGCGAGCTCGAGTAGCGCCGACACCTCGTGCTGCTCGTTCTGCAGAGCGTCCCAGCGCCGCGCGAGCATGACCTCGGCCTGTTCCTCGCCGCCCATCTCCTCCAAGTCCTCGGCGCTCAGCTCGGCGATCAGGGAGAGCTGCTCTTCTGGCTCGTGGAGCACCTCGAGGCGCCGCTGGAGCGCGGTGCGGATGGCACGCGTGGAGGAGGTGACGAGCCGCTGAAAGAGGAGCATCAGGAAGCCGACGTGGGGCTTCCGATCGCGGATCGCCTGGTTGTAGCCCTGGCGGGCATACTCGGTGACGGCTTCGTAGAGCAGCGCCTGCTCGCGGTGCCGGGCATCCCACGCCACCGCGACGGTGCGCGTCTCCCGCGGGCGGAAGAGCGGCTCGCCTCGCTCGTCGACCGCCTGCCGCTTCTCCGTGCGGATGACGTACGGCCGGATCCTCTCGCGGGAGATGCTCTCCGGGTCCGGGAACGCCTCCGCGTCGAGCAGCGAGATAAGCCGGTGGAACTGCTCGGTCTTTCCCTGGTGCGGCGTCGCGGAGAGGAGCAGCAGGTAGGGCGCGGCTTCGGCAAGGCCCTGGCCGAGCTTGAACCGCGCGACCGCGTCGGTGCTGCCGCCCAGGCGGTGGGCTTCGTCCACGATCACCAGGTCCCAGCCGGCGGCGATCAGGTCCTCGAAGCGCTCGTGGTTGTAGCGGGCGACACGCTCGCGCGACCAGCCGCGCCGCGATTCCAGCGGCTTCACCGAGTCCATGGGGCAGACCACCTGGTCGTGCGTGCGCCACAGGTTGCTCTCGCTCGAGAGGCGGCGATGGGTGGCGAAGTCGCCGGGGATGAGCAGGCGGAAGTCCTCGTTGAAGTGGGTCCGCATCTCCGCGACCCATTGGGTGACCAGGCCCTTCGGCGCGATGACCAGGGTACGGCGTACGCGACCGCGGGATTTCAGCTCCCGCAGCACCAGCCCCGCCTCGATCGTCTTTCCCAGGCCCACCTCGTCGGCGAGCAGGTAGCGCACGCGGTCGCCGCGGGTGGCGCGGCGGAGCGCGCGAAGCTGGTGCGGCAGCGGGATGACCGACGCCTCGAGCGGGGCCAGGAGGACGTCCTGAGTGAGGGCGTCGGCCACACGCGCGGCGGCGGCCAGGTAGGTGAGGTGCGCGGCGGTGACTGAGCTGGCCCGGGCCAGCGTCGTCAGCCGCTCAGCGGGTATGCGCACCACCGCGTCCGGCTCGGGGAGCCAGACGCGGTAGACGGTGCCGCCCCAGAGCGATTGCGCCTCGATGACCTGGCAGGGCTGGCGGTGCTCCTCGCTCCAGAGCCAGGCGCCGGGTGCAAACCTCACGGTGCTGCGCCCTCCGGCACCTGATTCGGCAGAGGTGCGGACCAGATCGTCAGCATCACCTCGGCGTCGTCGAGCACCCGGTAGACGGGCGCGCGGCTCGAGAGGCGCTCGCTCTCCTTCAGGATGATCGGCACCCCGTCCCCGCGGCGCTCCATGAACGCCTGCCGGCGAGCAACGTCCCTTGCCGGACCCGTCGGGCAGCGAGCGAGCAGCGAGGTGATCAGCTCATTGCGGGTCGACTGGCGCAGCGGCAGGCTCTCCACGGTGAGCGAGTTCGGAAGTGGCCCGGGCGAGTACAGCTCCAGCCGATCATCGAACATGAAGAGGCGGATCTTGGAGCCGTAGACCGAGTAGTCGCGGTGGGCCACCGCATTGACGATCGCCTCGAAAAGCGCTCGCTCGCTGTACTGCGGCACTTCGATGCGTCCGGGCTCTTTGGTCGCCGCGACCGTCATGTTGCGCCGTGCGAAGGCGAGCGCATCCAGGATCTGCTTGTCGAGGGGGCCGGTAATGCGGGCGGCATCGGCCTGGTAGTTGGAATCCTGGACGTTGCCGCGGTAACGAACCGCCTCGATGTAGGCACCGGATAACCAGCGCTCCGGATTCGAGGTGGCCATCAGCACCCCCGCGACCGAGGCGCGCTCCGTTCCGGCGTCGTCCGCCACCACCAGCCTCATCTTGCGGAGCAGCGTCAGTGGATCGTCCGGGGCCTCGCCCAGGAAGCGCAGGTACAGGGGCGGCTCCAGATCGTCGGGCGCGGTGTCCGGCACCGCCTGCTCCTCGAAGCGGATGACGCGTGCCTGGCCGCGCTGTTGGAAGAGCCGCGCGAGCTGGTCAGGCAGCAGCTCGCGCTTCGAGCTGCCGATGCGCTGGAAATATCCGCCGGGGCTCTGGTGCACGAAGAGGCTGCGGGGCACATCCATCTTCAGCACCGGACGCATCTCGCCCAGGGCATTCGGCAGATCCATGCGAATGATACGGACCGAGAGCGGCGGCCGAATGCTGTCGGCGCAGACCTCGCGCACCATCTGTTCGACGGCATCCAGATCCGCCACCTCGATGCCGACGACCTCTCGCGTCCGATCGTCCACACCGAGCACGCAGACGCCGTCGTTGGTGTTGGCGAAGGCCGCCAGCTCGTCCGCCAGCTCGTCGCGGCGAGGACCCTCGATCCGGCTGCCGCGCATTACCACGCGCTTCAGCTCCAGCACGTTATCCTCGCCGAGCCGAATCTTGACCAGTAGCTCGTCCGCGCTGTCAAACACGGGTGCCACCTCCGCGGATGCGGCGGTAGCGGAGATCGAACGCTGCGGGGCCTCCCTCCATCACCTGACAGATCACCTCTCGCACCTCCGGCTCCTGCAGGCCGCCCATCTGCTCGATGACGGTCTGCCCCGCCTTCGTGTCGAGGGCAATGGTGAGCTCCGCGTCGCCGTTGACGACGATGTTCGGGTTGTGCGTGACGATGATGATCTGCCGCCGCTGCTTGACATTGCGCAGCTCGCGCACGATCAGATCATAGATCAGGTGGTTATCCAGATCGTCCTCAGGCTGATCGAGCAGCATGGGCTCCTCGCCGTACGAGAGCAGGAACGCCAGCAGCGCCGCGGTCTTCTGACCGGGCGAGCCCCGCCCGAGCGGCTGGAACCTGCTCCCGTTCCTGCCCGGGCTGTGGCTCACCTGCAGCGAGTCTTCCGGGAACCAGGCGGCCGCCCGGTCGAGCGCCTCGGGCTTCAACGTCGCAAGCCTGGTCGCGAACCGCCGATCGCGAACCTCGAGCTTGGTCGGTCGTCCTGCGGCGACGGCGAGGATGTGTTCCTTGACCTCCTGAAGGCGTGATTCGAAGGCATCCGCCTTTTCCTCCAGGGTCATCCGGAAGGCACTGGAGTCCGCTCTGCGCAGGTGCCGCACGAGGTCTCCGCAGTCGTTCTGGAAGCTGTCGCCCTCGCACTGGATCAGCCGGCGCAGTTCGGTTTCCAGGTTCTCGTCGCCGTAGGGAACCGCCTCGATCCGCACGTGCTGGTTTCCCTCGAGCACCTTGCCGAGAAACTCAGCCCGACGCGCGGTGATCTCGCGTCGCAGCTCGCGCAGGCGCGCCAGGCTCGTGTTGGCCTGGTCACGAACGGATGCGAGGGTAGCTCGCCGCCCTTCGAGCTCGCTCAGGCGCCGCTCCAGGAGCTGCCTGTTCTGCACCAGCCGTCCGTACTCGCTGGGATCACCGGCACCTTCAGCCTCGAGTTGCCGCGTAAGCTCCTGGTATGCGGTGGTGGCCGCCGCAACCGCCTGCGCCCACGCGGTTGCCTCGATCTGCTGCCTCGCGGCGGCCGCGACAGAATCAGCGCGATCGGAGAGTTCGAGCAGGACGCTGCGAATATCGCCCAGCTCGGCTTCGGTATCGGCGACACGCTGCAACACCTCCGCCTCGGTAGTGTCCTCCTCGCGGAAGGCCGTTTCCAGCTCCGGCGGCAGCAGGGCATCGGCCGTTTCCCGCAACGCGTCTCCCGGACGCTCCAGCTCCTCCTGCCATGCATCGAGGGCGCGCTGCTGGCGCTGCCGGAGCTGGTACTCGCGCAGGATGTCGCTGTGGCCGGCGGCCTCGAAAACGGCGAGCTTGCGGACCACATCATCCAACTCGCCGCGGAGCCTGGGCTCATCGGCGAGCCCGGCTTCGATCTCCCGTGCCTTCGCGCGTAACGAGAGGAAGCGGGCCTCCTCCTCCGCGTATCCCTCGCGCCAGCTCGCGTACCCGACCGCGGCGGCGTCGTTGACCACGCCGAGCAACGCGCCGGCGTCGCGCGCCAGCTCGAAGATCTGCTTCTGGCTGTAGATGCGGATGGGGAAGCGTGCCGCCACGTCGCCCGGAGCGGGAGCCCAGGTGCCGTCCGGCTGCTCCTGCTCGATCGGGGGGAGCGAGCCGTCCGTGCTCCATCCGATGCGGAAGCGTGCTCCGTCCTTACGGAACAGCACGCGCAGTTCGGTGTTCGGCGTGAGCGCACCCTTGTCGCCCCGTCCTGGCGGCACGCGCATCAGCTCCTGGAAGTCCTTCTTCAGCGCTGCCGGCACTTCATCCTCGCGCCTCAGCGCCACGCGGATGAACTCCAGCAGCGTCGACTTGCCGGTGCCACGCCCGCCGATGATAGCGTTGAGCCAGGGATTGAACCGGACCTCGAACGGCTGGAGCCGGCCCATGTACTGCCCATTCCTCACCTCCAGCGACTCGATGACCAGCGCGGCGTGCGTGTTGGGATCCTCCGGGGCGGCCTGGTCGTGCAGCACGGAGAACTCCGGGTCCTGCAGCGCCAGGCGGAGCCCGTCGATGGTCGGACGGGTCATCTTCAACCAGGTGAAGCGTGTTCCCATCCGGCTCAGCCGGTGGGCGTCGGACGAAGTCACGATCGCGAGCGGACGGTGATCCGGTCCGTAGCCGGCCGTGCGACAATTCACATACTCAACGCCTGCCGACGTGAGGTCCTTAACCTCTACCGCATGCAAATGCTCATTCGTGAGTACTTTCTTGAGCGCCTGACCAGGTCCCAGCTCCTCGACGATTCCCTTGACATCGTCCACGTGCGCGGCGATGGCAATTCCGCCTTGGTGCGCAATGTTTGCCAGGGCGTCTTCATGCGAGCAGGTTGCACACGCATCTCGTTCTCCCCATTGAGTAGAAGGGATCTTGCAGGCACCGAGCAGCGCCTTGACCGCGTCGCCATCGTGCTGTGGATCGAACAATCCCAGGAGGTGCGTATTCCCGACCGTCAGCTCCACACCGGGAAAGATCACCAGCGGAACGCCGGCCGAGGTCGCTGCTTGCTTCACCTCACGGATGTAGCTTCCGCTGTTGTGGTCCGTGATCGCCACCACGTGCAGCCCGGCGGCGACCGCGGCATCGACCCAGTCCGCGGCTGTCGCGGACGTGTCCTTGAAGTCGTGCGACCCGGGCGAGTGGACGTGCAGGTCGGCTTTCCACCAGCGGGCACCGGGCCAATCCCAGGTTACGGTCATTCGATACGCGAATGGAGAAGCGAAGGTGTGACAGACGGCCGGCATTGAGAGCCCTTGAAAGATAACCCCTCTCCCGGTGCCAGGAGAGGGGTGATGCCGCCCCGGAGCGACTGCGCCTCGATGACCTGGCAGGGTTGGCGGTGCTCCTCGCTCCAGAGCCACTCCCCCGCCGACCGCCTTCCCGGCTGAACCTCACTCCCCAAGTATCCGCCCCCTTGCGATCCGCTCGATCTCGGCGGCGTCGATGCCGCCATCCGGCCTGTCCTCGGAGGTGATCAGCCGGTCGAGCCAGCCGTGATTCTCGTACCACCGACGCTTGCGCTCCCACGCCTCCCGGTAGCTCGGGACGGAGAGCATGCCGAGGTGCTCCCAGTAGAACACGTCGCCCTCGAAGCTGACGGTGAAGTCCGGGAGCCGGAAGTCGTCGGGATCGGTCGGCGAACGGAGAGGGTCCTCGTACTCGTAGCTGATGCCGAGCGACTGGAGGGTGTCGGCGACAATGACCTCGCTCTTCGAGCGCACCGCCTTTCCCCTGCGCGTGCGGTGAATCAGGGTGTCCAGCCGCGGGCGCTTTACGTCTTCCGGGCGAAGGTGGAGCGAGAAGACGAAGGTGTTGTGCAGCCGGGTGTCCGAGGCGTCCGGGCTACGCAGCCGGAGGAGCGGCGCGACGTCCCGCTCCAGGAAGAGGACGAGCCGCTTCCGGAAGCGGGTGAGGCCTGTGTAGATGAGCTCGCGCGACAGCGTGGACGCAGACTGCGGGACGATGAAGAAGACGCTGTCGAAGTCGCTGCCCTGCGCCTTGTGGACCGTCAGCGCATAGGCGAGCTCCAGGTTCTCGTTGACCTCGTTGCGGAAGTAGCGGTACGAGACACCCGGCTGCGTGGAGAACGCGATGTCGAGGTATTCGCTCTTCTGACCTTTGGTCATGCCCGTCACGACGCCGATCTCGCCGTTGGCCACGTAATCCAGGCCGCTGTTCCGCGGCCACGGATCGGCGCTTCGGTTCCTGGTCTGGATGACCTTGTCGGTGGAGACGATCTCCTGGTCACCGAAGGGGCGAGGCATCGAGCTTCGCGGCTGATTCGCGGTCCGGATCAGCCCGCCCTTGTATTTGCGCTGGAGGAAGCGGTTCAGGTCCTCCGTGCCGAAGGGCTGCGTGCGTGTCGGCGAGAGGCCCTGCCAGTCCTCGACCTTCTCCCCGCTCTTCGTGTCCAGCCCGAGCGAAGCGTTGAAGCCGACGTAATCCCCCGGGCGGAAGCCGGCCAACTCACAGACCTTCCGCTCGAGCTTGGCGATCAGCTCGTCGTGGCTGTTCCAGAAGACGACGTCCAGATCGCCATGCGACTGCCCTTTCGCGATGGCGGACAGGATCTCGTCGTCGCCGGGGACGGGCTTGCCCGCGCGGTACCCTTCCGCCAGGGTGAGCGCGACGCTTCCCTGGGAGGTGGCAGCGGAGCCGGGATTGGTCCGCATGGCGACCTCCAGCGGCGCCAGACACGCAGGCTGCTCGTCGTCCAGGTAGCGCAGGATGTCGATGAAGGGACGCCCAGGGCCGATGGGCGGAAGCTGGTTGGGATCCCCGACGAGTACGATCCGGGCGAGCGGCCCCATGTCCAGGGCGCGGAGCAGCGTGGCGAAGAGGTCAGCAGGGATCATGGAGCACTCATCGACGACCACGGTCGTGGCTTTCCACGTATCCCGATCGCTCTGCGCCCTGAGGGCGAACAGCCCCGGCACGAGCCATCCGGCTTTGAGCAGGAACTGGTGGATGGTCATGGCGTTCCGCTGCGTGCGCGTGGAGAGACGGACGCGCGCCTTGCCCGTGGGAGCGAGCAGCAGGACGGGCTTGCGGCCCTCCAGCCGCTCCAGCTCGTCCAGGAACACCTTCAGCACCGAGGTCTTGCCGGTGCCCGCGCCGCCCGTCAGCACGCTCAGCCTGCGGCTCAGCAGGGTGCCGAGCGCGACCTCCTTTTCGGCGAACGCGGCCTCTTCCCGCTCGTTCGCGGGCGGACCGAAGACTGCCTCGAGCGCGGCACGCCAGTCGGGAGCCGTCGGCGATGGCGGTGCGACCTTCTTCGCCCGGCGAGCGATCGTCACGCCGATGTACTGCTCCATCTCCCGCAGCGTCCGCAGGGCGACGAGCTGCGGATCGTCATCCACCGCCATCCACAGGATCGGCTCGTGGAAGGGAGCGTCCGCGATGAAGATGTCGCGGTCCGGACGGCAGGCGCGCTGGTCGGGGAAGCGCTCGGTGACCCGCTGCAGGGCTTCAGAGAGTGGCAGCACGGTGTCGCCGTTACTGGCCGCGTCCGACAGCACGGCGTGCGTCACCGCCCGCACCCGGCGGCGGTCGTCGTGAGCCACGAAGTCGTCGCCCGGGAAGAGCGCCGCATCGCCTTCCGGCAGCATGCCGTGGTCGATGGCCTCCAACCCGATGGGAGGCGATTTCAGGGTACCGAAATCGGATTCCGCCAGCAGGTATGGGTTCGCGACGATCTCGGACTCCGAGGCGTCGATCCCGGAGCGGACACGCAGGTCCGGGTTGCTGATGCGCTCTACCTGCTCCGGCGAGAGCTCGAAGCGGACGAGCGTGGAGAGCAGCCGGTGCCGGTTACGGAGCTTGCTCCACTGCTCGCGGGCGCGCAGCAGGCCGGTGCGATACTCCGGATGCGTGGGCTCCGCCCGTCCGTCGAGAATGGCCGTCACGTGCTTCCACGGGTCCTCGCCCCGCCTCGCCATCGGTGCGAGCACGAGACGATGGAACGCCGCGCCCTTCTCGCAGCCGAGATACTGGAGGACGCTGCCGATGCCGGGGTAGGCGCCGCGGCCGGTCCAGGTGTCGTCGAGCGCCTCGTTGAGCCAGGCGAGCCGGCCGTCCCAGTCGCCAGGCACACGGCCCTCCGCCCGGACCCGCTCGACCGACTGGATGATGCGTTCGAGGATGGAGACGGCGACGTCGTCCGAGACGTGCTCGCCCACGTACGAAAAGTCAGGCAGCGCGCTGTTCGGCACGCGGCAGATGATCCCCTCCAGCGGATGCCCGCCGCGGAGATACTCCTGGTAGGGAAGCCGGACGCCCTGGTCCGGGTAGTCCTGGGTGATGCGGCGGGACCAGACGGGATACTGATCGGCATAGCCGGGCCGGCTGCCGAAGTAGAGCTGCGGCCCCATCTCCTTCACCCGCCCGACGCCCACGATGACGCGCGGCGTGCTCTCGTCGAGGGGGTTGCCGTGATTGCAGTAGAAGAAGATGAGCGAGCGACCCGCTTCCACCTTCTTCCAGAAGTGGCGGAGCAGCTCACGCTGGCGGTCCGCCTCGGTGACCCAACCTGCCTGCTTGGGCCGATCCGGGCCGCGGATCGCCAGGCCCTCGGCGTTGCAGACATCGCGGAAGTTCTCCTCGCGCATCCAGCGGTACGGCGAGGGGCAGCACGAGTAGCCGGGGATCGTTTCCGGAACGGGCAGCAGGCTGCGGAACTCCAGCGGGTCGTGGTGCGTGGTCTCGTAGCCCCGGCGTGCGAAGGCGCCGGTATCGCGCGAGCACGGCGGCAGCCAGCCGCCGAGGTCCGCGAGCGGGATCCCGGCGGCCTGCTCCTCCCGCACGTCATCCCGCTGCTCCCGGATGTGCTGGTGGACGATGCACGAGGCGTTCAGCTGCGGCGCATCGCAGACACATCCGTCCCAGCCCCGGTCGTGCCACGCGAGGCGGACGGACAGGTGCGTAGTCACAGGTCCCCGCCCGTGCGGGTCAGCGCCTGGTCGTACCAGCGGAGGAGCAGCGGATCCTCCTGCAGCACCGCGTCGGGGATCTTGTTTGCGACCTCGACGATGGGGCCGTAATCGCGCTCCTGCCACGCCTTCTTGAAGCCGGCGCGCACCGCCTCCAGCCGGAAGACCTTCAGCTTGCGCCCGCCGAAGCCGCGGTACTCGTCGAACTCCTTGAGGAGCTGCTTCTCACGCAGCTTCTCCAGGTCCACCGCCTTGTTCGGATCGGGCACGTACCAGCGGTCTTTCGCCTTGGCGATGAGCTTCGGATCGTCTTTCCCCAGGTTTCGCAGCTCGGGGAAGTTGGTGCTGAGATAGCTGTGGATTTGGCTTGGCACCGCACCCTTGCCATCATACTGGAGAAAATTCTGCTCCAGCAGATCACTCAGTTCCGGACGCTCTTCATACTTGCTCCAGCCGGCACCGATCTGCTTCATGAAATCTGGTTGGATGTCAGAGTAGACCGACGGACGTTTCTTCAGGAACTCGCGTAGCCAATCAATTGCGGTTCGCTCGTCAGAAACGAACAGCTCCTGCTGCGGCGTGACGCCCGCCTGCCGCACCTTGCGGTCGTACTCCGCAACCTGCTCGGGCAGGAAGTACATGCCGTCACGCTCGACGAAACGCTGTGCTAGGCCTACCTGAAACTCCAGCGAGGAGAGCGGCACCGCCACTTCGTGGCGAACAAACCAGGCCACCAGACGATCGTAGAGAATACGTGGGTCGCGCTCGGTGATGAACTCGACCCTACCGGCAGCACCTTTGAAACGCGGCAACTGCTGCAGATGAGCGCGTACAAAATCCCATGCGCTCTGTTCCGTTCCGCCATCGCGGGTGATACGCTCTTCCAGCTCGGTAGACGGCTTATAGGCGGAGATAACGAGATCCTGCCTCACCGCGGTCGGAGTGGTTACCGCTTTGAAGCTGCCCTGTTTCTTGTCGAGAGCAGAGACATTTGCTACAACAAAACCCGCATCTTGAAGCGCCATCTGAATCGCATTCCAAACGCTAGCCTTTGTGTTGGAAAACTCCACCGTCATCCAGCGGCCAGGCTTGAGGATGCGGTAAGCCTCCGCGAAACACTCAGACATCAAGGTGCGATACTCATTAATCGACTTCTCCTGATGCCGATTCTCGATCGCCTCCTTCTCAGTTGAGGTGAAAACCTGTAGCCATGCCTCCCAGAGGAAGCTAAGCTCAGCGTAGGCCAGATTTGCACCGAATGGGGGATCGACGAAAATGTAATCCTGCGAATTATCTGAGATTGCCAGCTCAGTTGAGCTATTTGTCGAGATGCAGCACGACGACGGCGTCTGGCTTACCAGCGATCGCTTTGCAGCAGCCATTCGCTTGAAGCGATTGGGCAGGATAGTGAGCGCATCAAGCGGCATCACAGTCGAAGACACGTACATAGTGCCTGACGGAGGTCCACTTTTGTTCTCCAAACGCCATCGAGAGAGCTTGGAAGCGTACGTCAACAAGCTAGTTAGTTCGCATCCGGAAACTCAGAAAGGCAGGTAGGAGCGAGAGAAACGGCGCATTCGGGAGTGGTGTTCTTCACGCCGAAAGGCTAGGTTCATGGTGTCGAAGCACAAACCACTCACCCTCTGCGGA
>JACDHR010000314.1 GCA_013820915.1 Gemmatimonadota bacterium
GTCCTGGATCTGGCTGACCGAGGCCCGGAGACTGCTCCGCAGGCTCACCACGACCCCTTCACAGGCCCATGGATAATTTGTCAACACCTTCTCAGGGGATGCGGCAATGTAGCTTCCTCATGTTACGCTGCAAACACCTTCTGAGAAGCCCAATGTGAAACTTGATAAAACCTGTCCTTCCGAACGGCGATCGCGTTTCCAATGCCCTCTACTTGTCGGTTGGGACACGCGATCGCCGAGCCTCGGAAGAGTGATCAGCAGATCGGGAAGGCTTCCCGCTGCAATGCGAACCGATCTGTTGGAGTACCACGTCCATTATACGTGAGTTGTTCGCGATCGAAGAGCAGATGCGCAAGGCGGGCCAGTTCGGTACCACGTCCATTATACGTGAGTTGTTCGTCTTCACGTCCCCATTGAGCGTAACGGGGTATTCCCTTCGTGCCACCACCCACTATATGTTGTGGTGGTATCCTTCTCGCGCTCCCGCCGCGATTTGGCAGACCGAGGGGTAACGGGGTAGCTTGAGGAGGCGGAGTGGCGGCCTGGCGGCGAACGCCCAACCCGAGGACTGAACTCATGCAACCGAAAGATAGCAACATCATCGAGCGAGAACCTCTCGCGATCCGGCGAGCGCGTGAATACGGCATCGACGTAGACCGGATCCGGGTCATGCTTGAGCGCGAGCCGGAGGAGCGGTTGCGCTCGCTTGACGAGAGCCTGCGCTTCTTCCAGATGGCTCGACCGACAGGAAGGCGCCCGTGTTGATTGACATGATCCTCGGCCTCCGAGAGGCCGAGGTGCGGTTCGTCGTGGTCGGAGGAGTCAGCGCCCGCCTACATGGTACCACTTGGATCACCGACGATCTGGACATCTGTTACGCGCTCGACGAGGAGAACCTTCGCGTGCTCGCCGCTACATTGCACGCATGGGGTGCGACGTACCGGGAGCATAGGCCGGACTCCCCCGCATCAGATGATGTGGATGAAGACGCTCTGCGTGGCTCTACCATCCTCAACCTCCGGACCAACAAGGGCGACATCGACGTGCTGAGCCGTGTCGCCGGGGTCGGCGGCTATGAGGCGTGTATCGCCGTCGCAGATGAATACGATCTCACGGGTCAAACCACGTTCGCCGCCATAGATGTGCCCGCTCTGGTTGCGGCCAAGCGCGCGGCTGGTCGGGAGAAGGACCGGGCGCACCTCATCGAACTCGAGGCGCTCTTGGTCGTGGCGGCCCCCGGCTTGTCTGAGGGCGCGCCAGAGGCCCTCTACCACCGCCTGAGGGACAGGCTCGGGGATCGCCTTGCTCCTGAGGATGCATTCACGGTGACCGTCGGAGCCTTCGCGAGGGTAGAACAGCTCGAGCGCATGCGTCTGCTCGCACGCAAGAGTCCCGAACACCTGGCCCTCATCGACGCCGAGTTGGCGGCCTTGCCGCCGAAAGAACAGCTCGCCACCGAGATCCGCGACCTTGTCAGGGCTGTGGGACCGAGCGTGCATAGCCTCTCGACGGGTGAGTCCGCAACGCTCCGGCGCGCCACAGAGTTCGCACGGCGTCAGCGCCCAGGGACCGGACCGCGTCTTCGCTAACGCCCGACGCCCATCTGACCCAGCCCGATGCCTACCGGCGCACTCCGCGTCCCGTACCCTTGAACAGGGCGTGCGTGGGTGTGTGGTCGGTCTGGACCGCCTGTTCGAGCAGGCGGTAGAAGAGCACCCCGCGCGATGTGGAACTGCGCCGGTTGAAGCGGAATGTGTATTCGTCGAGGTAGTAGTTCAGGTGGTCGATACTGACCGCTCCCTGGCTTGTGCCCCGTTCCCCAGCGCTGGGTGGCTGTACGTGCATCGCTAAACACGTCGTGAATAAAGCAGGTTCGGGATGGCTTCTTACAAGCGCCTTATCAATCGGCGAAACTCGTCCTTCCCAGCCATCCAAAATATGATGGCGAAAACACCAACGATGCTGATGAGGAGCGTCGGCAGACCACGAACCAACCAAGGCGCGGAGCGAATGGGCGCTACAAGGCTCGATAACAGGTCGATGCTCACCAATGCGAGGGTGCCGAGGATCGCTACGACACGGCTCTTCACCACAAAAGCAAGGCTAATCACCCCGATCGAGGTGATAAGGCCGATAAACACCACGGTTCTCACGGCCGCTTTTTCCACCCTCCGCGGGTCTCCGGAAAAGAAGTCGTAGCTCTGCGCGGAAAGGTACAGAATCACCGCGATGGCGCCGAGTAGCAGAAGGAAGTTCCGCATGGACCTCTGCTCAATTATGGGACCTCTCGTCATGGCTGTGTTTCCTTCGAATATGAGCGAACCGCCCCTGCTGCGGCAGGCATATGTAATTTACCGGATTGCGCTCGTCGTAAGCTCCAGCGGGTCTCCGGCTGGTTTCTTCAGTCCCGCCTCGGCCCCGCTTGGGAATGCCTCCCGCCACTGCTCGATCTGCGGCGGCGGCACCTGGATCTCTCGACTCAGCTCCCCCAAATCCTCGCCCCGCAAAAGGCGCAGGACGATCTCACTCTTCCTTTTGGCACTCCAGCGCTCCGGCAAATCGTGCTCTTTCAACATCCAGCCTCCGCTTCTCCGGACCCCTTCGTTTTATCCCAATCAAGTGTCCAATGAAACCGGGTGTCCTATAAATTCTGGCAGCGAAGACGCTGGCGATTACAGTTACTCTGGCGGTCGCCACTCAGCAAGCACCACTCAGGCCTGGAACAACCGAACTAGTCCACGGATTAAGGTGCCCGCTGGAAGCGTTCGGAACAACAGGCCGAACCCCCAACGCGAGATTCCCAACCTGCCGCGTGAGGCTGCCGACCTCCGTTTCCGCTTGCCTGCAGCGTGTATACCTCCCGTGCCAGAAGGCAGCGGAAAAAATATTAGCGATGCCGAAAGAGGCAGGAGCAGGAGCAAAGCTAGACAGGGGCGACAGCAACATAGCTCCTCCCGTTCCTATCGCGGTAACCCCGGAGACGAGGTGATCTTCTACTTTGTCTCTCTCCCTCTGACACTCCCCTTCCATTAATCCGTCACAGGGGAGGCCGTCGTCTTCATGCTTGTTGCACTTGTCATCGTCATCGCCCGGCGGTGGAGTTGCTCCCTCATCATCAAGTCTGGAGCGGAGATAGTGGCCTTCTGCATCAGTTATAGCATAATCTTGCGTGCTGGGATCTGTAATCCGATACTCGGCAATCTGCGCGCCTGCACGTGCCACATCGATGTAGGCAAACGCACCGTTCTGATACATGTCCAGCCGCACAACTTGGCCGTGAGCATCAAGATGCCGAACCAGGTAGTAGTGTGTCCCGTCATCAGCATAGAACTCCGCTTCATTATCGATCCACGGAACTTCCTGATCTTCTGTGGCAGTGGTGCTCAAGGCGAGAGTAGACGGCCCCACCATTGGCTTTTCGAGCGGCGGCTGAAGGGTTGTTGCAGAATCGCACGCCTGCAGCACAGCGACCGTGAACAGCCCGAGCAACGCCCTTCCGAGGTGCTTCCGTAACATGGCGATCTTCCGGATCCGGATGAGGTGTGCGAGCCGGTCACCGCACGTGTGCGACCAGCTCAAGGGTCACACGAATAGTACCGGGTACGCTCAGGTCGGAACAGAACGCTGCGGAGCAAAACCGAACGCTGCCGTGCAACTTTCATCCGAATGGATGCTGCCGGGTGTTTCCACATCGGAGGCGCAGCGGGATCGGAACCGCTGGAGCAGGTACTCGACCGCGTCGGAGCGGCGCAGCTGCCGGGGCGAGCACTCCGCGTAGCGTGCAAGCTGCCCCCGCAGCGCCGCGTCGGAGCCATAGCCGAGTCGGGCGGCGATCTCGGCCACCGAAAGAATACGACGTTCGAGCAGCCGCGCCACGATCCACAGGCGTCCCCAGACGATGAGCCGGTTCGGGGAAGGGAAACCCGCTACCCGAAGCCGCCGGTTCAACGTGGAGATGTCACACATGCAAGCCCTGGCGAGGGAGGCAGGCGTCAGCCATTCGGGCGCGCGTCGTATCACGCATTCGACCGCCTGCACAACCTCGGAGGGCGTCCCCGCCGGCAGGCCGGCGAGAACGGCGTCCACCAACTGCGGGGCGGGCGGGTTGCGGAGGAGCTGCATGAGCACAGTCACCTCTTCACCATTCCGGTCCGGGACTGCTTCACGCACGCCCGCGCTCGCCAGCTGGATCATTTCTCCCGGCGGATACTTGTCGAAAGTGCCGTATACGATCGGTGTAACCTGCGGAAACAAAGCAACGAATCCTCGGATCAGCCGGGTTTGTGCACCCGTGGCCGATGGGTGCGGATCGAGAAACGCGAGCACCGGGTTGGTTTCCCTCACCGCGAGATGCAGCTCGGCCCAGTCGGAAGCGAGGTGGAGCGGGATGGCGTGAACCCCCCGGCTGGCCTGCTTCGCTGCCTGCCGGAGCCGCGCGCGGGTCTGCCGGTCGGGGAGGAGGGCTACGGTGCAAACCATGGAATCGTGCGAGGGAGGATGGAGCGGCTTATCAAGGGAAGGCCCTGTACGAGCGATCACGCCTCGCGGCAGAGGTTAAGGGCTCATGCCGGGCTTGTCAAGAGCCTTGCAAAACAGATGAACGGCGCCCCGTGAAGAGCGTCCGCGGAAGCTGCACGTAGTGCTTCCCGGCATGCGCGGTGAGCTTTGCCGGCAGCCGGAAAACCCAGACCCGCAGCCGCAATGGTGCCGAGCTGCCATGCCCATATGGCGGGGAACCGATCGTGTGAACCCGCACCGCACCGTCCGGGTGCCTCCGCGTTCGAGGGAGAGTCTTGCCAGAGCTCCCCGGAACGCAAGGCCTCAGACGGTGTCGCGAACCCTGCCCCCGCCCCGTCTCACCCACACCCGTGCAGCTTCCGGGCATAGCGCTCTCTACTTCGCGCTCATGACCGGGGCGAGGTCGAGACGACGATCGCCCCCTGGCTGTGCCCCGTTCCCCAGCGCTGGGTGGCTGTACGCGCATCGACAAAGGTGATCGATGTGATC
>JACDHR010000315.1 GCA_013820915.1 Gemmatimonadota bacterium
CGAATGCTGCGGTTGAATTCCGGCTGAAACAGACTACATTGAGAGTCACCCATAGCGTGTTTTCCGCTCGTGGTCGCAGTGATGGTTGCTTGACACTTCCATCCTACGGCGCAAGCAGGAGATGCGCTATGGGCTTTTTGTGCTCTATGCTACTCAGGCACTACGTTCTGGTGAATAATCGAGGCTTCCTGCTCCTGAAGTCCATCCTCCGTAGACGCCCTTTCGCGGCGGTCAGAGTCGGTCCTGAGTTCCGAGTGCATGCCGCACGGCCTTCCTCATCCCGTCCGGACGGCGCCGTGCCCAGGCGATGTGGGTGTCGGGGCGCACCAGCATCCACCCCGTCCTTGACCCGAGCTGTCGGCGAAGCAATCCCGAAGGATCGTGATATCCGCCCTGACCGAGCCTGATCACCTTCTCCACCGGCAGGTCGATCTCGGCGTGGCTCGCCTCGACCATCTCCAGCATCACGGGCGCGTTCGGAAGCAGGTCGTACAGACGGACCGCCGTGCCGTCCGGTGCCTGGAGCAGCGGATTGGGTAGACGAACCCCCGCCGCGCGTTCCCGGGAGTCCAGCAGCGGAGAGGCCGGGTAGTCGAGATCGAGCATGGCTGTGCGCCGCAGATTCATCCGGCGGATGCGCGAGCTCCTGAGAAGCACCTGGAACAGGGTGAATGCGGCTTGGCGCATCATCGCAGGGGAATCCAAAAAGCTGCGGGTGATGAGATCGGTGTAACGAGACACGCTCTCCACGATCACCGCCCTGCGCTCCACCTCGTACGAGTCGAGCAGCCGATCGAGGTCGCCGCCGCGGAGCGCGTACGCTAGCTTCCAAGCGAGGTTGTGCGCGTCCTGGATGCCTCCGTTCATCCCGAGCCCGCCGACCGGACTGTGCACGTGCGCGGCGTCGCCCGCCAGCAGTACGCGCCCGACCCGGAATCGAGGGCTCGAGCGTCTATGGATTCGGAACCGGCTCGCCCACACCGACTCGAAGTCCCCTTCACCCAGAACCTCCGTCATGCGGTCGTTCACCTCCGCCGCTGACACCTCTTCAGCCTGTGTCGGCTCGCCCCGCTCGATACGGATCAGCCGCCAGAGCCCGGGACTGAGGCGGATCGCCGTCGTGAGTCCGCTACGCCCGTTGTGCGTCCTCGGCCACGGCAGCGCGTCCCGCTCGTCCGCGATCCGAATGTCGGCGAGCATCGGCCTGACCGAGTAGGTGACGCCCTCGAACGGGAGCCCGAGCGCTACGCGGACGAAACTCCCCGCTCCATCGCAGCCGACGACGAACTCCGCATCGAGCGAGCGTTCGCCTTGGAAGCCGTGTAGCGTCAACGTCGCCCCACCGCTACCCTGCACGAGTCCGACGACCTCTGTGGCGAATCGGATCTCGCAGAGCCCCGACTCCAGCACCGCCTCGAGCAGCAGCTTCTCGGTATGCGCCTGCTCGAGCACGAGCAGCCCCGGCCGCTCGGCTTCCACCGCGAGCTGCGAGAAATCCACAGACATCAGGGGCCGGCGCCCCGGCGCGGGTGAGTGCAAGATCAGCGACTGTCTCAGGACGCCTGCCTCGAGGAAGCGCTCCTCGATCCCCCACTGCCGGAAGATCTCGCGCGTCCGCACATGAATGGCGGGTGCTTTGGAGCGGTCGCTCGTCGATTCTTTGCGTTCGACCAGCACCGAGCGTACCCCGTGCCGTGCGAGTCCGAGCGCGAGCGAGAGGCCCACGGGGCCGGCGCCGACGATCGCCACAGGAGTGGCGGAACGGCGGTCGGACGGGCTCATGGCGGGAGAGCGATCAGGGCGCGGCCAGGGAGCTGATGTGGCCATGTGTCTCCTCGTTCAATGGATGTTCGCTCCACCAGGATACCGCCGTCTCCCGTGCAGGCGAGATCCCGGCCGCGATTCCGACGGGGAGGTCTTCCTGGCGCCGGAGGAGGTCTGAGCAACCTGCCCGGCTGCACGCAGTGGACCGACTCCGGCCGGCTTCGGCGGTGCATTCCCGCTCAGCGCAGCCGGGTCAGCCGAATCTTCTGGTGAGGTTGGATCCGGATCTGGTCCGCCTCGATGGAGACGCCCTCCGGCTGGGAGCCGCCGATGTAACGATAGCCGGCGGCGCCGGCCGGTGCCATCAGCGGAGCCGTCATGGCCGGATCACCCCGCCGGATGGTGAAGGGGCCTTCCGGAAGCTGCGCGCCCTGGTTGTTCCACGACCGGTACTGGGGGAGCCCCTCCCGCTCCGCCGCATCCCGCGGGAGGCGATCGTCGGTCAGCTCCGCAAGCGCCGACTTCTCCAGCAGATCGTTTCCGGTCATCCCCACCTCCGCGGCGATGGCGTCGATGTTCCAATAGGGAACGTTCACATGGGCGTAATCGTCCTTCACTCCGTGGGCGCGCTCGGACAGATGCCGGTACAGCAGATCTCCGTCCGGCAGATGCTCCTGGGCGTAGACCAGGATGCGCGACCCCCGGCTGTAGGCGGCGGGGGTGATCCCCCGCCACCGCCTCTGCGTACCATCCCTGGCTTCTCGCCTTCCCCTGCCAGTAGAATAACCCGTCGTCCGCCACGTGGGCGAACTCGTGGACCATGAGCGCCGCGGTCCCCGAGGGCGTACCCTGCAGAGCGTGCGGGGCGATCACGATCGAGTTGATTTCCGCGGAGAACGGCACGCTGGCGCGCGACTCCCCCTGGATGATCCCCGGGTTGGCCTGCAGGACCTCGAGGTCCAGCATCACGAGATGGTTCCCCTCTACGGCAGCGACGACCGCGCTCCGAATCACCAGGTCCTCGGAGTTCGACCCGCACCAACAAGTGGTTCCATACCAGTCGACGTACCGGAGCGTGTCCCCGACCCCGGCCGTTCCGTACCGGGTCTCCACGGGCTCGGCGGCGCTGGCGCTGGCGCTGGCCCGCACCTCCGTCGCGGCATGAGAAAGGGAAGGCGAAGCCGGCGCATGAGGGTGATGGTGCCCCGGCCCGTGATGGGCATGGCCGCAGGAGAGGGCAGGACCGCCGCCCGCCGAAAGGCTTGGAGAGGTGGACGAGCCGGCCGCAGCGCTCGCCAGGCCGACGGTGCGCAGGCGGGCCACCTCTTCCAAGGTTGACTCACGCAGGAAGCTGTGCGCGGACAGGACCTACTCCTCCGTCCCGCTGGGGATCTGCAGGCAGGCGAGGTCCTCGGGGCGGATCTCGACGGACTGGCCCGAGCGCAGGCGAATCGTCGTCTCCAGCTTCAGGCGCACGCCGGGCGCCTGCCGGCCATCGACCGTGAACTGCTCGATCCTGCTCAGGTTCTGCCCGCGGACCGTCGCACCCCGTCCGGGAGTGAAGTCGCTCACCAGGGCGATCGCGGCTTTGGGCTCGACCGGCTTCGGCATCTCGGTCGGAGTCCGCTCGCAGGCGGAGATCTGGAACCCGAGCCAGAGGGCGGAGAAAAGTCGAAGCGACCGTTTCATACGCGCCGCATCCTTGGGAAGAGAAGAGAGAGTCGCGAGCATCGTTCGGATCCACGATACCCGCCCTTGCGGGCGGCCTCCAAACCGCGCCCGCGTGCCGCCCGGGCCTTTGATCGAGTGTCGGCCAAACGGACGGATCGGTGCAGGCATCCGTGGGGATCCCCGCGGAGTCGCGGACCCCGCGTATGCAGCCGCACGGGGCCCCGAGTGCCCCGGCTCCGACGAACCGGGGCATCTCGTGTCTTGGGTGGGCGGGGACCCGGCTACCGGCCGGGATTCACCGAGATGAAGGGCTTGCCGCCATGCTCGACGGGACCCATTCTTCGCCTCCCACTGTTTGAGGAGGTTTCGCGAGTGGATAACATTTTGGACCACAGGCTGCGCGGGATCGCGCGGGCCATTGCGGCCCGGAAGGTACGCGGAATACTCCCTTCCCGCAGTGGTGGCGGGGCAAGGTGGGGTGATGCGGGTGGATACGTCCAGGCAAGCGTGGCACTCGTTGTGCGGCCAGAGCCGCGCAACCTGGAGGTCCTGTTGATCAAGCGTGCGCCGCGTGCGGGCGATCCATGGTCCGGCCACATGGCGCTACCCGGCGGCCGGCGCGACGTACAGGACCCGGACCCGCTCTCTACGGCGATGCGGGAAACCCTTGAAGAGGTGGGTATCGACCTGCGCACCACAGGAACACCCCTCGGCGCCCTGGATGAAGTCCAACCGCTCGATGCAGGCGTGCCACCACTCGTGATCTCGCCGTTCGCGTTCTCCGTCCCCACGGGCACGGCCGCCACACCGAACGTCGAGGTCGACGCGGCACTCTGGATCCCGCTCCGGGAGTTGACGGATCCTGCCGCTCGCGCAGAGCACCTCCACCCGTTCGCCGACGGCACCAGCCTGCGCTTCCCCGCGCTGAGCTGCCGGGGCCACACTGTATGGGGCCTCACGTACCGGGTGCTGTCCCAGTTCCTGCAGCTCGCCGCCCCGAACGCAGAGGCGCGCGGATGAGCGATGTACAGGCACTGATCCTCGGCTGTGGCTACGTGGGGACGCGCCTGGCGCGCGCGCTGGCGGACCAGGGCGTCGGAGTGGCCGCCACTACAATGAGCTCGCGGCGCTTTGCCGAGATCGAAGCGGCGGGTGCCCGGGCGATCCGCGCGGATGTGTTGGAGCCGGCAAGCCTGCGGCCGCTCGCCGATCTCCGCCCCCGCGTCGTCTTCGACCTCGTCCGGCCCCAACCGCTCGCGCCCGACCGCTACACCACGTGGGGCACGCGTAACATCGCGGGCGTCTTCGTCGACTCTCCTCCGTCGGCACTTGTTCATCTCAGCAGTACCGCGGTGCATGAGCGGCGTACAACCGAGTGGATGAGCGAGACAACGCAGGTGCACCCCAAGACCGCATTCGGTGAGGCGCGGGCGGAGGTCGAACGGATCTACCTCGATCTGTACCAGGATCGCGGCTTTCCGGTTCGGATCTGCAGGGCACCCACGATCTACGGTCCGCATCGGACGCTCCGGGATCGCCTGGAGAGCGGAGCCTACACGCGCGTCGACGAT
>JACDHR010000316.1 GCA_013820915.1 Gemmatimonadota bacterium
ATCCACTGGTTCCAACGGCTGGCGGAGCGGCTGGAGGAACGCAAGCGCCCGGAGTCGGTGCCTGCGGACGTGAGGCATCGCCTGTGGCGTGCCCCGACGGAATGGAAGGCCGTCTGACGAGCAGACCCGGCCAGCCGGAAACTCCGGGAGTCGAGCCGGTCTTCACCGAGGTGAGCTGGGGGCGAACGAACACGTTCGACCCTGAATCCCAGGAACCGCTACCCACCCGCCAGGTGATGCCTGGAGCGGTTTGCTCAAGTTGATAGTCGCAGTGCCGGAAGTAGTCCTGGGCATCGCGGGCGCTGACCAGGCCGATGGCGTCCGCCCGCACCCGACGCAACGCCTCGACGCCGTCCGACTGACCCCGGCAGGTTCTCCTCCCTCGCGCGTTTCTCCGCGCCTTCCACCGTTATCCCGGCGCAACTCGCGACATCCGCGCAAGTATCCGCGACATGGCGGCTAACGCGCCCGGTGTTCGGCCGGGTACGTTTCATCGAGCGCATGGACGGGCCACGCGCTGAACCCCGACATCCGAGGAGCCCCATGATCCCGACGGACGCGGCAATGCCCTCAACCAACCGAACGAGGAAGATCAAATGACTACACTCATCGCTTTTCACGAAGTCGAGGACGGAGATCACTGGGCCAGCGCCTGGCACGGAGGGGCCGGAAGTCGGCAGGAGATGTTCGGCCAGATTGGGGTCACCGCCCGCACGTTTCGGGACCCGGAACGTCCCAACGTGACGGGACTCATCTTCGAGGTGCCGGACATGGACCGGTTCCAGTCATTCATGGCCTCCGACGAGGTGGCGCGCGCCATGGAGGAGGACAGGCTGAAGGTCGAGACCGTGCGCGTGCTGAGCGAGATCACGCCGTAGCGGCTGTAAGTCCGGCTCGCCTCCTTCTTTACGATCCATACCAAGGCCCTGAACCATGAACCAGACCATCGTCATCACCGGCTGCAGCTCCGGCTTCGGATACGACCTCGCCCTCACGCTCGCCCGCCGCGGCGACCGCGTCTACGCCACCATGCGCGCCCCCGGCAGCAGGAACGCCGAGGCGGCCCGCGCGCTGCGCGACCTCGCCGAGGCCGAGTCGCTGGATCTCCGCGAGCTCGACCCCCTTCGTCGGCGTTTACCACGTCAGCAAGTGGGGGCTCGAGGGATACACGCAGGCACTCCGAGGCGAGCTCGCCTCTTCGGGTCTGGACGTCGTGATCGTTGAGCCGGGGCCGTTCACCACGTCACTCTTCCCCAGCAGTCCACAGCCGGAGGGTGCTGAAGGCCGGAGCACGTCGTATCCCGCGGCCGTGCACGAGGCATACGCCGGCATGGGCGCAGCCTTCGAAGGCCTCTTCGCCGACCCCGAGGCGCCGACCGATCCCGCGATCGCCGTGGACGCCATCGCCGAGATCGTCGCCATGGCGCCGGGGACGCGGCCGTTCCGCACGTGCCTCGGTGTCGACTTCGGCGTGCGCGACCGGAACGCGGCGCTCGAACCCCTGGATGCGGGCCTCCTGGAGGCTCTGGGTATGACGTCGTTCGCCACGCTGGCACCCGCGATCGACGGCTCGGACGGCGCCGTCACGTTCGTGTTCGACCAGACCGCGACCAGCTCGACCACGTTCGCGGGCACGTTCGCGGCCTCCGGTGCCGTCTCCGACTCGGGCACGACGGAGGACGCGCTCACGATTACCAGCGACGAAGGTGCCAGCCCCCTCGTCGGCACGTTCCGCCGGACGGTCACGGGCGAGAAGGGGACGTTCGTACTCACCGGCGATGTGACCGTGGACCTCTCGGACCTGGCCGCGGCCAACGTGAACGGGTCGTGGCGCGTCGAGCTGGCGACGGGCGCCTACGCGGGCCACACCGGCGAGTGCGCCGTCTCGGGTGCCGCCGATCTCACCCTGCCCCGCCCGCGCGGGAGCGTTCGCTACGCAGGCCAACTCCGGGGCATTCAGGAAACCACGCGCTGAACCCACGGACGATGTGAATGCCCCGACCATCCTGATCGTCGATGACGACCCCGACATGCGGCTCTACCTCCGCGGATGCCTGCGCGGCCTCGGGGAGGCCGCCGGTCCGGTGATCGACGCGGCCGACGGCGTCGAGGCGCTGCGGCGGGTGCGGGCGGACGGCGTCGGGCTGGTCATCAGCGACGTGGTTCTCCCCCGGATGGACGGGCTGGGGCTGCGCCAGGCGATTCGCGGGGACTCCGTGCATGCACGTCTCCCGGTCCTCCTGATCAGTGGCGAACCCGAAGCTGGGCTCCCGTCCGGGCCTGACGATGCCTTTCTGGCAAAGCCCTTCAACGCCCGCGAGCTCCTGGCCGCGGTGAGACGCCTGATGAACATGGACGGAAACGGACACCCATGAGCATCGTATCCCGATTCCGGTGCGGTCCCTCCGCCGACAGCGCTCCTGCGCGCAGGATCCCGGCGGGCGCGGCTGCAGCGGCCCTCCTGGTCGCCATCATTGCCGGAGCCACTGCCGGTCCCCTCGCCGCGCAGGCCGACACACCTGCAGACTCGTCTCTGCAGGTGGGCACCCGTTCCGGGGCGTCGGCGCCGCTCGTGGCGACGCGCCTCTCGAGCCCGATCCGGCTGGACGGCCGGGTGGACGAGGCCGCCTGGATGGCCATTGAGCCAATTCGCGCCGTCATGAGCTCGCCGACCTTCGGGGTGGAGCCCTCCGAGCGAACGGAGTTCCGGATCGCCTACGACGAGAGCTACCTCTACATCTCGGGAGTGCTCCACGACCGCGAGCCCGACGGCATTCGGGCCACCACGCTCCGGCGTGACGACACAAGCCTTTCCAACGACTGGTTCGCGGTGACCATCGACGGGTACCGGGACCGCGAGAATGCACTGGTCTTCGGGGTGACACCCGCGGGTGTGCGGACGGATCTGGAGGCGCCGAACGATGCGGAAGGGTCGTTAAACTTCGCGTGGAATGCCTTCTGGGATGCCGAGGTGACACGAACGGAGACCGGCTGGTCGGCGGAGATCCGCATCCCCTTCACCTCGCTCCCGTACCAGCCAGACGAGGCTGGGCGGGTGGTGATGGGGATAACGATCTGGCGCAACATTGCCCGGAAGAACGAGCTCATCTCCTGGCCTGCGATCGAGCCGCTCTGGTCGTCCTCGATGTTGAAGGCCTCCCAGACGGGCGACGTGGTGCTCCAGGGACTCTCCCGGCGAAGGGTGGTCTATACGACCCCCTATCTGCTGGCCGGCGCGAGCCGCACCCCGATCCTCCCGGCCGGGGCCCCGCGCTGGACCGACGCGTCAGATGGTGTGGGCGAGGCTGGACTCGACGTGAAGGTCGGGATCACCGCGAACCTGACGCTGGACCTTACGGTGAACACCGATTTCGCCCAGGTCGAGGCGGACGACCAGGCGGTGAACCTCACGCGGTTCTCCCTCTTCTTCCCCGAACGCCGCCTCTTCTTCCAGGAGCGGGCCGGGATCTTCGCCTTCGAGACCGGTGACTCGGACCGCCTCTTCTACAGCCGCCGCATCGGCCTCGTGAACGGCCAGCCCGCGCGCATCTACGGAGGCGCCCGCATCGTTGGGCGTGTCGGCGAGTGGGACGTGGGCCTGCTCAACATGCAGACGGCCGCGGCCGGCGACGCGACCCAGAACGTGGGGACGCTGCGGCTGAGGCGCCGGCTCCACAACGCCAGCTCCTACGCGGGCGGGATGCTCACCACTCTGGTCGGTGAGGACGGTCGCCACAACGTCGCCGCGGGAGTGGACCTGGCCCTGAACCTGAGCGGGCAGAACTTCCTGAGCGTCAACCTCGCCCAGACCTGGTCGGACCAGGACCCGTCGGGAGTGGAGCTGGCGGACCGCGGTCTGGGGCGGGTCCGGCTCGAGCGGCGGGGGCTGGACGGCTTCGGGATGGACCTGGCCGCTTCTCGCGTAGGAGGCCGGTACGACCCGGCGCTGGGCTTCCTCCAACGGCGAGACTTCACCCGGTTCGGTGATGCCGTGGGCTGGGGCTGGCGCGCTGGCAAGGACTCGCCGGTGCTCCGGCACCGTCTGGCGCTCAGGGGCCGCTCCTACTTCCAGAACGAGGGCTTCACCCTCGAGTCTCTCGAGGCGGGCCCGGAGTGGTCGCTGGAGATGAAGAGCGGCCGCTGGTGGGTTGCGTCCACGAGCCTGCGGGAGGAACGAGTTGCCCAGCCGTTCGCGTTCGCAGGGGCTTCCGTGCCCGCGGGGGACTACCGGTGGGTGGAGGGACGCCTCGCCCACACGCAGCCCGGCGGCGCACTCCTCAGAGGCACGCTCGCCGTGGAGGGAGGCCGCTTCTACGACGGCTACCGCCTGGGTTTCTCCGCGGGTCCCACCTGGAGCGCGTCGCGGCACCTGGAGCTGAACGGCCTCTACCAGGCCAGCCGCATCACCTTCGCCGAGCGACCCTCCGGAGAGGAGCAGGTGCTAATCCAGGTGGCCCGCATCCGGGCGCGGGTGATGCTCAGCGGCGCGCTCTCCACTGCCTTCTTCGTCCAGTACACGAGCGCCGCGGACCTGGTAACCCTGAACGCGCGGCTCCGCTACAACCGCCGGGAGGGCCAGGACTTCTACCTGGTCTTCAACGACGGCCTGAACACCGAGCGCGCCGCCTTCGAGCCGGGGCTCCCGCTGAGCGCCGGCCGGACGCTCCTGCTCAAGTACTCGCACGCGGTGCTGTTCGGATGGTGACTCCGCCCGCGCCGTCGCGCCCTGTCTCCCGGCGACCGTTACGGCGGCCGGGGCACACACTCCCCACTCCGGAGGTTCACGTGAAACGTCTCCCGATCCTGGCCGCACTGGCGATCGTACTGCTTCTCCAACCCTGGCAGGCATCCGCGCAGTCCTGGTCCCCGCAGCAGCAGGAGGTGTGGGGCGCGGTGCAGGCCCAGTGGCAGGCTTCCATGGCGAAGGACACCGGCTGGATGGAGCGCTTCCTCCACCGGGACTTCCGCGGCTGGACGGCCGGCGAGCCGGCACC
>JACDHR010000317.1 GCA_013820915.1 Gemmatimonadota bacterium
TGGACCGCCTCGCTCGCCGCTATCCGGCGTACGGCTGGGAGCGCAACAAGGGCTACGGCACCCCCGAGCATCTGGCGGCGCTGCGCCGCTTCGGACTCACGCCCCATCACCGCCGGTCGTTCCAGCCGGTGGGCGACCTCTTCTCCACCCTCTGAGCCGCATCTGCCCGCATGGACTCCGAACGCTTCGCGCACCTGCGCCCCTCGTGGGTCGCCTTCGGCTGGTTCATCGCGGCTGCCATGAGCGCGCTCGTCCTGCTGGGGCTGATCGCACTGGGTGTCCTGGGCGCCTCCTCCGGCGCGCCCGAGGGCGACGTCTGGGTGGCCGTCGCGCTGCTGATAGGCTTCATCACCGGCGGCTTCTTCGCCGGTGCGAGGGTCGGCCGCGCGCCGGTGCTGCACGGGCTGGGAATCGGCCTCTTCTCGCTGCTCGTCTGGCTGCTCGCCAACCTGCTGCTCCCCGACCCCGGCGACCCGGGCGCCTGGCACGCGCTTCCGCTGACGGTCGCGGCCGGCCTGCTGCTGCTCCAGACGGTCGCCGCGATCGTCGGCGCGCGCATGGGCCGCCGCTGGACCCGTGGCGCGGAGCAGGTCGGCTGAGTGCCCAAATGCTTGAGTGGCTTCGCGGAAGGGGTTATCTTTAGAGGCGCATGAGCCGGTAGCTCAGCTGGTAGAGCATCGGACTTTTAATCCGCAGGTCGTGGGTTCGAGCCCCACCCGGCTCATTTACTTTCCGCCTGACCGCCAACGAAAAAGGGCCGCTCCGACGAGCGGCCGTTTTTCCGTCCGGTCGCGTGCCGTGCTCCCCTGGGAGCACCCTGGCAAAGAGTTCCCGCGAGCCTGCCACGCCCTCCCGCGTTCTGCACGACATCCTGCAAATTGAAGCACCTCCACCCGACGTCGGCATGGCCCCCGAAAAAGTTAAGTAGCTGCTAACGGGGCACTTAGACTTGTGCCACAGCTGCGGCCCGCGTCGTGCCTTAGTCCATCCCGACCGCAGCAACGACGCAGCGGCTCTTACAACACCCCACCCGGAGTCACTACCATGCAGAAGTTCCGCAACCGCAAGGGCTTCACCCTGATCGAGCTGATGATCGTGGTTGTCATCATCGGCATCCTCGCCGCCCTGGCGATCCCGCGCTTCAGCGCCGTCTCGCGTAACAGCAAGCAGGCCGAGGCCGAATCCATCCTGAAGCAGGTTCACACGCTGCAGGAAGCCCACTTCGAGAAGTGGAACACCTACGCCACCGCCCTGCCGGCCGATCCGGCTGCGGCCCCCAGCGCAGCGAACCTGACCGGCTGGAGCGATCCGGGCGCGAAGTACTTCACCGTCGCCATGCCCGCCGCGGCTGCGGCCAGCTACTGCGCGCAGGCTAACCTGACGGCGGAAGGCACCAACGCCGGTGTCAAGATCATGAGCGTCCGCGTGGCCAACAAGAACGCTGCGGTCCCGGCTGCCACGGACGGCAAGCCCCAGGAAGCCCCCTGCTAAGCTCGGCCTGCTGTAACGCTCCCTCCGCAGGACACCGGCCGCCGCTCCCCGCGGCGGCCGGTTTGTTGTCTCCCCCCTTCGCCACCGTGCCCGCATGTTTCACGATCCTCCCGAAGACTACGTGCGAAAGCTGCGCGCCGCCGAGGATCTGGCCGCGCGGCTGCAGAAACCGGACTGGGCCACGCAGGCGAACCTGGAGAAGCTGCGCGACTACACGCGCGAGGCGCTCGACTTCGTGCGGAGCCAGCGCCTCACCTTCAAACGCAAGCGGCAGGACGCCCTCGAGGTAGTCGAGCAGCACCTGGAGCGCATTCACGACCTGGGCACCCTCGACGCCCGCTGGCGGCTCGAGAGCATCTTCTTCGCACTGCGCGTCGCCCGCACCGGCCGCGGCAGCGTCGCCGCCTGACCCTCTACCCGCCTGAATGGCCGGAACCCGCAATGGGCAGGATTCTCAAGACGTTCGTGATCCTTCTGGTCGTCTTCTTCGCCGGGGGCTGGGCCGTGGAGCGCTTCGTAGATCTGGTCGAATCGTACCATGCCAGCCGCGAGGAGCTGGCCCGCGAGGCGGGCCGGAAGAAGGGCGAGGAGATCAAGCGTACCATAGAGGCAGGTCAGGCGGTGCGCGCCGAGCAGCTGCGCGAGCAGCTCGACGCCTCCAACGCGCTTCAGAGCACCACGCCGCCGCGCGCCGTCGACACCCAGCCGCTGCGGGGGCAGCTCGATGCCGCAGCCCGCCAGCAGCAGAGCCGCGCCGACGCCCTCCCGCGTTGATGCTCCAGCCGGAGAGCTACCAGCTCGATCAGCTCCGGCAGATGCGCCGCACGCTCCGCGTCTCGCTCGAGGAGGCAGCCGCCGCTCTGGGGATCAACCGCGAGACCTTCCGCAAGATCGAACTAGGCGCGCCGGGGCAGAGGCAGTTCACCGAGGAGGAGCGCGCCGCGCTCCTCGCCTACCTCCGAGAGCGCCAGGCGGAGCGCGCTGCCGAGGACACCGTGCAGGAGCAGATGCACGCGGCGCGGAAGCGGGCGGGCTTCTCGCTCGCCGATGCCGGCGCCGTGCTCGGCACCGTCGGCGAAGGCTACCGCACCCGCGAGGCCGGTCTGAAGCCTATCACCGGTGCGGAGCTGGCGCTGCTCGCGCGCGCCTATAAACGGCCGCTCCGGGAGTGCTTTCCCGCCTACCAGCCGACTCCGGGGGAGCAGGCGCTCGCCCGGCAGCTGCGGGAGAGCGGCGAGTGGCGAGCATAGCCGCAGAGTTGAGGGCCGCTCGCGCGCTGGCAGGCAAGACGCAGAAGGAGGCCGCGGCCGCACTCCGCATCTACCGCCAGGACTACGGCGCCCTGGAGGCGGGAAAGCGCCAGCCCACCCGCGCGGCTCTCGACGTGCTCGCGGCGCTGTACGGCGGCACCGCCGCGGAGTGGTTCCCGCACACCACCGGAGCAGATCCAGCCGCAGGGAGACAGGCAAAGCTGCTGCGGGAGGCAAGGAAGCGCTCGGGAAAGAGCCAAGTAGAGGCCGCCGCCGTCCTCAGCCTCCACCCCGACAACTACGCGCACCGCGAGAGCGGCAAGGTGATCGTCACGCCTCGGGAGATCACCGCGCTCGAGGAGCACTACGGCGGGTCCCTCACCGAAGTCCCCGTGACGGAGGCCGTTCCCGCGGGTCTCCCCGCGGAGCTGTACGCGGCGCGAGTGCGCGCCGGCCGCTCGCTCGAGCAAGCCGCAGCCGCGGCCGGTATGAGCCGCGAGGCGTACCGGAAGCGCGAGGAGGGGGTCGTGGCACCAACCGGCCCCGAACTCGCGTTGCTGGCGGAGTTCTACGAACGACCGCTACGCGAATGCTTCCCCAGCTACCGCCCCACCGCGGGAGAGCTGCTGCTCGCGGAGGCACTCCTCACATACGCCCCGACCCTCGACTGATGCGCGCTGCCCCGGCCTCTGACTGGCCCTGCTTCGCCCGATGTATTACACTCCTGTGAAAGCCGGCCGGCAGCGCTGAACGCGCTGCGCGCCGACTCGGTAGCTCCCGCGCGGGAGCGTGCAGGAGTAGGGAAAAGCCACACCAGGCCACAGGAGGGATGATGAGGAAGCCAATCAGCAAGCACGCACTGCGGCGCGCGCTCGAGCGCGTTCACGCGGAAGGCCATCTTCAGTGGGACGAGCCCATCGGCACTGTCGTCGACCGGATCTGGCGCGAGATCGAGAAGAAGTCCTACAACGGGGCTCGGAAGAAGCCGGTCTCCCGTGCGACCGTCCGCACGGGCGCTCTGCCGGAGATGATCGACGGCGGCCCCGCGGTCCCCAGCGAGGAAGCCACCGAGGTCTGATCCCCTCCGGACGCCACCGGCACCCGCCGAGCGTCCCCTGAAAGCAGAGGCGAACCCTACCGCGACGGTGGGGTTCGCCTCGTTGCTGTGTCTCCCTGCACCGTGCAACCGCGCCAGTGTAAGGTCCGACCCTCATCCGCATCAGGGCAACCCCCTCCGCGATAAGCGGAGCAAAGGTAACATAGGGGCATTGCCGTCCCAACGTGACGCGCGCCTGCCACAATTTCGTAGCTCATTGCTTCTTACAACTTCCTCTAAGTCCTTGCTCTGAAATTGGTTACGGAAGAACGGAGCTACGGCATGTTTGCTGCATATCCGCTCGCTTCGAATGGGAGTGGCATCTCTGCCGCCTAGAGCTGCCGGTTCCCCACATCAAGTCGTCCGGCCGAGCCCGAGCTCGGAACACCTATATCAACTGGTACAGGATCAACTCGCGTTTTCGGCCGGCGCCAGCTTCAACCCGGGTGATGGTAATCCGATGCACGCGGTGGCACGCCACGTCGCCCGGGTACGTCCGAAGGGTCCCTGATGTTTCTTGCAGGGTTGTTGATCGGCCCGGCGGCGCGGCGTAGCCGCTCCCGGTGCAGCGTTCGCAGGCGGCACATTGACGAACCTCGTGCCGAACGTCTCAGTTGACTGTGTACAAGGAGAGCCAATTCGCGCCTCCGCCCCAGGTACCTTGTGATATTCGTCCTCGATAGGTTGGTGCTGGCGGACGTGAATCCTTCAACGAGGAGAATGCCTACCCAGAGAACCCTCACCGGCTGAGTGACCGGTTGTGGTTCTGGGCTCCCGGTCCATCATGCTCGCTCCGAGCCCGATTCCCTGTTCAACATCTTCCGAAAAGGCACCCCGGTCGCGAGGCCGGTCCGCAACGCTACGGGTCTCCGTTCGAGACAGCCGGGCTACCGAAGAAGACCGCCGCCGACGCGTACGTCGGTAATCGCTCTACACAAGGAGATACACCATGCGTTGGAAGCGAGTCGCCGCGAGGACGGTGGTTCTGTCCACCCTGATCGCGGCTGCAAGTTGCGAACAGTTCGACCAGCGGGGATTGCCTACGGAGAGCGATCTCCGCGCTCCCGCGAAGGCAATCGTCGCAGCATCAACTAGCGCTACGTACACGACCGACGAGGATTTCGCCCAGGGCACACTTGTCAACGTCAACAC
>JACDHR010000318.1 GCA_013820915.1 Gemmatimonadota bacterium
GAGCTACGGGGCTACCGCGACTGAGGTCGCCATGCCCGCCGGGCCGCCAGCGACTCGACTACGAGAGTGTCGAGCGTTGGCGGCTTTTTGTTTTCCCGTTCTCCCTGATTCAACTCCGTTCGCAGCTCACAGGAGGGACAGGAGGTGACAATGAGTTGAGCTCGGTTGCTGCGCGCGCTACCAATGCGTATGCGCCACATCCTTCTGGCATTGAGGTGCGGCTACCGATTACCTCCGCTCGCAGCCTGCCGCTCATGCGGCCGGTCTTGATCGCTCCCGGTGTTGCACCGGGCGATCTCTGACAATAGCAAACCTCTCGAAGAGGGAGGCGCCAGGTGCGCCGTACCACGCCGGCTGGCCTGCTGCCGAACAGAGAACACGCACGTGCTCGTCCGTCCGCAAACCCAGTGCTCCTCGAACCGAGACGATAATCATGCGACCATCTTGGCCCCTACCCCGCCGCGCTCCAGGCACCACGGGCACCTTCCCGCGGGTCGGTCTGGCCCTGCTCTCCGGCTTGCTCGTTCTCGGGCTTGCCTCTTGCGACGCGACAAGAAACCCCTTGACAACCGATGGCATCGAGGATGTCAACGCCTCCAAGGCCAAGGCGAGTAAGTCGATCACGATCTCGCCCAAGGAAGCCCAGCTCACCGCACTGGACGAGACGGTACGCCTCACGGCAACTGTGGTCAACGGCGGCGGCAAGCTGGTATCGGATCCGAACGTCAAGTGGGTGAGCCTGAATCCCGAAGTGGCGACGGTCAACAGTACGGGGCTGGTCACCGCGGTGGGCGTCGGTACGGCGCAGATCACCGGGTCAGCCCAGGGTGGGACGGACACCGCCACGGTGACGGTCGAGCAGGTCATCGACTACATCGGGGTCAGCCCCGGTTACGCGTTCCTGGAGAAACTCGAGACCCAGCAGCTCACCGCCCTTGCATGGGACGCGAATAAGAACAACGTGCCAACGGCGTCATTCACCTGGAGCAGCGACAACGAAGCTGTGGCCACGGTCGACCCGGCCGGATTGGTGACAGCAGTCGGAGACGGCCAGGCGGAGATCACGGCAACGGCGGTAAATAGCAGCAAGAGCGCAAGCAGCATCATTGCCGTGGGCAAGAAGCAAGATCCTCCGCCCCCGCCGAGCGAGTGGAACCGGGTGCTGGCGGATACCACCGTCATCGGCGACGTGGTGGTGCCGGACGGGGAGGCGTGGCTGATCGGACAGAACGTCAAGGTGCAGGGCAACGTCCGCACGGTGAACGGCATCGTCGCGCTGCGGCCCGGCTCGACACTGACGTTCGTGGGCGGCGACCCCACCCGGTACGTGGGGGGTGGGATGCACTACAACGACAGCTTCGCCAACGACTTTGGGCTCTGGATCGGCGGCATGGGTGCGGCCGGCAGGCTGGACATCGCGTGCTCGCCCAAGACGAGCTGGAACCGCACCGGCAGCGATCCGACGTGGAAGAGCGGCGATGAATACTGGATCGCCCCTACCGCCGTGGGCGATTACAAGCCCCGGCGTTGGTCTCCGGGCAACCCCATCCCGCACGTGGACCCGCGTGTGCCTACCGCTGAGGTGGCGAACGTCACCCGCGACTGCCAGATCGTGGGAGCGCCGACCGGGCATATCCACATCCATTCAACATCCCCGCAGCGCATCGAGTACGTGCGCCTACAGGGGCTCGGAATCTTCAATCAGGGCTTCCCCGACTACGGCGCGCAGACCGGACGCTACGTGATCCACTTGCACATGATGGGCGAGGGCGCACGCGGCACCGTCATCCGCGGCGTGGCAGCCGTGGACAGCCGGGGGAGGGTGTTCGTGCCGCACGCGAGTCACGGCGTACATTTGGAGGATAACGTGAGCCTGAATGGCTTCGTCGAGGGGCTCTGGTGGGATCGGGACGTGGCGGCGGATCGCACGAATGACATCACGGTAGACCGCCTGCTGGTCATGGGTACCGAGACGCCGCGCGCGATCAGTGGCCGTACACATACCTGGGACGCCGTTACGCTGGTAGGGGGAGAGCGTAATACGATCACGAACAGCGCCGTGGCCGGCAACCGCGGCCACGGCTTCCACTGGCCGAGCCGCGGCGACAACTTCGGCCCCGCGATCTGGACCTTCGAGGGCAATGTGGGGCACAACAACGAGCTCACCGCGATTCGCTTCTGGTTCAACAGCAGCCGCGTCCACAACACAGTTCGCTCGTGGACGTATCACAACAAGGACTCCGGCATCGAAAACGGGGCCTATGCCAACTCGCACCGCTTCGCGGACATCGTGAGTCTGGACCGCATGGCCCAGCACAGCAGCAGCAAGATCGCAGGGGACGGCGGCGGCGCACGCTTCGAGCGCATCGAGGTGTACGCTCCGGCAGGGCCGGCGCTCCAGATCGGACGGCTGCGTCTGCCGGCCCAGAACCGCACTGAGTTCATCGACTGCACGCTGCAGGCGGGACCGGGCGCTCCGAAGGTGGTCTTCGATGCCCGGGCAGACAACCCCCCGCTGCTCCTCTTCCGACGCTGTGGCCTGGTACCGACAGACATCGTGCTCCCCGACCCGCTCCCTGAGACGTTCGAGGGGACGAGCATTCTGATCGAGCATGAGGACAACCGCCTCTGGGAGATCACCGTGACCAACGGCAGCAGTGTGGTGACGCAGCTTCGCTGAGCCACGCGCTTCACCGCGGAACAACCCACCCGGGGCTCCACGGATGAAGGGGATCACGCGCTGGATCTATACGCTGCGCCTGCCTCCGGGCAACCGGGCAGGCACCAGCACCTGATGGCGCGAATACACGTCACCCCTGTCTCCCGTACGGGAGACAGGGGTGACGTGTTTGATTACTGCATGGGAATAGCGAATTCCTCAAGCATCTAGTCGTAACGAGGCCGCCTTTCCCCGCGCCCTCCTTGCGAGGAGGCCGGTCAGGAAGCGACGCCGAAGGTACACTCGATGCGGCAGAGCGACTCCGCCCTGCGGAGTACTCTCGGGGAGGGATGCACCAAGATGGCGCGGCGGGCGGCGGCGAACACCGGTAGGTCGGCCACACTGTCTCCCATGTAGTCGAACGCGCCCCCCGCCAGGTAGCTGCGGATCGCGCTCACCTTCCCGTCCCCCTTGATGTTCGAGACGCCGTCGCTGGCGATCACCTCATCGAAGAGGCCGAGGTGAGAGGCCACGGCCCGCGCGATCCGCACATCGGCCGCAGTGACCAGGATGAGCCGCCTCCGCGCCTGCCTCTCCGTGCGCAGGAACGTCACCACCTCCTCCCGGTACGGCAGCCGGGCGGTCTCGATCGAGATCAACCCGGCGACGCGGCTCTTGAAGGCGGCGCGTCCCCTGAACACCTGAAAAGGAAGGTGAACGAACACCCACGGCTTGCGCCGGAGGAGACCGTAGAGGCTCACCCGCAGGGTATCGCAAGCCACGAGAGTACCGTCGAGATCGACGCAGAGAGGCACCTCCCCCTGCAGCTTGGAAGCCCTCGACGGTTGCCCTGTAGATCCGGTTGCCGGCTCTCCGTTCATCGCCTCACCCCGAGCCATGGCTGGCTCTCCGCTGCTCCCACATGAAACCACTTCCCGCATCCCAAAGCGCTGCCGAGCGCGGCCCTCAGGGCAGGGGAAGCGTTGGCGCCAGGACGTTGTACATGATGGGAATGTCGACGAACAGCAGCGTGATCATGACGCCCGCGGTCAGCAGCACGGCTCCCATCAGGATCGGCTCGCGGTAGAGCTTCTCCGGTGCCTGCGCGGCGCTGTTCGCTTTGAAGGCGAGCGCCAGGTAGGTGGCCATCACCAGCGCCACCAGCGGGAAGGAGAGGATCAGCTCCAGCCGGTACCGCATGATGAACGCCCCGAGGAAGAGCATGGAGGCCGAGGCGTAGAACATGATCGAGATCAGCAGCCGCGGCTCCGTGTAGAAGGCGAAGGAGCGCCGATACCTGGCGGCCCGCGCCGGGTCGCCGATGTCGCGGAACTCCGCGAAGCGCTTCACGGCCATGAAGTAGGCGGCCACCATCCAGTAGCTCAGCAGCAGCGAGATCGGCAATACCATGGCAGGGCCGATGATGTACCAGCCCGCCAGCATCCGCAGCGGGTTGTTCAGGGAGTGTGCATATCTTTCTGTAGTTTGGTAGGCTGAGTGGCAGGAGGGTTTTCCACGCGCTGCGAGGAGAGCACCTTGGTGCAGCTCCCCGCAGCAGCGTGTGGAAAACCCGGCCGGCGGGCGGCGAGGCGCCCTTGCGGCAGCAAAAAAGGCCACCGTACTCTCTTCTGGAGGCTCTGTTCACCGGCGGGTTGCCGCCCGCCCCAGAGAAGAGGAGAGACACGATGACCTTGTCCAGGGAAGCTACGCCGCAAGCCGGCAGCGAGCAAGCACCGCCGGATCTGATGCGCACGATGATGCAGGAGAGGCTGCAAGCCGCCCTCCAGGAAGAGTTCGACCGCTTCCTCGGGGCGGGGCGCTGGCAGCGGAGCGAGGAGAGGAGAGGCTGGAGGAACGGCTACAAGAGGAGGCACTTGCACACGCGGGTCGGCACCATCGAGCTGCGAATCCCGAAGGATCGGGAGGGCCGCTTTCAACCCTCTCTCTTCGAGCGCTACCAGAGGAGCGAGAAGGCGCTGGTGCTGACCCTCATCGAGAGGTACATTCAGGGCGTCTCGACGCGGAAGGTGCAGAAGATCGTCGAGCAGCTTTGCGGCGTGCTGGTCTCGGCCAGCCAGGTCAGCGTGCTGGTCAAGACGCTCGATGGCGAGCTGGAGGCGTGGCGCACCCGCAGCCTCGCCGGCCTGCGCTACCCCTACCTGGTCGTGGATGCCCATTACGAGAAGGTACGCCGTGAGGGGCGGGTGATCTCCACGGCGGTACTCGGGGTGATCGGCATCCGCGAAGACGGCTATCGGGAGCGCCTGGGCGTGTGGAGTGGACCCAGCGAGAGCCGGGAGAGCTGGGTTCGTGTGTTCCGCG
>JACDHR010000319.1 GCA_013820915.1 Gemmatimonadota bacterium
CTTCCGCGGTGCGGCGCGCCCGCTGCGTGGCCTGCCGCGCGGCTTCGTTCTGGGCGGCTTCGGCGTCGCGCAGCGAAAAGCGCAGGCCATCCATGCGGTTGGCGCCCGCGCCGAGTGCCGTGTCGATCAGCGCGCCAACGCGGGCGAGGTCCTGCGTTCTCACCACCACGGTGTTCGTCGCCCGATAGCCGACGATACGCGGGCGATCCGGCTGCGGCGCCGGCTCACCGCGCGGCATCGGCCGGGGAGGGTCCGGCTGCGCGTACTCGGGATATAGCGAGTAGCCGCGGGTCTGGATCTCGGTGCGTGGCACACCCGCACGGACCAGCGCTTGAACCACGCGCTCCATGAGCCGCGCGTTCTCCTCGCCCGCCGCCTGCGCCGTGGGCGCGAAGGTTTCCACGGCCAGGTCGATGTGCGCCTGGTCCGGCGCGGTCCGGACCTCGCCCGTGCCGGCGACGCGGATCACCCGCGGAGCCGCTTCGGCCGCCGGCTGCTGAGCGGCCGCGCGCGCGGGGTTCCCGAGGCCCGCGACCAGGAGAGCCGCGATAACCGCCGCGGCGCGTGGTACCATCGAGTGGATCGCTATTCTCATGTTCCTGGCAGTTCGTTCGGGGGGGTCGATCATCCGGCTTCAGCAGCACCGGCTCCGCACCGGATACTCGCTTCCCATCGGAAAAGATCCTGCAGCGGCTGCCCGCGCCCGGCGTCGGCCGTTGCGGGATTCGCAGCCTCTACGTAGCTTACAACCATGCGCCAGGTAACACCGCGACCCTCGGGACATCGGCGCCCCACCTGGTGTGACATTCCGCTACGATTTCCGGGCGCATCATCAGGTCACCAAGGTTCTTTTCTCCGGAATGAGCGGCATTTCCGCTTCTGAGCTGAAGTGGCACGGTAGCTGCACTTTTCGGAGATATGCACCGCATGATCGCGCGCCCGCGGGGCGGCTCGCTTTCATGTCGGCGGCAGTCGCCGGCCACCCGGACGCGGCTCCCATTTCTCCCGATTCCTGAACTCCCATGCAGTGCTCTGCCGGCAAGCGCGTGGGTGGATTCACGCTGATCGAGGTTCTGATCGCCATGGTTATCATGGCCGTCGGGCTTCTCGCGCTGCAGGGGCTGGGCGTGATGGCCGTGCGCATGGTGGGTGGCGCGGACAAGAACACGCGTGCCGCGGCGACCGCGAGCTTCTACACGGAGGACGCGCTGCGTCAGCTCAGCCGGAACCGCACCCCGGCACCGCTCAACTGCCCGCTGCCCGGCGGTGGCAGCCTGAGCCGAACGGTGGATGTGTCCAGCACGCTTCGCAAGGTACGCGTGGAGGTGACGCCGGCGACGAGTTGGGCATCGCTGCAACCGCTGGTCGTGGAGTCCTCGCTCTTCAACCCTTCCGCCCTGACGACTGGCAATGGTAGCTGTCCGCCGTAGTAGCCGCGCCGGCTTCACGCTGGTCGAGCTGATGGTCGCGATCGTCATCAGCGGCATCCTGATCGGCACCATCTTCCAGTTCCTGCTGGGTCAGGGCCGCTTCGCCCGCTACCAGGGCGCGCGCGAGGAAGTCCAGCAGAACGCGCGCGCGGCGCTCGAGCTGATCACGAGTGACCTGCGTGGCGTGGCACCGGGCGGGATCACCGTCGCGGGCGAGAGCGAAATCGTGATCCGCGCCCCGCGGGCGTGGGGCGTGGTGTGCGGCTACATCAACAACGACCTGGCCGTGATCTTCCCGGAATCGCCCGCGCTGGCGGCGGGCGACTCGCTGGCGTTTTACGCCGGGTCCGGATTGTGGTCTTTCGTCGCGGTCACGGACGAAACCGCGGCTAACGGACAGGCGACGATCACGAGCTGCAACCTCTCGAATCCGCGGCCCGCTCTGAGTGCGTCCTCCGCGGCGGATATCGCGCGGGTCCGGCTCTTCCGGGGCCCCGGCATTCCGCCTCCCACGGGCCTGGCTCCGCTCGCGCCGGCTACCGAGCTCTACCTGTTCCAACAGGTAAGTTACGACGTGCATACCTATGCCGCGAACGAGCCGCTGCCCGGCATCTGGATTCGGCGGGCCGCCGCGGCGGCCACTCCGCAGCCATTCGCCGGGCCGCTCCCCGACGGTGCCGGGCTGAGCTTCCGCTACTACGACGCGGCTGGCGCGGACATCACGGGCGTTCTGGTTGCCGGCTCGACTTCCGCCAACCTGGTGGACCGTGTCGATGTGAGTGTCCGGACCGCCAGCACGGCCCGCTTCGCCAACCAGCCGCAGACCAACGCGGCCGGATCCACCGTTTCCCTCCGCAACCGGTTCTAGACCAGTATGAGCATCAGAAATCCGGGTGTACCCGAACGCATCGCCGCGCGGCTCCGCGACCGCGCCGGCGTAGCCCTGCCCGTCACACTGTTCGCACTGATCGCCACTGCCGTGCTGATCACCGGGGTGCTGATTTCTTCCGCCACGGAAGCCGGGGTGAGCAGTGCCCATCGTGACGCGACGCAGGATCTTTATGCCACGGAAGCCGCGATCCAGGCGCACGTCCAGGGCAGCGCGCTGCAGCTCGTGGCGGGAACACGGGTCGTCGGTAGCGCGCCGGGAACCCGGATCACCGTGCAGCAGCTTTCCGACCAGCCGGTGCCCGGGTTTCCCGGCCTCCGGGACCGGACCTTCTCGATCGCCGGTGAGCCGGTCGCCGGAGGGCGCCGGCTGCAGACCCTGATGCGGACCCGCGCCAGCGCCTTCGACCTGGAATCGGCCGCCACCTTTGGCGGCAACAGCGAATTGAAGGGCTCCGGCGAGATCAACGACGGGCGGAACTCCCAATCCTGCGACGCCAGCGAAAAGGGCGACTGGGCGGTGGTCAACGGCGCGGGCACCACCATGACGAAAAACAACAACTATACCGTGACAGGTGGAGTTACGGAAAGCACGCTTACCGGGGAAGCGCTGGTCACCCAATCGCTCGGCGGCAACAGTATCCAGAGCCTGATCCCCAAGGCGGAGGTCAAGTTCGGCAATCATCCTTCGTGGAACCCTACCAGCCAAGGCTCGTTCGTGAGCACCAACAAGGCGAACACGATGGAATCCTGGAACTCGAACGGCCAGGTGTTTCGGGACCAGGGCCATAAATACAACTGGGGCTGCCCCGGCAACATGGAGACCGCCACCAACTGCGCGAACCGCGGGGCCGATACTCTGAGATACCGCATCATCGCGATCGATGCCGGCGGCTCGGCGAACAAGATCAAACTGAACGGCGACCACGGGCAGGGCCTGCTGCTGGTATTCAACGGCGGGCTGGAGATCGCCGGCGGCTTCGTCTTCCGCGGCATCATCGCCGTGGAGGGCGACATCGACATCGGCGCCGGCGGCAACAAGATCGAGGGCGCAATCCTGTCGCAGAACACGATCAGCGTGGGCGACCCGAGCACCATGCAGGGCAGCGCGATCATCACCTATAACCGGTGCGCGATCCGCGCGATCGTGAACCTGCTGAACGACGGGAACTCGAACGCCGTCGCGAACCGGACTTTCGCATGGACGGAAACCGTGCGCTGATGCCAGCCGCATCGGTTGCTACTCCTTGCCGGACTCCGGCACCGCCTCCCGGCAGTGCCCTGTATCTTCTTCAGTAGCACGCATGAACACCACGCATTCACTCTCCGGGCGCCGCCGCGGCGGCTTCACGATGATCGAGCTGACGATCACGCTCCTCATCTTCGGAATCCTGGTCGCGCTCGCCGCTCCCGCGATGTCCGGCTACATCAGCCAGACACGAGTGGACCAGGCAATGAACGGCCTCACCAGCGATCTCGCGTACGCGCGGATGGTGGCGGTACGGCGTTCCCAACCGGTGACGGTCACGGTCTCCGCGACGCAGTACACCATCGACGTGGCGAACCCGCCGAGCACAACGCCGCTGCGGGTCAAGAACGTCAACGTAAACAGTGAATACCCCGGTCTGACGCTGAGCCCGGCGCTCACGATTACCTTCGACTCGCGTGGCCTCGTGCGCTCCGGCGTGGACCCGGCCAACGGCACGCCCGTGACCGCGACCCGCTCCACGCAGCAGGCCTCCCTGACCATTCTCCCCACGGGCCGGACCTACCGCGCGTATTGAGCCGGAACAGCAAGTACGGGAGTACGGGACCAGATTTGCGGTTTGCTGTGAAGGCCGGTGAGAACAGCGGCAGCGGACCGGGCATTTCGTGGCCGCACTGAGCATTGCCGCGAGCGCGTCCAGTGTATACTTTTGTTGTAATTACCTGCACTGGAGGTCTGTTCATGGTCAAGCAAGTAACATTTCGGCAATACGGCGGTTCGCTGGGCACCACGCTACCCAAGGCGATGACGGACCGGCTCAACGTTGGAGCCGGCGACAAGGCGTACGCCGTCGAGACGGAGCACGGCATTTTGCTGACGCCCTACGATCCGGAGTTCCTTCGCACGATGGAGGCCGAGGCACGGATCAGCAAGAGGTACCAGAACGCGCTTCGTGAACTGGCCAGGTGAGGGAGCCCCTCTGGCTGCGGAGGGCTTGGGTAGACGCTGTGCACTTTCAGCAACTGAAGCGATTCGGTGGGCTATATGGTGTCCGGGACGACGGAGCGATCGAATTCGCGCTCGCGCGACCGCGGAACCACTGGGAATACACGGAGGATCACGATATCGCGGGGCTCGCCGCCGCGTATGCGTACGGCCTGGCCCGGAGCCACGGCTACTCGGATGGAAACAAGCGGATCGGCTTCATGGCGATGGCGATTTTCCTCGATCTCAACGGGTGGAGCATGGAAGCGGATGAGCCCGAGGTAGTCCCTGTCATGCTCGGTGTCGCGGCGGGAGAGATCGACGAGGAGACGCTCGCGGCATGGATCCGGGAGCGCATCCGGCCAGCAGACCCGGGCTGATTCTGCAGTACGACAAGTACGAGAGTACGAGAGTACGGAAGGACGGGAACAGATTCGCGGTCCGCTGCCGGTGATAACAC
>JACDHR010000320.1 GCA_013820915.1 Gemmatimonadota bacterium
GCGTGCGCCACGCGACCATTCCCGAAGCGTGCCGTAGCTGCCCCCCATCTCGTCGGCGAGATCCCGCAGGTTGAAAGGCCCCTCCTGCAGCGCCTTCTGAATGAGCATAGAAACCTCCTCCCGGGTATGGCTCGAATCACTCATTCAAGATAGCGGTTGTTGGCAACCTTGACAACATCCAAGACGTTGGCTATATTGCCAACACAGGGCAAAATAGAGGGAGGGAAGCCGTCGAACCCCACCAAGAGTCTGAGCGACTTCCCTCCGCACACGACCCCGAAGGACCGCACCCCCAATCTGCCCTGCCGTGCGGCTCGGGTCAAGCTCAAAGGAGCTCTCCCATGTACGACGCCGACCTGACCGTGTACGGAGCCACCGAGGACGCCCGCCTGCTCCGCTTCGCGGACCTGACTCACCGCGCCAACCTGATCGAGGTCGACTTCGACCGCGAGACCGGGGTTCTGCTCGCCGACACGCTGCAGATCGTGCGGCGCCTCGTCGAGGCGAGCCTGCGGCAGCGGCGCGAGATCACCCGGCTGCGCAGGCGCGTCCGCCAGCTCGATGGTGCGCCGTCCTCCCTCTCTGCAGCGTGAGGAGGACGCCATGGTCTACCTACTCCACTTCGCTCAGCCCTACCGGCACGCCCGCCACTACCTGGGCAGCACCGACAACCTGGAGCGGCGCCTCCAGGAGCACCGGAGCGGCGCCGGCGCCCGGCTCCTCGAGGTGATCACCGAGGCCGGCATCGACTTCACGCTGGCGCGCACGTGGTCCGGCGGCCGCGCGCTCGAGCGCCAGCTCAAGAACCGGAAGGAAGCCCCCCGGCTGTGCCCGCTCTGCCGGGTCCAGCTCACGCTGTTCTGACCCCCTTACCCGAACGGAGGATGTCATGGAAACCACCTGGGGCGAAGGCAAGAACCCGAAACACCCGATCGACCTACTGGATGAGTTCGCCGGACGGTTGGCCCCGCTGGGGATGCTGGGCTTCGCCACGATCGACGCGCACCACTGCGCTGAAGCGGCTGACGTCGTGATCGACTTCCACATTGACCGCGATCTCGCTGTCGGGCTGCGCGACCTCTACTACGACTTCAAGGATTTGCGCGGGGCGATGCAGGAGTGGTTCAAGGTGCACCAGCCGTCCGCCGCGCCGCTCCCGCTGCGCACACAGGAAGGAGGTGCCGAATGATCTGCCCACGCTGCACACCCGAGGATCCGATCGACGCGGCCGGCGACTTCATGCAGAGGACGATCGCCGCGCGGCACATCCTGATGTTCTTCCAGGAGCTGCGCTGGCAGCACGACGACGATTGGGAGCGGCATGCCGTGCTGCACTCCCAGCTCGGCGACGCGGCCCCGCTTGACGTGCTTTTCAGCGCCGCGGAACAGCTCCGCCAGGCCGCTCAGGAGCTGGCGGAGCACGTTGAGAAGTGGGATGAGGAGCGGCGCCAGGAGAAGCCCGCTGCCGTGCCGCAGGGCCAGCGCTGAAGATCGAAACCACGGCACACCCCCCCCGGCGAGGGGCTACGGCTCTTCGCCGGCGCATCGTAACGGAGACAGCTATGGACCTACGGGATTTCGGACGTCCGCGGCCACCGATGCCCACCAGCCGGTGGCTGCGAGAGCAGGGCGTTCCGGTGCACCTCCTCGGCACCAGCGAGCATCCTCTTCCGCTCTCAGTCGCCGCGGCTTGGGCGATCGTACGCGGGGAGCGTCCTGAGCCTTCCCGGATCGCTTACCTACTGCGCAGCGGCCTGCCACTGCCCCCGGTGCTTCTTTACTACGCCGCAGACCTCCTCGAGGGGAAGATCAAGCGCCCTGGGCGGAAGCGGAAAACAGAGACACAACGCATCCTCACAGAGATCGGCAACGAATCTCTTGCAGAAAGGGTCGCGGAGTTGGAGCTCGAGTACGCGCGAGCAGGTTATCGCGACCCGTACACGAGGGCGGTTCGGCATGTGGCGAAGGAAATCCACAAGGGGGAGGCCACCGTTAAGAACCGGATCCGGCCATACCGCCAGCTAGGTGCCAAATAATTCCGGAGAATTATTTGGCAGCGACAGGGATCCTGGAGCGCTTTACCTTAGACGGGAAGCCACCGGTTAACCTCTGCCTAGATACACGAGATTACATGGCAAAGAGCGAAAAAACCGTCACGGTGTCTACGCGGGTTGCGCCGCGAGACCGGGCCCTGATCGGTGCTCTGGTGGCCGCGGAAGGCGACACCGTCTGTGAGACGCTCCACCGCCTGCTAATGCCTGCGGTAAGGCGTCGGCTGGCAGAGATCGCAGCGGAAACAGACGATTTCGAAGGTTCCGGGCGGCCGGAGAAGCTAGGTATTCCGCGCTCAAGCGGCGTCAGTTGACGAGGTGGTATTTGTGCTTAGATCGGAAGTTGTAAATGGCCGTGCTGCAAGCACTTAGTTGACGTGCGATGGCCGGGGAACTACTTTGCGCTCACAACGTCCGACGCCCGTCGGCGACCATGCGCCGCTGAGCTGAAAAAAATGGCAATCCCGCACAAGACGGAGCGCATCACCTTCCGCGTCACTCCGGCGCAGCGCGTCCTTCTCCAGGCGCGCGCGGAGCGGGAGGGACGGTGGCTGTCGGAGTGGCTCCGCGAGCTGGTGGCGCGGGCGGTAAGCGAGGAGCTACCGCCCGGGTACGCCTCCCAAAGGACTGTATGAGCACGCGCTCCCTGCTGGCCCGGCTGCAGGAGTGGCCACCTGGCGCGCTAATCCCGGTGGAGTGGGTCCGCGCGCAGCTCGAGGCGGAGGCCGGCCAGCTCGGCGAGGCCCATGCGCCGGAGACCGGTGATCTCTCCATCGAGGACGTCGCGCGGCTCTCGAACCGCGCCCCGGGCACCGTGCGCGGGTGGTGCAACTCCGGGCAGCTTCCCGGTGCCTACAAGCTGCGCGGCCGCGACTGGCGCATTCCCCGCGCGGCCTATCGGACGTTCCTCGACCGGCAGGCCGAGGGAGCGGCGAAAGGGCAGGGAAGGGATGCCCCCGTTGATCTCTCGGCCTGGCGCGGCCACATCCGGGAGGCGGGATGAGGGCGGACGTGCGCAGGACTCGCGACAACGCGCGGTGTCGGCGCCGCGCCCTGCCGGAGCAGCTCCCCGAGGGAACCGAGCTGCCGGATGGGCGGATCCTCACCTTCGCGCCGCACCGGGAGTGTCCCTGTGGCGACCGTACGGCCGCGTTCGAGGCCTGGCGGCGGGGGAGGTGGTCGCGGTGATTGCCACCGCAGCGGACCGGGTGGTCGCGTTTCGTCGCACGATGGAAGCGGCGGGGCTCGAGCCGCCGGAGACGATCGCTCCCGGGCGCTTGCATCGCTTCGCCACCAACGGTCGGCGGAGCGACACCGCGGGGTGGTGCCTGCTGTTCGAGGACCAAGAGGGCGGGGCTTTCGGCGACTGGCGCACCGGCCTGCGCGGCGCTTGGCGCGCTCGAGCTGAAACGGAGTACACGCCGGAGCAACGCGCCGACCTGCGGCGCCGGATCGCGGCGGCGCGCGCGGAAGCCGAAGCGCAGCAGGTCGAGCGGCAGAAGCGCGCGGCGGAGCGTGCCCAGCGCCTCTGGAAGAGGGCCGGACCCGCCGATCCGTCCCATCCGTACCTGCAGCGCAAGGGCGTGCGCCCGCACTACATCAGGCAGCTCGGCGCCACGCTAGTCATCCCGCTCTGGGGCACCGACCGAAATCTGTACGGCCTGCAGTTCATCTCGGCGGATGGAAAGAAGCGGTTCCTCAAGCATATGGCCAAGAGGGGCCACTTCCACATCATCGGCAGGCCTGCCGGTATGGTAGTCGTCGCCGAAGGCTATGCCACTGCAGCGACGATCCACGAGGCGACGGGATACGCCACAGCCACGAGCTTCGACGCCGGCAACGTTCGGCCCGTGGTGGAGGCGATCCGCGAGAGGTTGCCGGAGGTGGGGATCATCATCGCGGCCGATAACGATCACGGGACCGTCTGCCGAGGGCACCAGCAGGAGGGGCTTACCAGGCCGTTCAACGAAGAGGTCGGACGGCCGGAGTGGTGTCTCTGCAACCCCGGCCTATTGGCGGCCACCGACGCCGCCCGGGCCGTAGGGGCAGCGCTCGCAGTGCCTCCGTTCGGCGACGAGGAGTACGGCACCGACTGGAACGACGTCGCCGCTACGCACGGAAGGGAAGCTGTCGCGGCCGGGATCGAAGCCGCAGCCGCGCCAGTCAGGCCGCAGGAGCCACGCGAAGAGATCATCCTCGACCCGAAGGACCCGTATCCTGGGGCGAAGCTGTTCCTCGAGCGCCGCTACTCGCACCGGGAGGAGGGCGTGCTGCTGCACACCCTGCACGAGCAGGGGGGACAGTTCTTCGGCTACAATGGGCGTAGCTATCCCGAAATCGAGGAGTCGGGGGTACGGGCAGAGCTGTGGAATTTCGCCGCGAGGGCGATGCGATGGAAGCTGCCGACGAAGAAGGACGCCGAGCCGGAGTTGCACCCGTTTCAGCCCACTACGACCACCGTCAACAACCTCCTGGACGCGCTGCGTGGACAGGCGCACCTCCCGTCGCGTCTGCAGGCGCCCTGCTGGTTTCCCGAGCGAGGCGGGGATCCTCCTGCGCTCGCGCTGGTGCCGCTCGCGAATGGTCTGCTGGACGTGCAGACGCGCCAGTTCTTCGACCATACCCCACGCTTCTTCGTCCACCATGCACTTCCGTTCGCCTACGATCCGGCGTGGCCTCCGCCGCGGCCGGAGGCGTGGCTCGCGTTCCTGCACCAGTTATGGCCGGATGACCCCGAGAGCATCGCCACCCTGCAGGAACTCTTCGGGTACCTGCTGACACACGATACCCGCCAGCAGAAGTGTTTCCTGCTGGTCGGGCCGCCGCGCAGCGGGAAGGGCACGATTGCGCGGGTGCTCACGGGATTGCTGGGGAGCAGCAACGTATGCGCCCCCACGCTCGCGGACCTGGCGAG
>JACDHR010000321.1 GCA_013820915.1 Gemmatimonadota bacterium
GCTATCTGATGTGCGACGACCCCAGCCCCGATCCCGCCGTGCTGTTCCACGCCGTGGATGAGACCATCACCACCGCGCTCCATGAGATCGTGGAGCGTAACCGCGGCCGCGGTTACGGGCTGTTGGCCGCCACGCTGGCGACCGCGCTCGATCGTCTCCATACCCCATGATCGTATGACCTCTCTCAAGGCAGATCGCATGACATCCGCTGTATCCATCACCCCCGAACAGAAGCAGCAGCTCCACGAGGAGCTGCTCCGCACCCTCACCCGGCTGGAGCGAAGCGTAACCAGGCACGGGAGTGCCTCGCGCCCCGCTGAGATGGACCAGACGTGTATCGGACGGCTCTCCCGGATCGAGGCGCTGCAGAACCAGAGCTTCACCCAAGGCCTGAAGGAGCGGGAGAAGATCCGGTTCGAGCAGGTCCTGGACGCCCTGCGCCGCATCGAGGATGGCAGCTACGGGATCTGCGCCGCCTGCAAGGTGGCCATTCCCTCCGAGCGTCTCCTCGTCTTCCCCGAGACCCGTACCTGTACGCGCTGCGGCTGACCCTCACGGCGCCGCTCCACGGAGGCCGTGCGCGCTGCCGTAATCCGTAATACCTTTACGTGAAGCCTCGCGGCTGCCATTCTTTGCGGCATCCTGCCGGATCCGGCGGTTTCCCAAAGGTGCGCAGCTTCTCCCGACAGGTAGGGTAATGACGGAATCAAACTCCGGCTCGCTTCTGCTCCAGCGCCTCATCTCCGCGTGGATCTGGTTCGCGACGGCTGTGGTCACCATCCTCTTCTTCTTCTGGATGGCGATCGTCTTCGTGTTCACGGCACCCTTCGACCCCGGCCGCTACACCGTGGGCCGCTGGTTTCGCCGCACCGCGGTCGCCGCGGTGGCGATCAACCCGCTCTGGAAATTCCGCACTTCGGGCGTCACGATCGATGACCCGCGACGGCCCTACGTCGCGGTCGCGAACCACGAGTCGTTCGCCGATATTTTTTTGATCAGCCACCTGCCGTGGGAGATGAAGTGGCTCGCGAAGGAGGCGGTTTTCAAGATCCCGATCATGGGATGGATGATGCGGATGGCGGGTGATATCGCCGTGCGGCGCGGCGAGCGATCGAGCCGCGCCCAGGCACTGGAGGCCTGTCGCGATCGCCTGAACAAGAAGGTGTCCGTGATGATCCTGCCCGAGGGGACGCGCTCCGCGACGGGCGAGCTCCTCCCCTTCCACGATGGCGCGTTCCGCCTCGCCGTGGAGACCGGAAGCCCGATCCTACCCATGGTCGTGGCGGGGACGAGCGGCGCCATGCCGAAGGGGTCGCTGCTCTTCAACCGCGCCGTTGCCGAGGTGCGCGTGCTCCCGCCGATCGAAACGGTGGGGCTCACGCAGGCGGATGTCCCCGCACTGCGCGAGCGGGTACGAAACCTGATCGGGGAGACGCGGACGGTGCTCTACCGCGAGATGGGGATCACGCAGACGTCACAGACTGCCGCCAGCGCGTAGAGCCGGCCGATGGGGCTGCGTATCGTTCAGGTGGATGCCTTCGCCGATCGTCTGTTCGCCGGCAACCCGGCGGCCGTCTGTGTGCTTCCGGAGACGCGCGCGGAGGAGTGGATGCAGGCGGTGGCGGTGATGGATGCGGGGCGAGCTGGTGTGATGGAGCTCTAGCGGGAGAAGAGCCCCGTCAGCACGGGCCCTGCCGCAGCGGACCTGAACACGAGGAGAGCGTCCGGCGTTGATGAGATACAGAGACTGCTTGCTGTGAAGAGGAAGGCGCCCGGCACGACCGGGAAGGTCACACGCCGTCGCTTCCCGGCGTCCCGGCCTCGCGCAGCAGGAGCTGCAGTGCCTCACGGGCGCGGAGGACTCGCATCTTCAACGCACTGACGGAAGAGTTGAGCAGCTCTGCCATCTCATCGTACGATCGCCCCTCCACATGTTTCAGGAGAAAGGCTTCCCGCTGTGCCTCGGGGAGCGAGGCGAGCGCGCGGTTGACCCGGCCGTTCAGCTCGGTGCGCTCATAGTCGGTCTCCGGGTGGTCGGCGCCCGGGGCGAGGGCCATGTCCTCGGTAATCGGCTCCGTCTTCTGCCGCCGGTCCCGAAGGTAATCGTGGCAGCGGTTCCGGAGGATGCGGAAGATCCACGCGCTGAAGCGCGCGGGATCCTGACACCGGGCGAGGCTGGTGTAGGCTTTGACGAAGCTGTCCTGTACCAGGTCCGCCGCGGCGTCCTGATCGGACACCATCCCCGTGGCATGCCGATAGAGTAGCTGCTGGTAGCGATGCACCAGTACCGAAAAGCGCTCCTGGTCACCTGCCAGGATACGCTCGATCAGCTCTGCATCATTGGGTTCGGACACGGCGGAGACTGCTTATGGAACGGGGAGGCCGGGGGCTTGGCCGTACAGGCGCGAAATAGAGCGCGAGAAGACGATACCGCCTCTCCCGCGCCTCTGCTCACGTGTCGCTGGAGGGCGGGAGAAGGGTGATCCGGCTGTTGCTGCCACCGAAGCTGTCGTCGACCCGATAGGCATGAGGATCGGCAACCCACTCGGAACCGTTAACCACGAAGGTGTAATCGTGCACTCCCGGCGTGAGCGGCACCACCACCGACCAGACGCCCGGCGCGGTCTCCCAAAGCTCGTGACGCGGCTGCCAGTTTGTGAAGCTTCCCGCCAGCGCGACGCGCGAGGCGTCGGGAGCATCGAGGCGGAACTGCACGTACACGGCCGGCTTCTCTGTGGCCCCCGCTTGCGCGAAAGACGCACTCTCCGTGCCCGCACGCTGCGGCAACGGGAGCTGGGTGACCAGAACGATGAGCGCCATTATGCCTGCGAATGCATACGCCGGACGCAGCCGCAGCTCCAGGCGGCGCGGCGCCCACACCCATGCAACCGCCTGGCGGCCGAGCCTGGCGATGCGCTCGTGCAGCGATCGGCTCGGCGCGGCGTGCGGCGGCAGAGCCGCCATGATCCGTGCCGTGAGATCGGGTGCGGCAGAGGCGTGCTCAGCGTGTACAGTGTCTACGATAGTACCGATCGTCCGCTCGAACGCGTCGAGCTCCGCGAGCTCCGCCCCCGTGAGGCGTGCGCGTGGGAGATCTCCGTCCAAGTACGCGTGAATGCGTTCGCTCATAGTCCGAGACGTGGCGGGTGTACGGGGCCGATCATGCTGCATGCTATCTATGTAGACGGGTGACGCTCCGGATCCGTCACATCGTTCTGCGCAGCGGAGTTCAGGGCTGCTCGAGGAGTAGCGGGCGTTACTCGCGCGGACCCACCATCCACCGGGCCGCGGCGCGCGCGACGACGTCCCCGGCTCCGTCGCGGATCACGGCTTGGATCGTGTGCTCGCGGCGCTCGCCGGTCTCCGGCGCGGCGCAGCGGCACTCGGCGGTCAGGGTGCCGCGCGCCTTCTTCAGATACTCGATCGAGAGCCCGGTCAGGATGGAGCGGGCGTCGTCCGGCAACGCGACGATCAGCGCCAGTCCGCTCGTCACCTCCGCCAGGTTCATCAGCGCGATGGCGTGGACCGAGTCGAGGTGGTTGCGCACCGCCCGCCGATCCTCCATTCGAACCCGGGCATGGCAGGGTTCGAGCACCTCGATCCGCGCATTGATCGTGCCGGTGTACGGCGCCATGCGGCCGAGCAGCTTGCTGAACAGCCACTTCCCGCCGGGAAGGGTCTGAAGACGCCGCCACTGTCGGTAAATGTTCATGGCCACTCGCGTATCCGTAGCAGCAAACCCGCGGCCACGAGCCAAAAAAATCCGTACCCCGCAACGAACATGGCCGCGCCCCACTCGATGTGCCCCAGCATCAGCGACGCGTAGATAACGCGGAGCGCCGTCTCGGGAGGGAGCAGAAAGGTGATCACCTGGCGAATGGGCGCGGTGAGCGGCTCCGCGCCGAGGGCGAGCACCTGCAGCCACGCGAAGGTGAAGAGGAAGATCAGGACGGTCACCCAGGCATCGCCGCGGGGGAGCGCGGCGGAGAGGAAGGCGATGAGCCCCCCGTACGCGACCGCGGTGAGCAGCGCGAGCAGCAGCCCAGCCCCGCCGCCGCGCACCTCTCCCCACGCCGCGAGCTGCCCGACCACCAGGAACAGCGCGGTAGCCAGCAGCGCCACCCCGAGCGCGATCACCCAGCGCAGTGCGTAGAACGCGAGCGGGTTCGTGGGGTGTGAAAAAAAGATGCGGTAGTACCCGCGGCGGCGGTCGTTCGCGATGAAGCCCGCCAGCAGGATCAGCATCGAAAGGCGCGTCAGGTTGGCCAGCGTCGCGGAGATCCCCAGCGGCCCCAGCTCGGCGGCCATCTCGGCAGGCGCGGCGCCGTGCTGATGGAAGGCCGGTTCCAATGCGTAGAGGATCAACCCGGCGAACATCACCAGGAGCATGCGCGGGCCGAGGTCACGCAGCAGGATCGGGATCATGGGCGCCCCTCCCGCGGGCGCGGGTCACGCAGCGAGCGGCGGAACTGCTGCTCCAGCGATTGCCGCTCCGGCACAAGCGCCCGGATGCGGACCCCGCGCCCCATCAGGACGGCGAGTCTCCGGTTCAGCTCGGCGAGGTCCGGTGCGCGGACGTGCCAGGCGAGACCGCCCGTCGTCGAGGGGGCACCGGGGTCCGCGGCGCTCGCGCCGGGGAAGATCTCTGCCACCAGCCCGTCGAGCGCCTCGCGAGAGCCCTCCAGCTCCAGGCGATAGGGCGGGAGAGCGGTGGGTGAGGCGGTGGCGCGGAGGTCCAGAACGTCGCGCAGCCGCCCGTCGGCGAGCACCGCTACCCGCTCCGCCACGCGCTCGACCTCGTCGAGGTTATGAGAGGCGAAGAGCAGTACCCGCTCCGGATCGGCGCTCCGCCACTGGTGCAGAATCTCCCGCACGTGCGCCGTCCATTCCGGGTCGACGCCGTCGGTCGGCTCGTCGAGGATCAGCAGCTTGCGCTCGCCCAGCAGTGCCT
>JACDHR010000322.1 GCA_013820915.1 Gemmatimonadota bacterium
TCTGAGCGTCACCCTCGGTGACAGCGAAGGCGATCAGAAGGCTCGCAGCAAGTAGTTGTCGGATCGTTGTCCGCATCCTGGGTCCTCCTATCGAGTTATCAGAGTGAGTGGGTCCGTCGGCCCAACGAAAAGCTTCAGGGGCGAAGTGCGCCGCATGGAACCAGAAGCTACTCGAATGTATGCCGCGCCCTTCGTCCCCTGCAAGCGCGGGTTGGGCGGATTAGCTGCTGGGGCGAACGCTAGAAAAGAAGAAGCTAATTTTTCGGAAGTGGCGGACGGGAAAAACAAGTGAGTATAATAGAGATTCGGCGGAATAGCATCGAAGTTGCGGAGCGGCCCCTCCGCCCTGCCCCTGGAGATGCCTGATGATCACATACCGCAGCTTGTCCCGGAAGTCCGTGGCCTTCCGGAGCCTGACCGGGATGACGGTGCCGGAGTTCGACGCCTTGTGCCGCGAGTGGGTGCATGCCGATGCGGTGCTGCGCAACTCCTCCACGCACACGCGCGAGGGTCATCAGTCGAGGCAGCGGGCGCCGGGCGCGGGACGCAAGTGGGGCCTGAATCCAGAGACACGGCTGGTGCAGGCGCTCGTGTGGCTCCAGGTCTACCCCACCTGGGAAGTGCTGGGGTATCTGTTCGGGGTGGACGAGTCCGTGGCGCGCCGCAGCACCCGTGACGTGCTCTCGGTGCTGGAGAGCTTGAGCACCTTTGTGCTGGAACTGCGCAGCGGGCGTCCTCGGGGCCGCTCGCTGGCGCAGGTGATCCAGGCGTTCCCCGCGGTGGAGATCTTGATTGACGCCACCGAGCAGCGGGTACGGCGTCCCACCGGCTGGGAGCAGCAGAAGCCATTCTACTCGGGCAAGAAGAAGACGCACACCCTGAAGAACCAGATCACCGTGTGCGCAGAAGACGGGCGGGTGCTGTCGGTGAGCGCCAGTGTGCCCGGCTCAGTGCACGACCTGACGTTGCTCTGTCAGAGCGGCTTGCTGGACCGGCTGGAGCCCAGCGAAGGCGTGGCGGTGGACAAGGGGCTACACGGGCATCGAAGAGCATCACCTGGAGCCGTGCTGCTACGTGCCGCACAAGAAGCCTCGTGGCGGCACGCTGAGCGAAGCAGACCGGGAGTACAACCGGGTGTTGGCGTCGGTGCGGATCGGGGTGGAGCACGTGTTTGCCCGCATCCGACGCTTCGGGGCGCTGGCACAGGTGTGGCGGCATCGGCGGGAGCGCCACAGCGGAGTCTTCCGGGTCGGCGCGTGGTTAGCGGACCGGCAGATCGCTGCCCGCTTGGCTACCGGTGCCGCACAAAGCCTGCAAACCCCAGAGAGCGGCCGCCCCAATCTCTATTCCGCCGGTTCTCTGATGAAGAACGCTCCGCAGGAGAAAGTCGGCGCGGATAATGTTTTCCGAGAGATGACGCCGAGTGCTGACACTTTTTGATCCGCCTTTCCAAATTCGCCCGACTCGGTCTCACGACGTCATGGCCGTGGAAATTGTGGATGCGAATGGGGCGATCGTCGATACAGTGCAGCTTCCCCCCTGGACCGCACGCAGCGGAGGATTTGTTCCGCGAGGTGAATCAGTATCGAGAGCGACTAGAGCGCTGGCCGGTACAAGCCAGGGATGCGTTACAAGAGGTGCTGGAGCGACGAACGTGGATGGGGCTCCCCCATCCCTCGACCGAACCCGTTCTTTATGCTGCATGGACAATTCTCCTGCTGTCGCCGCTTCTTGGCTTGGTGGGCGTTCACAACCCCTTTCTGCTCGGACCGGGGCGAGAAAGTATCGGTGATGTCACGTTTTTCTCGGCTTGTGGATCAATAGGGACAGAAGCACACATCACCGGAGCCAAAATGACCCGAACGCATGGGGCTGAACCCATCGAGGATCGTGCGCGTGACATCGAGGTGGCGACTCGTATAGCGGCGGGAGATTACGTCGCACTCGCCGAGCTATATGAAAGGCACAAGGATGCGATTTTCACCGTGGCTTACCGACTCCTCGACAGGGAGGCCGCAGCCGACGTGGTGCAGGATGTTTTTCTGCTCGTATCGGAACGCGCAGGTTCATTCCGAGGTGATGCCCCGCTCGGCGCCTGGATCCGCCGTATTGCAGTCAACCTCGCGCTCCGCCAGCTCCGACGGGAGCGGTGGCTCCTGCGGTTCCGCATCCGCTGGATACCGCCCAAGCCCGTTGGACCGGCACTGACCGAGGCGATTGACCTTGATCGTGCCATCGCCCAGTTGCCGGAGAGCCTCCGGGCGCCTTTCGTTCTGCACGTCATCGAAGGCTATTCGCACGCGGAGACCTCCGAACTACTTGGAACCAGCGAGGCTGCCTGCCGCCAGCGCGTACATCGCGCTCGTGCGCGACTGGCAAGCGTGCTGGCGGATCAGGCGGATCCGAGATGACCAAGCTGCCCACCTGCGAGTACGACGTGATCGCTGCCTCCCGCTATCACACGGGTGAGATGGAGGGAAAGGCGCGGATCCATTTCGAGGCGCACCTACAGCATTGCGCCGCCTGTACTCGCGCTATGGAAGCACAGCGGCGATTGGATGAACTGGTGGAGCGGCTTCCCACGTACCGAGCACCCGACGCGGCTCCGATCAGCCGGCCCCGGCGCAGCATGACGGCTCGCTCTGCGGCTGCGGTGCTCGCCGCTGCGGCTGCCGTGGTCCTCCTCCTTCAAACGGTTGAAGAGCGATCCTCTCCATGGCTCGTCTCCGAGGCCCTGGCGGCCGATGCGGCTGCGCTTGAGGTAGCCATGATCGCAGTGCGGGAGGGTACGCCCCAGCCCACGTCCAACCACGAGGCGGTCTCGCGGATCCCATGGCTCGGCTTCGTGACGTGCTCCAAGCAGATCGCTCCCAAGGTGGAGGGCATCTATATCTGCGCCCTGAAGCGAGAGGCTCCGCTCGGCCGTGCCGGCATACGAGCCGGGGACGTGGTGATTGGAGTCGACGGGAAGCCGGTCACGTCCGACACGGCGATGTACGAGCGGCTCAACCGGTATCAGATCGGCGATGAAGTGGAACTCACGGTGCGTGCGCCAGAGAAGATCCGTCGTGTCCAGATTGCCCTCATCCAGCGCAGCTTCGGGGAGCGCCACCCCTTCGATCTGGAGTGGAGCCCCGCGCTGGTGGCCTCCCTCGATCAGCCCCGGCCACCCGATGAGGACCTCAACCTTATCTTCGTCCCGCTCTCGGACTCGGGGAGGGTCGGCACCGGAGTGCCACCCGGCGTCCTCGTCGCGCGTATCCCGTCACGAAAGCCGTCCGAGGGATCAATCCTCTCCACCATGGCCTTCCTATTCGGCCCTGCGGGGCTCCGAGTGGGCGACGTGATCACTGCGGTCCAGGGCCGCTCCATCTCCACGCGGTGGGACTTCCTCAAGACGTTCTCAGATGTGCAACATGTGCCGTTTACCATCACCGTCTGGCGTGAAGGCGAGGCGGTGGAGCTGCACTTCAAGGATGCCGTACCCGCAGCCCCGTGATGTGCAGAGGCAGTTACCCTTTCCCATGCAGGAAATTCTATGTCAGCGTTTCGCTCCTCACGCAGCTATGTTGCCGCTCTTGCTGCAGTGGTCGTGGCCGCACCTGTACCCGCTTACGCCCAGTCCCCCAGCCGAAGCGCTTCAGTCCTCCAGTCGGCTGATTCCACCATCTTGAATGCCGCAATCGCAATCGCACGCACGGCTTCCGGGGTCGAGCAAATCTGGCCGCGTTATCGGCCGAAACAAGGGGCACTTGCTCTTCTCCGTCCCCCAGAGACGATCCTGCTCGTCACCTCGGGCCGGCCACCCGCCGGATATGCAGCGGTCCGGGAGCGGTCCCTCCCTCGGGAGTTGCGCGGGCGTGTGTACCTGCGCCGGGGGCCTCTGCCGAATGTGGACGAGCACACGTTCGGTACTGCGGTGGCCCTTGGGACGGATACCATATGGGCAGTCGCGCCCATGGGCTCAGATAGCTCAGATTTCTTTCGAAAGCTCGAGTTCTACTATCATGAGCACTTTCATCTGGCACACCAGCGAGGCGGCAAGTTTGTCGAGACGCCCGAGGCCCGACGCCGGGCTAGGTTCGGGCAGCCGCTGGTGGATCCGGCGCACTTGACGCCCAAGTTCGCGACCATGGCGGAGCTGGAGCGCAGGATGCTGAGCGCCGCGCTGGAGATCGCGGACGTGGATAGCCTGCGCACCCACCTGCGCCGCTACCTGGCCGTGCGGCGGGAGCGTGCGGGGACCCTCCTGGACGTCGTAGAGGTCGAACGTCGGATGGAGCGCGACGAGGGGACAGCGATGTATGTAGGATGCAAAGCCGCCGCCCTCGCTACGGCGGCACCGCTGGAGCGGGCGGTCGCCTGCATCCTCAAGGAGCTGGAGCGCGATTTGGAGAAGGCGCCCAAAGGTCCAGAAGCCGACGCTCGACTGATGCGTTGGCGTCTCTACGGGACCGGAGGAGCGATCGCGCTCCTCCTCGACCGGCTCCGGCCGGGCTGGAAGCCGTTGGTCGAGCAGGGCATGCACCTAGATCAACTCCTCGCACAGGCAGTCGATTTTGATCCTACAAAGGCGGTAGTGGCTCATCCCGGTTGATCAGCCGGGCGTTCCACCCCCAGAGCACCGAGGTAGAGATCTGCATCCAGATCCCGGCTCCGGCCACCGCAGCAACCGCCGTTGAGCCACCACCCAAGTTTGATGTATCCTCCAATGCCGCGGGAGCCGGCGGGGTAGCCGGTGAACAGCCGGAAACAAGCAGAAGTAAACCGAAGCAAAGTTTTTTCATGATTGCCTATAAAACTGGGGCAGATCAAGTCCGCCCAACGCTCAAGTTGAGCTGCAAAGCGGCCCGCGCGGAGCCAAACCGGTCGAGGAAGGTGGGGCCGCTTTGTCAGCTCCAACGCCTCGTTGGGCCGCTGCGCGTGGTCACCAGATGCCGGGGATGAGT
>JACDHR010000052.1 GCA_013820915.1 Gemmatimonadota bacterium
GATTCGGCGGCGCCGAGAGGGGCGAGAGCGGCGCAACTGAGGGCTCAACGGGCGCTGCGGGTGCTCCGCCGCACCCCTTTGTATCCACAGCCGCAGCGAAAAGGCGGCATTTCCGGATGGACACTAGTTACGCTCAGCATGATTAATCTGCTAGCAGGGCTCATCCGTGCCTTCTGCCAAACAGCTCCTAGGACAGCTAAGTCACGCTGTGTGAAGAAGTGGTGGACGTGAGTCATGCCCGCAGGGTCGTTCCGGCGTGTTTCCCCGCCCTTCATCATCCGGTCAACAGGAAACCACTCATCCGGGTACTGAGTACTCAGCCAATCCGTCAAAGCTAGATCGAACGCGTCCGGTTTCTTTTCAAATCGCGTTCTACCGACGCTGTAGGTGTTCTGTACAGGCAGCTGTTTTCCTTGGCGGATCGTCTGGTTGATCGCTGTATCCAAACGAGTAACCCAAGATCGCTCCAACTCCCGCTTGCTGAGCATTACCTGGCAGTGCGGACATGGAAACTCGTCACTGACCTTGGCGGCTTGCTGATCCACCGCCACATCCCAAAACACGACCTCACCTGCGCATTCGGGGCACGTGAATACATCTGACCAAACGGTGTAATTGATTTTCCCCCACGGTAGCGATTGATCCCGGGTGACCTGCTTCGGATCAACTCCATTCTCCAGCGCCCGCACTGCACGTTCAAGCTGCTCCGCCGTCGGCTTGTGAAGTGTGGCATACATCCACCCATACTCCGCCTCTACCTCCCGCAGGATCCGCTTGGCCTCACGCTCGAACTCCGCCACGTCTACCGGCGTGTTGTAGTTGTACGCAATGAAGGTGGCGGCGGGGGAGAGGTCGTTGAGCACCGCGCGGCGCGCACCCAGTTTCGAGAAGGGCTTCCACACCGGCTTTCCGTTCTCGCCCGGCTCCTGTTGCAGGATCGTTCCATCGGCTTCCACGCGGTAGCCGAGCGACTCGACGGTCTTGCGGTCGCCGCACATCTGCGCTGCCACGCCGGTCATTCCCGTGCCGCAGAAGCCGTCGAAGACGATATCTCCCGGCTCCGTGTAGTGGAGGATGTACCGCATGATCGCCTTGTGCGGCACCTTGGTGTGGTACGAGTGCGCGTTGTAGATCGGATCGTTCTTCCCCTCGCTGACATCCGCCGCAAAGGGCTCGCGGTGATACGGCTCGGAGGGGCCGTACAGCCGGCCGTATGCCTCGATGAACTCGCCCAGGAAGGGGTTCGGGCAGGCGGTGTAGTAGGGCGGGTCCGAGAGGCGCAGGATGTCCTCGATCTCGCCGTGCGGGAAGCCGACCTCGTCTTTCCACCGCTGCAGCAAGCCCTTTCCTCGATCCGCACTGCGCATCCGCCCAGCCAGCGTTCGGTTCTGCTCGGCGTCGCCCATCGGCCAGCCTTCCACGCTGCCCATCCGGGCGATCGCGTCCTCGACCGTGGTGAACGGGACGTCCAGCTTCGCGTGCAGCTCCTCGATGCCGGCTCGGAGCCTGCCAATGAAGTGCTCCCGCCGAGCCTCGTCGGTCGGGAAGCTCTGGCCGAGGCACTCCACGGAGCCGGAGGAGCGTGACTTCGAGCGGGTCGGAAGATCGAGCGAATGGTTCATTCGAGTCCTCGTGTGGGGATTCAGTACGGTTTGGAGAGCATCTCGAGTGGCAGCACGTCGCGCAGTCGGAGACGGTGCATTGCCGCGTCGTGCAATGGTGGGTTTGCGTCGGCTCACCTACGAGAACAGAACACTGCACCCGCCGATCGCGCTGCCGCCGCGAACCAGCTCGAGGTTCTGAACGAGCCGCCTCTCGATGAGAGTGGGCGGTAGCACGCCATTCCCGTTCGCGGTGAACTGCGCAGGCTCAGCCGGATCTTGCAGGTCGTAGAGGTAGCTATCCTCCGGACAAGCCCGACGCACGGCCGCGCGGACAGCCGGGATCATCGCTCCACCACCCGTGAGCGTTTCGGCGTGGATCGTCCCTCGCACGTATTCTCTGCAGAACTCCTCCTTCGCCTCCACCACGCGCCCGGCGAACTCGCGGATGGCTTCGGAGATCGCCCGCGCCTCGTCGCCCTCGCCGATAATGATCGGGGGACCACCTCTCGGGTTGCGCCGGGCGAACGCCCCACCGGCGTACAGCCGCACCTTGAAGGTCTCCCAGTCCTTCGAGGACATGCGCCGGACCGCTTCCCGGGATTCGGGCCGCAGCCGCTCGAAGATGGCGTGGTCCAGCTCGCGGACCCCCAGCTCGCGCGACTGCTGGACGATCCTCGGCCGCTTCCAGTCGTCGTTGGTGTGGAAGCTGGTGTCGAACTCCACGTAGCCGAAGTCGGTGGTGAAGGCGCCGATGTCCACCACCAGCACTCCGTAGCTTCCCTTCAGTTGTGCGAAAGCGCGGAAGAGGCCGCCCTTTTCGATCATCCTACCGAGTGAGAGAGAACGGCCGGGACTCGGCATGAAGTTGATGACTGGTGGGAACCACGTCGCGTTGCGTCCGCGCGTAAGGATACCACAGGCGTTCGACTCGGGTTCGAAGACCGTCGCTCGAACCGGCGTCTGTTGCCAACCTGCCTCGGTGATCATTTCGCGGATGCGACACTGACCGTGGGTGTCCGAGTCCAGCTTGGGAATGCAAACCCGGATCGGAAGGGTGACCGGAATGCCCATCCTCTCCAGCGTCACGCGGAGCTCGCGAAAGAACACCACACCGGCCTGCCGGTACTCGGCGCCGGACGACTCATCGGCCGTACCCATCGCGTCCTTGGCGTTCTGTGCATCGGGCGCATCGGAGAAGATGCGCGCCTTCCAGTAGCGGAAGATCTTGACTTCTTTGCCGGGCTTCTGTTCGGCCGCCGCCGTCCCGATCACCCATCTGGTCTCTCCTCCATCCTCGACGCGCGCCACGACGGAGGGGATACAGAAGCTGGCCTCGCGTGGTGCGAGGGGGACGTCGCGAACCAGGCAGGATTCATGATCCCAATCCTTGCGCAGGGCCACCTTGGTGTACCCGCTGCCGAGATCGACGCAGACGACGTTCTTTACTCTCATCTTTACTTCTCGCTCGAGAGTTTGTTGTGCATGCTACGCCGGCAATACGCCGGCTTTCACCAGGACCACCTGTTCTTCGCCCTCTCCGAGCGCCCTGCCCGGCCGCGTGATCCGCACGCGATCGCCGGGGAGGATCCCGGACGCCTCGGGCTGGTGGGCGTGGACGTCGAACTCCGTCTCCTCACCTTCGCTCCCGAGCATCCGGACCCCAGAGTTGAAGAGCACCACCTCCAGCTCATCGTGGAGCTGCGAATCACCGGGGCATTCCTCCAGCGCGGCGAGCAGCTGCAGCACCACTTCCTTGCGGCCCATGTACCTCTCGTAGCGGAGTGCTCGCTGGGGCGAGTCCTGGCCCGAGCGCGAGCCGGCAGGCAGGCCGCGCAGGTACTCCTGCACCGCCCTGAACAGCTCGTCTCCATGGACGACGAGGGCGTCATCGCCACCGCTCGAGGCACCCTGCTGCTCGGCGGAGCGGAGAGCCTGGAGGATCTTCCGCTCCGACGTTCTCGCGGCCAGCGCGGTATCCGGCGCCTCCTGCCGGCCGGACTTGCCATTCCTGGCAGCCAGAGGAGAGAGCCGGATCAGGGCGAAGACGAGCGCCGCCGTACGCCGGGTAGGGTCTTCCCGCCCGAGGGCGTTCTCGCACACCTCCATCCAGTCGCGCAGAACGTCCTTGACGGGATGTGCCTTGCCCTTCCGGCCGCGAGAGCCGGGTGCCGGCGCATCGAAGACGAGGAACCGGCAGAAGCGGGAGGCCGCATCGTGATCCTCGAGCAGCTCGGCGAGGACCGGCTTCCGCAGATCCGGCGTCTGCGCCAGGGTGGCGAGCAGATGCTTATCACCCTCCTTGCGGTTGGCCGTGTAGCACCGGACGACGACCTCCTCCGCCGGGCGAAGATCTGCGGGCCGCGCGTGTCCCCTGCCCATCTCCTTCCAGAGCGGCGGCGGGCACTTGTAGGCCGGGCGCTCCAGCACGACGTCGAACAGCGTGGAGCGGTAGAACTCGGTTGGCTTCGCCTTGGCGATGCGGTTCACGTCGGCCGGCTTGAGCAGGCGGAGCACCCCCTCGATCACCCACTTCTCCGAGCAGCCGAGCAGGAACGCCGCCCAGTCGATGCCTTTCGTCTCGCCCCTTGGAAGGCGGCGCAGAAAGCACTCGAGGACCGATGCAGGCAGCCGGTCCTTTCCCGTCTCATACAGGCTCAGCCACTGCTCCCACGCCGCCTTCAGGTCGGGCGCGGGAGTGCCGCTCCACAGCTCCACGAGGCTTCGCGCCTTCAGCAGCAGGTTGGCGTCCTCGCTCGATATGCTCCCCTGCTCGCTCGCCCGCGAGACGATGGCGCGGTACTCGTTGACGAACGTCGCGCCCGGCGAGGACGACGAGCTGTATTTCTTGATCAGGTTACAGAGTCGGTTATCCCAGGAATCGGAGCCCTTCAGGGCGTCTGCTAGTGACATGGCCTCGTGATATGAAGGAGGTTCTCAGGTAACTATCCGGCCTGGTGCGGCAGACCCCCCTCTCCCCCGCAAGCAGGGGGAGAGGGGGCCGGGGGGTGAGGGCCACCCAGCCGGTTCGCGAAATCTCGTTTTCAGCGGGTTCGCTCCGCCCTGGGAGTGCTGCCCTGCTCACTCACCGGGGTCGGTACCTCGCGGGTCGGCGGGAGATCGCCGCGCTGCTCCAGCCACGCACGCTCCTCGGCGCTGCGGGTGGGCCGGGTCATGCCGCTGCGCTCGACGCGTTGCTGCAACTCCACCAGGCGCGAGCGCCGGCGCGCCCAGGCGATCTCCAACTCGCGAAGGTCCCACTCGAGTTCGGTTCTCATGCTCCTCCTTCCCGCTGACGCAGCCGATCCAGTTCCTTCTGGAGGCGTTCGTGGGTGATCGCTTCCTTGCTCGCCGCAAGGGTGCGGAGCGCATGGTAGGCGTCGCGTGCCTGCTCCCGGTCCAGGTACGACGTGAGCAGCGGTTCGTCCAGTTCGTCGCCAAAGGTGACGAGCAAGGCGATCGCCTGCAGGCCGTAGTCCGTGACGCCCCAGTACTTGAAGCCGACGATCCGGTCCGCGAGCACGACCTCCTTGGCGATCACCTTCAACGTCGTCGGGCCGACATCGAAGATAGCGACGGGGTCCGACAGTGTACGGCTCGGGATCTCCACGAAGACATCGTCCCGGGTCCAGTGGCGGCCGTGGCGCTCGAAGCCGAGGGAGCGGAACGCTCTCTCCTGCGCCTGATGCCAGTCGATACCGAAGCGCTCGGGCACCACCAGGTCGATATCGCGGGTCGTGTATGTGCCCGGCGCATGGATCTCGATCGCCGAGCCTCCCACTACTACCGGGTCGAGCCCCTCCTGGCGCAGCGCCGCGGAGACCAGCGCGGCCACCTTCACCAAGCGCCGGGCATGATCGTGCTCGATTCGCAGGGTCTCGTCGAGCACGCTACGGAGGTCCATCCGCTCGCTACTCCACCACTACCCGCACCCGCGAGGGGTCCTTCCCCTTGAGCAGACCGGTCAGGAACGCGTCGAAGCGGTCGCGCAGCTCCTGCGGCTTGGTCGCCGCGCCGCCGTCCGTCAGGATGGTTCGCAGCTCGTCCATGCGCGCGACCACCCGGGTGAGACCGGCGAGCACGTCGCGCATCGCGGGCACGAAGACCGTTTCCGGGTTCGACGGCAGCTCGCCGCTCTTCGCGAACCTCTCGATCTCCCGGCGCTGCTCCGCGCTGAGCAGCTCGAGGTTGGACTGCATCATCGGATCCTCGAGTGCCTCCCGAAGCGTGCGCGTCCAGCTCTCGAGCAGCTCATCGATGCGTTCGTCCACCGCGTCGAGCGCGGCGGCCGCCGGAGTGCCGACGGGTTCGTTCGCGGGCCGGTAGCCGCACCGCGAGCAGAACGGGGAGGCGAGCAGCTCCTGCTCGGTAAGCGACGAACACTCCTGCAGCTTGCCGAGCTGCTCCTGGATCTCCCGGAGCCGGGCCTCGGAGGTGAGCTGGATGGTGGCGAGCGCGTTGAGCTTGCGGAGCCGCGGGTCGTTGAGCAGCTCCGTGCGGCGCCGGCTCTCGCCGACCCCGAGGCGCGCCCTCGGGTGCAGCGCGGCGTATGCCTGGACGTAGTCGGCCTTCAGCGACTCCAGCTCCTGCAGCACCTGCGTCCGGAACTGCGGCTGGGAGCGCTGCGCGGCGTCCGTGACCCTGGCCAGCACCTGCTTCTCGAGGTCGCGGGCACGGGATACCCAGGGGTGGTCCGGCGGGAGGATCACTGCCGCCTGAGCGAGATAGGTCGCGGTGGGACTGAGGTCCGTGGTCAGCGCCTGGAGCGCGTTGATCTCCTCGAGCCGATCCAGCGCGGGCTTCTGCGCGGCTGACTCGTCCGCGCTCACCCGGAGGTTCTTCAGCTTCGCCGCGGTAGTGTACGACTGGAGGGACTCCAGGAACGTCTTCGCGGAGCCGAGCTGCTCGCGGTAGCTCGCCTTCTCCTGGTCCGAGAGCAGCTCGCGTCCCCAGAACGGAAGCCCGCCCTGAACGAGCTGCTGCGCCTGGACGAGCGCGTGTACCCGCTCGCGGAGCTTCGCCTGCAGCGTGCCGACCGGCGCGTCGCTCCCCTGGGCGATCTGGTTGGCCTGGCCCGGGTTCTCGCCGACCAGCTCGAACAGCGCCCGCAGCACCGCGACATTCCACTCCTTCGGCGGCTCGAGGTGCTTGAAGGCGACCAGGTCCGCCACCGGCGTGGACGCCAGCGCATCGAGGTCGCCCGCGTTGAACTTCCGGCCGGGGATCGCGAGCACCACGTCGCCGTTGTACACCAGCGCCGCGAGGAGCACCGCCACCCACTCCGGCTCCAGGCGGAAGGTGTCCGGGCTCATGTACTCCACCCCCCGGACATTGCCGATCAGCTCCGCACGGTTCGCCACCTGCCCGGCCGCTCCCTGCTGCTTCTGCTGGAGCACCTGCCGGATGTGGCTCGCGTAGCGGGAGCGCTCCGGGACGACCTGGTCGCCGTCGAGCAGCTCCAGCGCGTCCAGCACGGCGGTCGCCTGCTTGGTCTGGGTCCCGCCCCGGAACCAGCGGATCGCCTCCTGCGCGGCCTGCTCGCGGTTCCTGGCGGTGATGAGGATGCTGAATTGCGGGTAATCCGGAGCCTGCTCCTCGAAGGCGGGCGCCAGGCAGGTGCTCGCCACCAGGTTGATCACGTCGCGCACATTGGCCGTCTCCGACGGCCCGATGCCGAGCCGCTCGCGTACCCTGCCCTGCACCCAGTCCAGCAGCTTCTTGGTGCGGCCCTGGTGGATGACCTCGACGGCCGCGAGCATGTTGTCCTGGAGCCAGCGCACCAGCTCGCGCAGGTACTGGTCGGCCTTCCTCTGGTAGGTGGCCTTTTCGTTGCCTGCGCTCGTCGAGGCGAGGTCCATCGCCGCGGCGTAGCGGGTCAGGGAGCCGCGGAACGCCTCGTCCGCGCCGGTCAGCTCGAAGAAGACCTCGTCCAGCCGCTTCTCGTCCTGATACCGCGGCGGACGGTAGAGCTGCAGGAAGTACAGATAGAAGTCGCGCGGCGGGTGCGCCGTGTTGCGATCATTGGGCGCGCCGAGCACCAGGTAGCCCAGCCGCGACGCATTTCGCTCACGCCAGGTCAGCTCGTACTCCCAGATTTTGTAGCCGGTCGCCACCGTCGGCTGGTCCTTCCGCTCCAGCGCGATGGTCAGCGCCTCGAAGTAGCGGCGATCGAACACGTCCTCGCTCAATGTCGAGGCGCGGCGGTCGATCTGCGCGTCGTAATCGACGGTCTTGCGCACGTCCAGGTAGAACTGCCCGCCGAGCCCGCCGCGCGCGTCCCGCTCCGTCGCGGAGATGAACTGCCCGTTGACTGTCCGGCTGATCAGCCGCAGCGCCGTCTCGATCTCGCCGCGCAGGTCCTCGGCCGGGTCGCCGCCCAGCTCCGCCACGAGGGGGTCGAACAGGCAGAGCTGGTCGCGGAGCTGCTCCGCCGTCATCCCCACCGGCGCCTCGATGTTCCCCACCGTAAGGCGGTGGATGCTCAGCCCGTGGACGATCCGCCGGGCCAGTGCCTTGTTCTTCCCCTTCGGGTATCCGGCCTCGACCAGCTCCTCGAGCTTGGTGCTCGCATCGAGCACCGTGCGGATCTCCGGGTTCGCGCGGAAGGCGGCGTTCTCGCGGATCTCGCTCCAGTAGCGCTCGAACGCCAGCACGCCCGGCTGATCCGCAGGGACTTCCCGATCCGACAGCCGCTCGGCCTCGGACGAGATCGTCTTCAGGATCTCGCGCTGCTCGGCGACCGTGATCTTCTCGAAGGTGCCGACATAATCCGGATGCACCGGAAAGAGGCGGACGAACTCGTCCATCCGCTCGTTCATCCCCTCGTAGAACTTGGCGAACGGCAGCAGGTGCTCCCGGATCTTGACCTTCTGCTCGGCCGTCTTCCGCAGCAGGCGCTCCGACACCACGAACTGCACGTCCTTCTTGCCGATGATCGCCTGACGGAAGCGCGCCTGCACCCGGCGGAGCGAGTCGGCGACGAACTGGAACTCGGGGTTGTCGAAGAGGCTGACCTGTACGCCGCCCACGAAGCGGAACGGCAGATCTGCCGCGATCTCGCCCATCTCGCGGAGGAAGCCCAGGTCCAGGATGATCCCGGCGTCACCCTGGTGCATGCGGTGCCGGAGGAAGTCGAGCAGCTCGTCCACCACCAGAAGCAGGCCCCGGTCGGGAAAGCGCTGGTGGAAGGCCTCCATCATGGCCTCCAGCGCCTCCTTGTTATTCGCCACCTGGTCCTGCGGCGGGAAGACGTACTCGACACCCCACTCGGCGAGCGCCCGCTCGAGCTGCCGGCAGAGCACGTCGCGCAGCGCGGCCGTGGTGCTCAGCTCCACGCGCACCACCTTGAACCTGCCCGCGATCGCCGCCGCCGCCTCGCGCACCGCCGGGTGGCTCAACAGCTCGGCCAGCTCGGCGTGCTCGGCCACGGCCGAGACCACGCTCATCAGGTGGCTTTTCCCCGTGCCGTAGTTGCCGACGACGAGAACGCCCTTGTTGTCGGCCGGGGTCTCGAATTGCAGGTTCTGGATGATGGGATCCCTCATCTTGTCCGCCATCTCGTCCGAGATGACGTAGGTCGAGACGAGCTCGCGCTCCATCCTGTCCGCCTTGCGCAGCTCGATCACCGTGCGCAGCGGCTCGTACTGGATCAGATCACCGTATCTCATCGCGTAGGGCTGTCACTCACCGGGTAAAGAAATCAGCAGCAGGTTGTCCACGGCGTACTCGCGTCGCGCGGGATGGCCAACCGGAGCATACGTCAGCCGGCCTCCCTGCACCACCCCGCTCCAGGTAGCGACGACGGTGCGATTGCGCGAGAGGCGCTGGAGCACCTGCAACGGCTGCTGCTCGAGCGCCAGCTCGAACAGGATCTCCGTGTTGTCGAGCAGCACCGGCAGATCTCCGTCCGAAGTGGCCAGGATGTCGTCGAGCAGCCCCAGCACCTCCACGGGCCGGTAGCGCACCGGCACGTCCAGCAGCCGCTCCGAGAGCCGCAGACCGAGGTTGACCACGCCGACGCCGAGATGCTCGCCCAGCGCACGGAGCGTTGCCGTCTTCCCCGCTCCGCTCGCCCCTACCACCAGCACCAGGCGATAGAACTGGCGCGGCGCGGCGGCGAGGAGGGGGAGGAGGCGGTCCATCGCAGACGGAGACACGCTCAGCGATCACACTTCGGCCGTGACCCCGAGCACCGCCCGAAGATCGATCAGGTGCGTTTCAACGAAACGGATCGTCCCTTCCTCATGTGCCAGGCTCACCGATACTGTGTCGTTCTCGACTCGGAGGGTGCTCTCCAGGAGCTCCTCATCGGTCGTGGCGTCCGCATAGTTGAACTTGGCGGAACAGGTCGGACACAAGGCCAGGTAGTTCTCGCGATGCTCCCGTTCGAGATCGAGGAACTCGACCGTCTCGAAATAGTATGCGCCGTTCCGCAGCTTGAAAGGCATCACCTCCTCACAAATCTGGCACACCAGCTCGTCATCGTCGTTGGTGTAGAGATCGATTAGGTACTGCCTCGCAGCGATCTTCGTTTCCCGATTCGTGGTCCGAACTCGGCGCCGCGGTTTGCCATACTCGATGTCGGGCGCATCATTTGCCGCACCCGCCACCTGCGTAATCCGGCGCTCTGGATTGCTCGGACGACGCACGGGAAACTGGCGATGCCTGTGGCTCTTCACCTTGAGCACGAGTTGGCGTAGCTCGTCCGGTGAAAGAGTGCCGAGTTCATCCGCGAGCTCGACGGGGATCCCGAGGGTAGTAGCGGCACTCTCGCGTTGAGCCTCCCGGGCCTTCGCCTCAGCCTCGATATGCATCGCCGCTTTACCGAATTCGATTGCCGTCAGCCAACAATTTGCGTTCTCCCACGGGAAATCCTCCCGCAACCGATCTCGGGAGATGCCTGCTTGCTTGTGGAAGATCCCATCCCTGTCCGGAATCCACGCAGCCTTCCGCAGGTGATGAACCAACTGTGAGGGAGCTGATCGGAACTCGGCACGCGCATTGGGCCTGTAACGGGCTTGGAGAACCTCGGGTTTGACCTGACACAGCGTTTGCCAGAGTGCCCGGCTCACCTCGACATCGTTCCGCGCCAGGTATTCCTGCAGTTTCGGGATGGAATAGTCCTGCTTCGTTCCGTAATCAGTGAAGCTTCCGCTCTGGTATAATGTCCTGCCGTAATCCGGGTTGTTTTCTACGTTCACGGGAACGACCGGAAGGCGGTCCATGACACCGATGCCTACGCAGAACGCCTCGGACCCCGCGATATGCAGACGGTGGTATTCGGAAGAGAGCAAATACTTCTTCTTCGTCGCTGCTTCATCTTGGAAGATTGCGGATAGACCGGTCAGGCGATACGAGAAATCGAGAAACAGGTCGCACGGTCGGCGAGTCACACCGGACTCGTCGAAGAGAACAAAATATTGCTCGAAAAGGGTGGGGTCCACGTGCTCCCGGAACCACCTCACGAAGCGGCGGAGGTGACGGACGTGGTCCTCGGATGGCGGGCGATTCGTTTGCTTCGCATAGTGCTCCTGGAGAATGGCTCGGATCTCCTCAGTCTCACCCGCCGTTTACACCGACTTCAGCGAGAAAGCGCCGGACCCGCTCGATCCGCACCGCGTTCTCACCTCGAAGAATCGCTGTCTTGACCCGTACCAGGCCGTCTACCCGGTGCGCATGATCTCCATCCGGGAAATACGCCGTCGAACCAACGACATGCGTTCCCGACTCGAGCCTCACCACCGCAGCGTCCTTGACCATCCGCAGCACCTCTTTGGGTGCTTCCTCCAAGAGGGCGTAGAGCTCCTGCATCCAAACGTCGTCCTGGCGAGCGAGCCAGGCCTGGCTCTTCTGGGCACCCAGATGAGCATCGGCGCCGAACCTCCCTCGTATGGCACTTCCGAGCTCCTTCCATCCCCAGGCAGCGATGCCAAGCGACTGAAGAAAGCGATCCTCCCGCTGGTGCTGCATTACGCCAGCCGCCCAGCCGCGTATTCTGTTCGTTGACTCGCCCGGCTCGGCAGCGAAGAACCCGATGCGTTCCGCGTCGATGACCTCCCGGATTCTCCGAGGGCCACGGAGAAGCCAGATGGCCGGGGCATGGCCGCCCCCATGTTTCGGAACGAGTTCGTCCCGCCGCATCGTAGCTACGATCTGCTTCCGGATCGGCTCGTAGAATGGGCTGAGTTGATCCTCGGGATTCGGAAGAACAGAGAGGAAATCCGCGGTAAGCAGTCCCATGTCCCGAATCGTCGGCAACGCCGCCACCACCAGATCCGCGGTGCGGGCAAGCAGTGCCTGGTTCTCCGGCCGGCCGCTCTTGATGCTGGCCCGATCGACCGCCGAGGCGTAGGGACCATGGATGTGAAAGCGAAGTTTCGTGGTTTCTTTCTCCGCCGGAAAGAAGATGAACAGCTTTCCGTCGGCCTCCACGATCTGCTTCTTCTGGGTCGTAGAGGCTCCCGGCTCCCCTTCACTCCCCGCGGCCTCCCGCTCTCCGAGGCGGAAAGCAATCGCCACCTTCAGCTTTCCCTGTTCGTCGAATCTCCCCGTTTCATCAATGGAGGTCTGGAAACGAAGCCACTCCGATATCTCGGGTGCGGCCCGGTCGGTAGAGTTGCGAACGATTCGGATCCGATTCTCCGTAGCGGATTCTCGCTTGATGTCTCCGGACGTGGCATCTTCCTCCACGAACCATGAAATCGCACGGATGTGGTTCAGAAAGAGCAACGTTTCGTCCGAGAGCTTCTTGAGACCTTCTGCGGTCTCGCTGTACGCCTGCTCCGGATCCTTCTCCGGGTGGTTGAACGGGAAGATGAACTGAGTCGTGTCGTCCGGGACGCCATCACCGAGCCGTACAGGGCAGACCAGATCCCGGATCTCGAACCGGTAGTCACCGGACTGAATCTGGGGCATGCTTGTGTACCCGAACACGGCCTTGAAGCCAACCCCGAACTTCCCGATCTGGTTGACGTCGTCCTTCTTCGAACTCTGCCCGATGCTCGTGATCGACTCGACGTCCTTGGGGCTGAACGGGTGTCCATCGTGGGTGATTTCCAATCGCGTGCGGTTGAGGTCGAATGTCACCCCCGTCGCGCGAGCATCCTCCGCGTTCTGAAGGAGCTCGTAGATGAAATGCGCCTGATCCGGATAGATCTCCGCCAGAAGATCACGGATGCCTTCCTCGAACCCGTTCTTTCGGGAAGTCTCCACCCACTGCAGGCGATCTGCATAGAGCTGTTCGAGGTGTTGTCTGGCATTCATTGCGTCAGTTCTCCTGACCGAGAAGTAGGTATCCATAAGCAACGGGCCGGCTGATCACGTCCGCGACAGCTTCCGCCTCGTCCAGCTCTGCGGTACGCCGCGCGTAGTCGGCTTCGGCCGCATCAATCTGTGCTTGCCGCATCCGCTCGACCTTTGCGTGACTCGCCTTCTCCAGCTGCTCCTTCAGGAGGCGCACGCGCGCAGCGTGGCTCTGGCGAAGGCTCTCCCGACGGTAGCTGACCAGCCGCACGCTCTCCTCGCGATATTCCTCGCGATGCCGGCTCCAGAGGCGGTACTGCTCAGCCTCCAACTCGTCGAAGATGGTTTGTTCAGGCCAGGATACCTCTGCCCCATCCAGCGGGCTCGCCTCAGCGATCAGCTCGAAGAACCGGTCCTGGATTTCCTCGTGAGTACACACCGGCTGCAGCGACGAGGTGGAGCGGACTCCCTTCGTCTCCCACTGGTAGATGGCGAACGGGTACTCGCCCGCGGGAAGGGTTTCATCGAAGACGCGGAATGCCACGTATGGCATTTCATCCGTCCTCGCCGTACGTGCCGCCTGCTGCGCCAGCGGGTGGACCGGGGTGATGAACGTCACCTCGCGGTCGTCCCGCGCGTACTCGCTGTCGAAGGTGACGGAGAGGTGAGGGTCGCCGCCCTTCAGCCAGCGCTCCCATGCCCGGTCGATCAGTGCGCGCCTGGTCGGAAGCAGGCGAAAGTCTTCCAGTAGGCGCGCCCGATCCGCCTGGCTCGCCCGCAGCGTCTGACGAGGGCCGGCACCCAGGAGTGCGGCATCTCCGCCGCCGAGCCCACTGAGGTAGGTCCGCACGAGATTCCGTAGTGCGTCTGGAGCCAGCCAGGTGTTGGTCGCGTCCTGTACTTCCTTCTCGATCAACTGGAGCGGCAGCGAGATTCCGAAGAGGGCCGCTTGCTGCTCCTCGACCCGGGTCTGTTCCTGGAGCACCCGCACCTCGTTGTCGGCGAGCTGCTCCAGCCGCGCCTGCCGCTCCTCCTCGGACAGCTCGAGGTCCTCGCCGATCCGCCGTAATCCCTGGCTGATCCTGCCGAGGATCTCCTCGCTTCCTCCCAGCGCAGCCTGGAAGATGCCGATGCGGAGCAGGCACCGGAAATAGATGTCCGCGTGGACCGTGCCCGGTGTCACGAAGTTGTAGATCACTACGGCTTCACTCTTCTGGCCATACCGGTCGATCCGGCCGATGCGCTGCTCCACACGCATCGGATTCCAAGGCAGATCGTAGTTGATCAGCGCATCGCAGAACTGGTAGTCCAATCCTTCCGAGCCGACCTCCGACGAGAGGAGGAGATCGAGGGCTCTCTGGTCATTTCGCGGAAGAGAGAACCGGTGACGAAGCTCACGACGCTCCTCATCCGGTGTGTGCCCGTGGATCAGTCCGATCCGAACACCGGCGATGCCGAGCTTTTCCTCGAGATAGCGGAGGGTGTGCCGAAAGCTGCTGAAGAGGAGCAGCTTGTTGTTCGGCAGCGCCTGCTTCTCGCGGATGACCTGCTCGAGCGCCTCCAGCTTCGGATCCGGTCCACCCAGGTCGTCCGCCATCGCGAGCACACCGGCGATTTCTTCCGACAGGCTCTCGATCGCGGTGGACGGATCAATCTCGTCCGACGCTCCCATCTCGTCCCATTCGAGCTCGCCGATCCGCCGGGTGAGGATCTCGCGAATAAGCGGTGCCAGACCGAAGATGGAGCTGGCTGCCTGCCGCCGAAGGGTCGAGAGCATGAATTGCACGCTTCGGTCACCGTGGAGGTGCCTCAGGATGCAGGCCTGCACGTTCAGGAGACTGTCGTGCAGCGCCTGCTGTTCCGGAGTGAAGGGAACAGCGATCGTCTCCGGCTTTCGAGTCGTGAACTGCCCGATCTCCCTACGCCGGGTTCGATTGATGAGACGGTCGAGGGTATGGAGACGCTCCACGTCCCGCACGAACCCAACCCGCTGCTCCCGTGTGAGCTCGCCGGCAGCGAGGATCCGAGAGAGCCGCTCGTACTCCGGGTTCGGTTGCAGGAACTGGCGGCCCCACGAAGTTGCCGCTGCTCGCTCCATCTCCTGACGAGCTTCGCTCTGCCACCCCGGCCTCGCGGCGCGCGCCGCCGTGCTCGCCGCATTGATGTGTGGGTTCGGCCCCGTGAGGTGCTCGAAACTGATCGGATCGATTACCAGATCCGGGCGGAGAACGTTGAGAAGAGTGAATAGGTCGAACCCGCTGAGCTGGATGGGAGTCGCGGTGAGGAACACCACGGCCTCCGCGTGGTCGCAGAGGAAGCGTACTCCCTGATGCACCCAGGTATTTGCGTTGCGGATGGCATGCGCCTCATCCACGATCACCACATCGAATTTCGGCGGCGGATCGAGTTGCAGCAGACCGGGCACCCGGCGCCGACCCTTGCGTTCTCCGTGGAGCAGGCGCTCATCGAACAGTGAAAAAGGAAGGATCGCCTTAGTGGTGGTGTTCTCAAGTTCATTTACGTATGGCGGCTTGCCACGAGAAGCAGGCTTCTGCATCCTTGGTGCGCTGAGTAACGCGATGGATACATTGCCATGCAGGTGCAGATGCCGCGACAGAGCCCGTATGACATGGTGCTGAGCCCCGAGGAGCGAGAGGTGCTCGAGGCACGCGCTCGCCAGCAGAGCGCCCCGTATCGGGAGGTGATCCGTGCCAAGCTGATCTTGCTGGCGGCCGAGGGGCTGGAGAACGAGCAGATTGCCCAGTGTCTGGACGTAACCCGGCCGACGGTGAGCAAATGGAGAGGCCGCTTCTATGCCCGACGGCTGAAGGGCCTCGAGGATGCAGCACGCAGCGGGCGCCCCCCCGCTTTTTCCCCCTCAAGAGGTCGCCGCGGTCAAGGCGCTGGCCTGTGAGCTGCCGGCGCGCTCGGGCGTGCCCCTCTCGCGCTTCAGCCTCAGAGAGCTGGCCCGGCAGGTGGTGCTCTGGGCGGTCGTGGGTGCAATCAGCGCAGCCACGGTAGGTCGCTGGCTGCGGCAGGATGCGCTGCGGCCCTGGCGCTACCGCAGCTGGATCTTCCCCAGGGATCCCCACTTCGAGGAGAAGGCCGCCCGGGTGCTGGATCTGTACGAAGGCTGCTGGGAAGGCGTGCCGCTGGGGCCGAAGGAGTACGTGCTCAGCGCCGATGAGAAGACAAGCATCCAAGCGAGAGTGCGCCTGCATCCGAGCGCGCCGCCCGCTCCGGGAGAGCCGATGCGGGTGGAGCATGAGTATGAGCGCGGTGGGGCTCTGGCCTATCTGGCCGCCTGGGACGTGCACCGGG
>JACDHR010000323.1 GCA_013820915.1 Gemmatimonadota bacterium
ACCCGGGGACGCTGATGCCGTCGAACTCGAAGACCACCCGATCGAACCCCGTGTGGGAGGCGGTGCGCACCTCCTGCAGGATGGCAGGCCCGATCCCGGAGCGCGACTCTGCCACGATCCCCGCCGTCCCGCGGAAGGTCTCCGGAAAGGTGTCACCCGGCTCGACGTTCTCGCCCGTCTGCGCGCCGACGATCGGCTCGGGATCCGCCGCCGTATCGCGCACCTCGATCACCGCGCGGCGGGGAGCCTCCGCATCCTCGCGCGGCGTGCACCCGGGCACGCCGAGGCACGCGGCGAGCGCCACCAGAAACCAGCTATGCAGAAAACTCCTTCCCATCACCCTCTTCCTCTGTCGGATCGAGTTCGGCCGTGCGAATGCGCCGGCCGCCCGTATAGACGTTGAAGCGCCCCTCCCGCAGGAATCCGACCAGCGTCATGCCAACCTCCTCCGCCAGCTCGACGGCGAGGCTTGAAGGAGCCGAGACTCCGGCCAGCACGGGCACCCCGGCACGCGCCGCCTTCTGCACCAGCTCGAAGCTCAGTCGCCCGCTGACCAGCAGCACCCCGCGCGAGAGCGGCAGCTCCCCCGCCAGCAGTGCCGCCCCGACCAGCTTGTCCATCGCGTTGTGCCGCCCCACGTCCTCCCGCACCCGCAGCAGCTCGCCCTCCGGCATGAAGAGGGCCGCCGCGTGCAGCCCACCGGTGCGCTCGAACACCGCCTGCGAGGCACGCAGCGTGGCCGGCAGCGAGAGGAGCGTCCGTGCGCTCACCTCCACTTCGCTCGCGATCGGCGCACACGTCGGTCCCCACACCGCCTCGATGGAAGCCTTGCCGCAGACGCCGCAGCTCGAGGTGGTGTAGAAGTGCCGCTGGAGAGACGCGGGATCGAAGGTGACGGCGGGAGAGAGGAAGACGTTGACGACGTTGTACTGCTGCGCCTCCCCCTGGGCGGCGTCCACGCAGTAGCGAATGGCGGCGAGCTGGTGGCCACCCTCGATCACCCCCTCGCCGAAGAGGAAGCCCGCAGCGAGGTCGAAGTCCGCGCCAGGAGTGCGCATGGTGACGGAGATCGGGTGCGCCAGCCCAGCCTCGCCGGTCAGGTCCGCCACGCGCACGATGCGGATCTCGAGAGGCTCCTCGGTGGCGAGTGCGTCGCGGCGAGTGCGGCGCAGGGTGCGGCCCTCCTGTACCACCACCTGCTCCACGGGGCGGCGGGTAGTGCTCGCGCGGCGCCGCTCCCGCTGTGGGGGGCGTAGCTCCGATCCTGAAGAGAAGGCGTCTCGCTCTGCCATGGCGCGGGTCGGGCTGGCTAGTGTCTCACGGGATAAGAGTGGTACCGGCGCGCGGTCCACGCGAGGAAGGCGCATCGCGGGGCAGACGCTGAACGCCGTCCTCTTCGTGCTGATCCGGTCTACTCCCTCTGCCGTGATGGCGCCTGGAGTCTTCCGTCGGCGGAAGAGGCGGGGGAGGCTCGAAGAGGGTCAAAACACCGCGTTGTTGATCACGATCATCCGCGGCGGTGTCAGCAGCCCCTCCAGGTTGACACCATTGCGTGAGACATTGCCGATAGCGGTCGCTGCCTGTGCCTCCCGGGGTAGACAGATCGATGTCCGCCGGGGATCGCCCTCGCGCCGGTCCGCCACATAGTTGCCCATCACCACCAACCGCGCGGCGTTCAGCTGCACCGTGCAGCGATCCTCGGGTAATCGATCGGTATAGACCTGATTGTTGTTGAACAGCACATGGGCTATACCGGGCTCTTCACCGATGTTGCCCCCGATGGAGACGACGGGGATGCTTTCGAGGGATCTGAGAACGTTGGCGTTGACGTGTAGCTCTCCACTGCCTTCAGAACTTCGTACTACGATTGCCTCGCGCACGGTGACGACGCGGTTCCCCTGCAGCACCAGCATGGCTTCCGGTGCCATTTGCTTCTCCACCACAACGCCCTGACCAGCAGGATCATCGAGGGTCCCGATCTGGTTCTCCGTCACGGTGAGCAGGGCCCGATCCCCCATTGTCATGAGCTGAACCGCCGGTTTGTCTCGCTGACTGATGCGGTTGCCTGCGATGGTGACGTCGGCACCCACGGGCAGAGATTCCAAGAGCACGCCCGAGCCCTCGATCGTGTTGCCTTCGATCCGTACGTGGACCAGTCTGTCGTCCACCCTCTGCACGCTTTGAACGACCTGCTCCGACGCCTGCAGGAAATTGCCTCGCACGAATACCCCGTTCAGCGACGAGCCTTCCCCGAAGACGAGCGCTTGCCGTGCCGAAACGAAGCAGCCCTCCACGGTCAGATGGTCGATGTCACGGAGCGCCTCGAACGCGATACCCTGCCGGCACTCGATCGTGCAGTCGACGGTGCGGATCCGCGAGCCACCCCGCAGGGTAGCGACGCCTCCGCTCGAACAGCGCATGGCGAAGCGGTGCAGAAGGATGTCGCTCGAGCGCTCGAGCGTGAAGAGCGGGAGATCCGTACCCTCGTACTCGATGGCCGAAGCCGGTCCACACCCCTCGATCGTGATCGATTTCCGTCCCCTCAGGAACACCGGCTCACGCTGGAGGAACACCCCGGCGGGGATACAGATGCACCCACCCTGTTCCACTGGCAACTGATCCACCGCCTGCTGGAGGTCGTCGACTCCGTCTACGCCGAGCGTGACCGTGCAGAGGCCGCCTCTTGTCGCAGGGGATTCGCGCTGGCAGAGAGCCTCGATCGCCTCCTGAACGGTGCCGGCAGCCAGGTCGCAGACGGTGTTGTCGTAGCAGACATCGTCCGCGCAGATGCCGGTGAGTGGCGGGAAGGTCGCGCGGCAGTCCTCGACCACCGTGGCAGTGAAGCTGCCGTCGCCCGCGTCGGCCCAGCGGATCAGGGCGAGCGGCGCGTAGTGGTGCCGGATGCCCTGCGGCGGCGCGTCCGTCAGCTGATCGAGGGTGCCGCCCGCAGTGCGCGCGGCGAAGCTCCAGTGGTCGCCGCTGCGGTAATCGCCGCCCGCCAAGCGCACCTGCACCCCGTCCTCCAGGTCGAAGGGGCCCGCGCCGGTGGTGAGCAGGCCGTCGGCATCCACGTCCAGCACCTGGTCCCAGCGTCGTACTCGGGCGTTCCGCGCCACGGCAAAGGTGCCGGCGGGCAGGTCGCGGTCCAGCCTGACGATCCGCGTGGCGGGATTCACCTCCTCCACGCGCGCCATGAAGCCAGGCGCGAACCCCAGCTCGGAGGCATCGTCCAGGATCTCGACCCAATCTTTGGGGCGCAGCGTCAGCACCAGATCGCGGCCGAGACTGCGCAGGCGCAGCTGATCGGCGGGCGCGGCGACGAACTCCTCGACGGCGAAGAGCACCGCGCCGTTGTCGCGCGACCACTTCCAGCTGGCAGCGCCGAGGTCCCCGCCGCCGTGGATCTCGACGCGGTAGAGGCGGTTCTCGACACCCCGGTACCCCCCCGCCGCCACCACCGCGCAGGGATCGTCCTCGTCCGGCGTAGCCACGGCGTCGCTGGTGAGCTGCGCACCGCTCGCCGTGGGGGGGAAGCCCGCCACCGCATCGCACGTCACGTCGCCAACGCCCTTGAGCACTCGCACCTGCCAGACCGTCTGCAGGCGGGTGGTGGTATCCAGGCCGTTGAGTGCGGGATCGAGCAGCTCGGGGTCCTCAACCGCGGTGACGTGGCGCTGCCAGACGTCGAGGTAGACCAGGTCCGTGCGCCCGTCCACGCCCGTATCCCCCTCCGTCAGCGCCTCCGGGACGGGCAGATACGGCTGCGTGGTGTAGGTCGCCTCCTCCTCCAGCTCGCAGAGCAGCCCCTCGACGTACATCCGTCCGGCGGAGAGGGTCAGGTCCTGCCCATCGGCACTGATGCCGACGGCGAAGCCGCCGCCCACCTCGGGTGCGCCCGCGGGGCCGATAAGGTCGGTGGCGGCGAGCTGCTCGAGGCGGTCGCGGATGGCGACCTGCTCGTTCCAGTCCGCATCCAGCTGGACCCGGCCCTGCTGCATGAGCACGGCGGCGTAGCGACGGGCGCGCTCAGCGGGGATGCGCGTGAAATCACCCTTCATGGGTCGGCTCCGTTCAGGTGACGTAGATGAGGGCGGCCTCGAGGCCGAAGGGGAGGTACTCCTCGAGGCGGGTGCGCAGGTTGGCCTCGCGCTGGGGCTGCATCAGGGCGCTGAAGGCGCCCATCTCCGAGCCGTTCTCCGCGCCCGCGCGGATCTCCAGCGCGGCGCTCAGCCGCAGCTGCGCGTATCCCGGGTCGCCGAAGCGCTCCGAGGTGAAGGTGGGGACGAGGCGGCCGCGGATGCGGGCCTGCTCCGCGGGATCGGTGACCCCCGCCAGCACCAGGTCGGGCTGGCACTGGAAGCGGCGCGGGGTCTGAGAGCCGGCCGGGACGTAGCTGAAGCGCACGCACCCGGCCTGCCGGCGCTGCGCGATGACGGGCGCGGTGAAGATCACCTCGGAGGCCAGCGTCAGCTCCCGCACGTTGACCTGGCCGAAGAGGGTGACGCGCTCGAGCGTGGCAGGCGGGCCGGGCTCGTCGCCCGCGTCGCTGGCGGCGATGGCCGCCCGCGGGATGCCGCCCACTTCGTGGGCCTGCACGATGCTGTCGCGGATCGTCAGCTGGCGCGTGGTGTCCGGCAGCCGGATCGCGCCGGTGATGCTCGAGGTGATGGTCACCTCGGGGGTCTGTACTCCGGCCGCGGTGACCATCAGACTGTCGCGGTCGGGGGAGCGCGGCTCTCCCTGGTTGTCGAGCGCCCGACCCGGCACCAGCGTGCAGTGGGCGACCTCGAGCGCTACGGGTCCGTCCAGCACCAGGGTGCCCTCGACGAGCAGCCCGTTCAGCCGCAGCCGTGCACCCGGCTCGGGCGCACTCACCGCCAGATCGCCGATCAGCCGCACGCTCGGCAGCCGTCCCGCCGCC
>JACDHR010000324.1 GCA_013820915.1 Gemmatimonadota bacterium
GCCCGGCGCCTGCTGCTCGCCGGCCTCGCGCGCCGCCTGGGACGCCCCGCCCCGGCGCAGGGACGGGAAGCGGAGTTCCTGGAGCAGCTCGCACACGGCCTTCCCGCCGCGTGCGAGCCCGCGGCCGCGCTACTCGCGGAGTGGGGCCGCGGCCCCCGCGCGGATCTCGTCTCTCTCACCCATCACGCCGACCGTCTGGTCGCCGAGGCACGACGTCTGTGACAACCACCATGCTCGACGCGGGCGAACGCGCCCGCCAGATCCAGGACCGCCTCGCCAGAGTGGTGCTCGGCCAGGAAGAGGTACTCCGGCAGATGATGGTCGCGCTGCTGGCCGGCGGCCACGCGCTGATCGAAGGCGTGCCGGGCGTTGCCAAGACGCTCGCGATCCGCGCCCTGGCGCTCTCCATCGACGCGCGCTTCGGCCGGGTGCAGTTCACGCCGGACCTGATGCCCACCGACCTGACCGGCACCAACGTGCTGGACGAGCTGCGGCGCGCGTTCGTCTTCCACCCCGGCCCGCTCTTCGCGGACCTGCTCCTGGCCGATGAGATCAACCGCGCCCCGGCCAAGACGCAGGCCGCGCTGCTGGAGGCGATGCAGGAGCGCCAGATCACGGTCGACGGCGTGACGCGTCCGCTCCCGCCGTTCTTCACGGTGTTCGCGTCGCAGAACCCGGTCGAGTACGAGGGCACCTACCCGCTGCCGGAGGCGCAGCTCGACCGCTTCATGCTCAAGATCGTGGTCGGGTACCCCAGCGCCGCGGCCGAGCGCATGATCCTGGACCGCTACGAGGAGGGCTTCCGGGCGGACGTGCCGGAGAGCTACGGCATCGAGCCGATCTTCAGTGCCGCGGACGTGCTCGCTCTGCGTGAGGCGGTCCGCGCCGTTCACGTGGAGCCCAGCGTGCGCGACTACATCACCGCCCTCGTGCGCGCCACGCGCGAGGATCCGGACTTCGCGCTCGGCGCCAGCCCTCGCGCCAGCGTGGCGCTCTTCCTCGCTTCCCGCGCCGAGGCACTGCTCGCGGGCCGTGACTTCGTGACGCCGGACGACGTGAAGACGCTCGTGCTCCCGGTACTGCGCCACCGTGTGCTGCTCACGCCCGAAGCCGAGGTGGAGGGGCAGAGCGCCGATGCGCGTCTGTCCGCGCTGCGCGACCGGGTGGAGGCGCCGCGGTAGCGCGCGCTACGCGAACGGCTCTCCCGTTGAATCTGCTCCCCGCCCGCCGCTGCCTGGCGCTCCTGGCGCTGGCGGCCCCGCTCTTCCTGCTGAGCAGCGCCGCCGCCTTCGCGGTCAACGCGCTGATCCTGCTGGCCGCCGCTCTCGACGCCGCGCGTGTCCCGCGGGCGCGGCTCCGCGTGGCGCGCACCTTCCCGCGCCAGCTCCCGCTGGACGGCGAAGCCGACGTGACGCTGGTGTTCGAATCGTCCGCGCCCGGCCCGGTCAGGCTCCGCGCGACCGATGACCTACCGCCCACGCTGACGCGCCTCGGCGAGCCCGACATCGAGGTGCTGCTGCCGCCCCGCGGACGCGCGACCCGCACGTACCGCGTGCGAGCGGCGGAGCGGGGAACGGCGACGGCTGGCGACATCCACCTGCGCGCGCTCGGGCCACTCGGCCTCGTCTGGCGGCAGTGGCGCGAGCCATGTCCCCAGACCGTACAGATTCAGCCGGGGCTCCAGGACGTGCGTCGACACCGCCTGCTCGCGCAGCGGCACCGCCTTCGCGATGCCGGGCTGCGCGCCGTGCGCGAGCGGGGCGAGGGCACCGCGTTCGAGAGCATGCGCGACTATATCCCCGGCGACGACCCGCGCCGGATCGACTGGAAGGCGACCGCGCGGCGCGCCACGACCACCGTGCGGCAGTTCGAGGCGGAGCGCAGCCAGAACGTGCTGCTGGCGATCGACGCGGGACGCCTGATGACGGAGCGGATCGGGGGGCGCGAACGGCTGGACTACGCGCTCTCCGCGGCGCTTCTCATGGCCGACGTCGCCTCGCTACAGGGCGACCGCGTGGGTGCCTTCGTCTTCGCGGACCGCATCCAGCAGTTTATTCCGCCCACCCGCGCGCCCCTCACCCGCCTGGCGGACGCGTTCGCGCGCGTGGAAGGGCGACTCGCGGAGCCGGACTACCCCGGCGCCTTCGCCTACCTCGCGAAGGCGCTGCGCCGCCGCTCGCTGCTCGTTCTCTTTACCGATGTGATCGACGCGCGCGCCTCGGCCGCGCTGCTCTCGCACCTGAACGCCGCGAAGCGCCGGCACCTCCCGCTCGTGGTCACCCTGCGTAACACCGCGCTCGAAGACACCGCCGAGCTGCCGGCGGCAACCGAAGCCGACGTGTTCCGCCGTGGCGCCGCGGAGGAGCTGCTCCAGGCGCGGGCCCACGCGCTGGCGGCCATGCAGCGCGCGGGCGTCCTGGTTGCCGATGCGCGCCCGCGGGACGCGATCCCCGCCGTCGTCAACCGCTACCTGGAGGTGAAGCGGCGGGGGCTGCTGTAGCGTGTCGTGGCGCGAAGTGCCGGGCTCTCGAAGCTCATGGACGGCAACGCGTCCCGGAAACAGGTCGATCAACTCGGGTCCATACTCCCTCCGTCGCTCCCGAGCCGCTCTCTTCGCCTCCGCTCGCCCACCGACCGGCGAACAGGTAGAGGATCAGCAGCGCGGCGAAGAGCGCGGCAAAGAGCAGTTTGAGGGACCGGGGAATGGGTGCGGGCGAGATGAAGCCCTCGATTATCCCCGCGACGAAGAGGAGAAACACCGTGCCCGCCAGGAGCGCGACCGCTTCGCGTCCACGCACGGTGAGTGCCTCGCGGCGCGTACATCGCCCCGGCAGCACGATGGCCGAGCCCATCCACAGCCCCGCGCCGCCCGCGATAGTGATCGCGGTCAGCTCGATGATGCCGTGCGGGAGCACGAAGGTCCATAAGTACAGGCTGAGCGCGTGATTAGCGAAGAGACCGGCCACGGCGCCGAGAAACACGCCGTTGAACACCAGCACCAGCACGGTTCCGAGCCCCGCGAGCACGCCGCCCGCGAAGGCGACGAAGGTCACCTGCACATTGTTGGTGATGATGCTCGTCGCCATGACGGGCATGAAGATCTCCGGGATCTCGATATAGCCGGTCCCCTGCGCGTCGCGCTCGACGCCCGACTCGGCGCGCGCGATGATCTCGGCCGGGAGGATCGCGCGGGCGCGCGGCGGGTCGAGGCGAACCGCGGCGAAGGCGAGTAGCGCGGGGAGGTAGAGGAACGCCGCCGCGAGCATGATCGGCCGCCAGCGCCGCCGCACGAGCGCGGGGAACCCGCGGAGGAGCCATTCCGCGAGCTGGCGGCCGGAGCGAAGCGCCGGGCGGTAGAGCAGGTTGTGCCCCGCGCCCACGCTCTGCTCCAGCGTATACAGCAGCTCCGGTGAGCCGTCGTAGGTGCGGGCGCGCGCGAGGTCGGCGGCGACTTCACGGTAGAGCGCGGCGAAGCGCGACATTTCGTGCTCGCTCAGGCGGCTCATCCCGCGCGACTGGGCACGCTCCAGGAGCGTTCGGTACTCCGCCCATGTCTCACGCTGCCTCCGCACCAGCGCGGCCGCCGCGCGGGTGCCGGAGATCGCCTCCTCGCCTCCGGCGGCACGCCGCGCCGCCTCGTCTTCGTGGAGTGAGGCCAGGTAGCCGTCGGCTGTCCGGGTCCGCCGGTCCCAGGGGGCGTGCGGCTCCAGGCGCGCGGCCAGCCCGCCCGCGATCCGCTGGCGCACCTCGGCGCTGAGAGTGCCCCGCCGAGCGATGTACCCCGAGAGCGCGGCGAACTCCTCGGGGCTCAACCGCGGCGGCCCGGCGGCATCCGCGGCGGCGACGCTCTCTTCGGGAAGCCGCGCACCGGCGCGTTCCCACACCACCACCGTACCCGCCGCCATGTCGCCCAGCCGCTGCGTGCGCGGGTGGAGAAGCATTACCACCCCGCCGAGCAGCCAGGATGGGGCCGGCTGGATGTCCACGATCCGCAGCAGGTTGCGTATGGCCGCGCCGCGCAGCGTGAGCGGGAAGCCGCCCTCGTGCACCACGCGGATGCCGAGCCGCCGCTTCCCGGGCGTCTGCCCGTTGCGCAGCCCCTCGAAGTAGACAAAATATCCCCAGGCGAGCGCGAAGCCGAGCAGGGTGAGTGCTCCCATCCCCCAGCCCGACAGCGCGGGCGGGATCTCGCCAAGCCTGCGGACCAGCCACGGGATCCCGACCCCGAGCACGGCCAGCGCGCTGCCGAGCACCAGCGCGTCGAGGAGCAGGGCGGCGAAGCGGGATCCGAGATCCGCGAGCGAGTAGCCGATCGCCACGTGCTCCGGGGTCTCCACTTCCAGGCGGCGGTCTACCAATGCGGCGGGAGTGCTCACGTCGGTTCTGCGGATGAAGAGAGAGGTACGGCGGGTACCCGGTAGAATGCTGCCGGTAGAATGCTGCCGGGCGGCGCGCGAGTCAACGGCAGGCGCTGCTACTTGCGCTTCCGGAGCTACTCTGCTCCTTTCAATCCCGGAGGTGCGCGCCGTGCTCTTCGGGGGGTCACCTCCGCGTATTCCCGCGGATTCGCGGAACCTGAACTCCGAACCTTTGCCCGTCCGGCTCATTCCCTGACATGATCTCGCTACTCTGGCTCCTCGGGGGTGGTTTGCTTCTCTACCTCGGTGCGGAGGCGCTGATCCGGGGTGCCGTCGCGCTCGCGGTCCGCGCCGGGATGACCCCGCTCGTGGTGGGGCTCACCGTCGTCGCCGCGGGAACGAGCATGCCCGAGCTCGTCGTCAGCGTGCTCAGCTCGGTGCGCGGTGAGGGCGCGATCGCGATCGGAAATGTGGTCGGCTCCAATATCTGTAACATCCTCCTGATCGCGGGAGTGGCCGCGCTCATCCGGCCGATCACGGTTCAGCGAGCTATCGTGC
>JACDHR010000325.1 GCA_013820915.1 Gemmatimonadota bacterium
CCGTTCGCCCGCGGTGCGTGCAGCGGATCTGCAGGAGATGGCGGATACGCTGGAGGAGCAGGGCCGAGCGCTGCTGAGCCAGGCGCGGCAGCTTCAGCGGATGGCCGCCAGCCTGGAGCGTTCGGGCGAGGGCGGGAGTGGAGGTCCGCGTTCGAGGCCGTCCGGCGGCGAGCGATCGACTCCGCGGCGCAGTTCGTCGGGAAGAGAGGAGAGGGGGCGCAAGGACGAGGAGTCGGGGCGGCCGGGGCGCGAGGTGCGAGGGCGGAAGAAGTCCGGGAACGCTCCTTCATGGGCGCCGAGCTCGAAGAAGAAGAAATCGTAAGTCCCCGCCCGACTCCGCGGCACGTAGGCCGGGCGATTCACTCTACCCGCTCGCGCCGGGATGCCGGGTGATAGACAGGAGGTGCGCGGCGTTCTCGGGCGTGATCATGCGCCCGACGAGGCGGAACGGGACCCGCGGGTCCTCGACGAGCGCCAGGGTCGGGACCGTCTTGATGCGCAGCACCTCCGCCCGCGATTGCCCCTCCTCCTGATCGATGTCCAGCACCGTCAGCGGGATCCCGCTGGCGCGGGCGATCTCAGCCACGACCGGGGCTTTCGCGTGGCAGACGCCACACCAATCCGCGCGGAAGTACAGGAACGTCATCAGGCTCAGGCCCTCAGTTCCTGGAGGGAGCGCCGCCGAAGCGGTTCACCGCCGCGCCGGCGCCGAGCGCACGGACCGCGCGCTCGGGATGCGAAGCCTCCAGCGGATCCGGCCTGAAGCGCAGCGTCGCGATCAGCATCGCTCCGCGCGCGAGCAGCTCGCTCTCGGCGGCACTGCTGTGGCCCGCGACATGGGTGCGGCCCGCGAGGAAGAAAATGCCCGCACCCAGCTCGACGCTCTTGGTCCATGCGCTTCCGGAGACCGGCAGCTCGTACTTCTGGGAATCCGCCTTCATCCGCCCTCACCGGCAAGAGTACACATCACCTGTTTCCCCGACCAACCTCCGGTTGAGCGCACCCGTACCCCGCAGCCGTCGGCGATGTTCAGCGGCCGGCCCGCTAGGGATTGCGGACCAGCGACAGCCTGATCTTCCTCTCGCTGAGCGTGACCACGAGCGTATCCTCCGTCCGTACCTGCTCCAGCGGTGCCGCGTCGATGAACTCGCAGGTCAGCTCGTCGCCCACCTGTACCTCGCCCCGGTAGCCCCGTGCATAGGCGACCTGCTCGTTCTCCGGCGTTCCCGCGTTGCTGCGCAGGTAAACGCCGCGGTCGTTCATCAGCCAGAGCCCCGGCGGCGCTCCCGTTCCCGGGTGGTCCACGTCCGCGTCGTACTCGCCATCCTCCTCCGCATGTAGATCGACCCCCGCCGCGAGGTACCGCTGCGCCTCCGTCATCAGGCGCTCCCCGGCTGCCTGCGACTCGGCGACCAGTGCCCGGACCTCCGCCCCCTCGAACTCGAACCGGTATTCCATGGCTCCCCTCCAGCAGATGATCGTGGGTGAGGCCCGGCGAGCGCGTGCGCGCGGACCTCATCGAAGCTGCCCTAATATCGCGAGTCCATGCCGTGCACGACACGGTAGGTGTCCCGGGCGATCAGTAGCTCCTCGTCCGTGGGGATCACCCACACCTGGGGACGGGAGCTTTCCGTGCTGATCCTCCCCTCGCGACCGCCGACCATCTCCGCGTTGTGCGCGGCGGAAAGCTCCACCCCCAGCCACTCGAGCGCGTTCACCACCAGCGCGCGTACCGGTGCGGCGTTCTCGCCGATGCCGCCCGAGAAGCAGATTGCATCCGCACCGCCGAGCACCGCCAGGTAGGCGCCGATGTACTTCTGGATCCGGTAGGCGAAGAGCTCGATCGCAAGGTGCGCGCGGCGGTCGTCGTGCTCGTCCGCCTCGGCGAGTAACTCGCGCATATCGTGCGTGAGGCCGGAGACGCCCAGCAGCCCCGACTGCTTGTTCAGCAGCGCTTCCACCTCGCCCGGCGAAAGCCCCTCCTTCGATGCCACGAAATCCAGAACCGCCGGGTCGATGTCGCCCGATCGGGTTCCCATCACCAGCCCTTCCAGCGGGGTGAAGCCCATCGAGGTATCCACGGAATCGCCCCTGCGGATCGCGCACGCGGAGGCGCCGTTGCCCAGGTGAAGCGTGATGATGTTGGTCTGATCGCGGGTACATCCGGTGAGCTGCCGATAGCGGTACGCGATGTAGCGATGCGAAGTCCCGTGAAAGCCGTACCGCCGGATGCGGTAACGGCGATAGAACGAGTACGGGATGGCATACAGGTAGGCCCGCTCGGCCAGCGTATGGTGAAAGGCGGTGTCGAAGACCGCCACCTGCGGGATCGCGGGGCCCAGCACGGCGCGGACCGCTTCGATCCCCTTCAGGTTGGCGGGGTTGTGGAGCGGAGCCAGGTCGATCGTCTCCTCGATGCCGCGGATCACCTCGTCCGTGATGGCGACCGAGCGGACGAACCGCTCTCCCCCATGCACCACGCGATGGCCCGCCGCTTCGATCTCGGCGAGGCTGCCGATCGGCACGCCGGACGCCTCGTCGGTGATCCAGCGCAGGATCAGCTCTACCGCGGCGCGGTGATCGCGCACCGGGGCCGTTCCCTTCACGGCCGCTCCGTCTGTCGCCTGGAAGGTGTAGACGGCTTCGCCGCCGATCCGCTCCACGAGGCCGCGCGCGAGGCGCTCGTCCGCGTCTCCGGTAATGCGCGCCTCGTCGGTGCGGACGATCTGGAACTTGAGCGACGACGAGCCGACGTTGAGCACGAGTACGTTCATGATCGAGGGGTGCACTCCATGGGAGGTGCGGGCATGCGCACGCCCGTTGTGTGAAGGTCAGAGTGTGAAGGTCAGATCCCGCTCCACTGCCCCGGCCGGCCGCTGCGGGTGCGGAGCGATGCCAATCTACAGCCGTACCCCCGCCGCTCCAACGGCCGGGCCGATCCCGGCCGCGGCGGCGGGTGGTTTCGAGCCGTGCCCCGCTCCTGTACCTTGCGACGGGTGATGCGGTCGGCACACGGAGATCGTACCACTTCACCCGGTTCCCCGTTTCTCCCGGTTCACCGTGCATCCGGCAATGCCCGCTCGCCGATTGCACCGGAGTCTGGGAGAAACGGTATGATCCGCATCGAACTCTGGCGCTGAGGTGGAAGAATGGCTGCGATCCGGTCGCTCTGGGAGGTAGAGGAGAATCAGGCACGACGCCTCGACGAGTTGACGGGGGAGGATGCCGCGCTGAAGGAAGCGCCTCTGCGCCGCGATGTGCGATCCCTGGGCCGGCTCCTGGGGGATGTGATCCGGGAGCAGGAGGGCGGGGAGATATTCGAAGCCGTCGAGGAGCTTCGCCACCTCGCGATCCGGCACCGCGAGAACGAGGGCGATGGCCCCGCCGCGGCGAGCACCGCGGAGAACGAAGCGCTGATGCCCCGCGTGGAGCAGATCGTGGACGGCATGGCGGTGCGTGACGCGTACCGCCTCACCAAGGCGTTCTCGATCTACTTCGAGCTCACCAACCTCGCCGAGACGACGCACCGCAAGCGCCGCCGCCGCGCCTCGGCTCTCGGGGCCAATCAGGCTCCCCAGCCCGGCACCTTTCACGGTACGCTGCTGCGCCTGCGGGAGGCAGGGCTGGAGCAGGATGCGGTGCTCGCATCGCTGCAAAAGATCTCCGTCGTCCCGGTCTTCACCGCGCACCCCACCGAAGTGGCGCGACGCACGGTGCTCTTCAAGCGGAGCCGGATCGCCGCGTCGCTCGAGCAGTTGGACCGCCTGCCGCTCAGCAGCGCCGAGGCGGCGGAGGAGGAGGAGGCGATCGCCGCCGAGATTACCGCGCTCTGGCAGACGGACGAGGTGCGGCGTAGCCGCCCCGCGGTGCGCGACGAAATCCAGATGGGCCTCGACTTTTACCATCGTGTGCTGATCGAAACCATCTCCGATCTCTACGCCGAGATCGCGGAGGCCTTCCGCGCCAGCTACGGCGGCGATGCAATCTCCTCCAGCGCGCTGCCCACGGTGGTCCGCTTCGGCTCCTGGATTGGCGGGGACCGGGACGGCAACCCCTACGTCACGCCCGACGTAACCCGCCACGCGCTGCAGCTCGCCCGCGAGACGATCCTCGATCACTACGTGCGTACGCTCGAAGGGATGGTGGAGCGGCTGAGCTCCTCCACGCTGCAGACGCCCGTCTCCCCCGCTCTGCTGAGCACGCTGGACGGGTACGCGGCCACCATCCCCTCGCTCGATCCGACGCCCGAGACGCGCTCCTCCACCGAGGTGTACCGCCGCTTCCTCGGCTATGTCGGGTGGCGCCTGCGCGCCGCGCGCAGCGGCTCCTCTCACGCGGATGCCTACCCGGACGCGGGCGCTTTCGTCACGGACCTCCGCCTGGTGCGCGAGAGCCTCCGCGAGAACCGCGGCGAGCGGCTCGCGCGGCTCCTGCTCGACCCTCTCCTGCGCCAGGCCGAGACGTTCGGGTTCCACCTGCACACGCTGGACATTCGTCAGCACGCGCGCATCCACGCCCGCGCCAGCGAGGAGCTCTTTGGCGAGCCGCGGGCCGGTGCGGGCTCTCTCCCGCTTCCGCCATCGGAGGAGACCGCGCAACTGCTGGACACGATGCGCACGCTCGCGGAGTTGAAGCGTACCTACCCCGCCGAGGCGATGCGGAGCTACGTGATCAGCGGCGCGCGCGCTGCCGAGGACGTCCTCACGCTGGTGCGGCTGATGGAGAGCAGCGGCATCCGTGCGGCTGCATCGGAGGGCGATCCCGGGATGATGCCGGTGCCGCTCTTCGAATCGATCGAGGACCTGCGCAACTGTCCCGCGGTGTGCCGTGAGCTGTGGACGCGGGCGGACTACGCGCGGCTGCTCGACTCCCATAATCGCCACCAGGAGGTGATGCTGGGCTATTC
>JACDHR010000053.1 GCA_013820915.1 Gemmatimonadota bacterium
CAACACACGCGCCGACAGGGTCGATCGACTCGTCTCGCGAGGAGACGGCGAGCTTCGTGCGGCCACCGACTTCGCGGGCCACCGCACGGATCTGGACGATGTCCTGCAGGATTTCCGGAACCTCGAGGCGGAAGAGCGCAGCGACGAAGAGCGGATCGGCCCTCGATAGGATGATGCGCGGACCCTTCGGCGTCTCCTCCACCTTCTTCAGCACCGCGCGGATCGCCTCACCCTGACGGAACCGCTCGCGCGGGTTCTGCTCCTTGTAGGGGATGATGGCATCGGCCTCGCGGCTGCGGTTGAGCAGGACGACCATCTTCCCGCGCTCCACCTGCTGCACCTCGCCCGAGAGGAGCTCGCCCACGCGGTCCGCGTATTCGGCGATGATCTTCTGACGCTCACCCTCGCGCACGCGCTGCAGGATCCGCTGCTTGGCGGCCATCACCGCGTTGCGGCCGAACTGCCCGAACTCGACCGGCACCTCCAGGATGTCGCCGACCTCGAAGTCGGGATCGTCCCAGCGCGCTTCTTCGAGAGAGATCTGGCGCGAGGAGTCTTCGACCTCTTCGACCACCTCCTTGAGGACGGTGATGTCGATCTGGCCCGTATCGTCGTGGATCTCGATCTCAGCCTCGACATTGGCACCGAACCGCTTCGCGAGGGCGGCGATGATGCCGTCCTTGATGAGGTCGTGGAGGTCGTCCCGCGAAAGCGCCTTGCTCAGGGTCAGTTCGCGGAACGCCGCAAGCACGTTGATGGCGTTGTTCATGTACGATATCGATCCTCTTATGTGGAACGCGGCTCGTCTTGCCCCGTCTCCCCCCACCGGTGAACCAGGTTTGCGCCCTTGACCTCGGCGAGCGGGATCTGAACCTCTTCCCCGTCGGGCAGCCGAACGGCGATGCGGTCTTGTGCTTCGTCATTGCCGTCCACCAGCCCGAGCAATGTTCCTTCCAGGCGTGCCGCGCGCCCAGCCAGCACCCCTTTGCCGCGCAGCGCGATCTCCCGACCGGCGAAGCGCTGCCAGTCGCGCCGCCGCACCAGCGGGCGCTCGACGCCCGGAGAGGAGACCTCCAGTACATAATTTCCCGCGAGGTCCTCACGGGCGTCCAGATGCGGCTCGAGCGCTCGGCTTATTCGCGAGCAGTCGTCCAGCGAGACTCCCGCGCCGGGTGCGGATTCGAGCCGGTCGACACGCAGGCGCAGAATCGGACGGCGCGCATCACCCACGCGTTCCACGTCCACCAACTCGAAGCCAAGCTCCTCGACTCGTGCTTCCAACTCATGGGTCAGAGTGTCCTTGCGCATCGGGGCGTCTCCAGAAACCGGAAGTGACCGGAATAAAAAAAGCGGGGCAACCGCTCCCCACTTCAAACCGCAGTTGCTCTGAACCGGGCGCCTTCTGCCCACCGTAACATGGAATATAGAAAACTCATCGGGCGGGTGCAACCCTGCGTTCACGGTGACCGAGACGCGCACTAGGCATCGCGGACGCCCAGCACGGCCATCTGGCGAGCGGAGTCGCCCGCACGATGAGAGAAGAACGCGCGGTCTGCCGTATCCCCAACCACTCCATCTCCCGCGCAGCGGGTACAGTGCATCGAGATCGTACACCGCTCCCCCATGACGCCGCACGCGGCGGCACGACCCACGATCACGGCGCGCAGATCGATCGGGTGCGGTTCAGAGGGCGCGTCGCGCTCGGGCGTGACCGCGCGATGAACTTCCGGACCGACTTCGTAGCACACCCCACAGATTGCCGGGCCGCAATGCACCCACAGCGACTCCGCCGCCGAGCCAAACTCGTGCGCCAGCCGTGCGATTGCCCGCTCCACGATCGCCCCCGCCACACCCCGCCACCCCGCGTGCACGAGAGCTACGGCGCGATGATCGGGATCGAGCACGGAGACCGGAACGCAGTCCGCGACGGATACGGTGACCAGCACCCCCGGCGCACGCGTGAGGTGGCCATCCACACCGTCCATGACCAGGAGACCGGGCGCGGACGCACAGCGATGGACCGCCAAATCCGCTCCGTGTACCTGGCGCGCGTGCACCACGGAAGGCATCCCGGCCGCGGCCGCCAGGGCACGCCAGCGATCCAGCGCCCGCCCTACGGGCTGGGTGCCGCTGAGCCCGAGATCGAAAGGGTCACCTGCGTCGCCCCGCGCCGTCGTGCCCTGCACCAGCCACGGAAACCTATCCGCCCACTCCGGATGAGTCCGGAGCGGGGTATCGGCGCCCTCTCGTGCGGGCCGTTCTTCGACCATGCGCGGGGCGACCCAGCTGCTCACTCGGCTTCGATGATGATCGCGTCGTCGGCTGCCGGGTGGTTTCTCCGCTCGAGCACCTCCAGGCGGCGACGCAGCTCGGCCATCTGCGCCTGCAGCGCCTCCAGCTCCTTACGCGGCACGAAATCCAGCCGCTCCCGAGCTTCCCCCATCCCCTCCTGCACCCGCCGCACCGTATCGCGCAGCGCCTGGCCCGCCCGCTCCGGGCTCAGGTCGCCGCGATCCGTTGCCTCCTGAATCGTCTCCTCGATCGCGTCCTTGAAGGCCGTGAGGATCCCGATCCCGGAGCGCAGACCCTCGCCCAGCCCCGCTGCCGCGCCGCGCCGCGGCTTCTGGTCTTGCTCCTGCTCCTGCTCCTGCTGTTCTTCAACCATGTTGCGTTATCTCCTCGAAAGAGTGTAAAACCAGGCGATCCGGCCGCGGCATTCCCGGCTATCGGTCTTCTCGCGAATCCGACCTCTCGATATTTGCGCCCAGAGCGCGCAGCCGTTCGTCGATGCGTTCGTACCCGCGCTCGATCTGGCTGATGTTGTAGATCTCGCTCTGCCCCTGTGCGCCGAGCGCGGCGATGAGCAGGCCCATCCCCGCGCGGATGTCGGGGCTCTCCACGACTCCGCCGCGGAGCTGCGACGGGCCGATCACCACCACCCGGTGCGGGTCGCAGAGGATCAGCTGGGCGCCCATCGCTACCAACCTGTCGGCAAAGAACATCCGCGACTCGAACATCTTCTCGTGGATCAGGATCGTGCCCTTGCACTGTGTCGCCGTCACCAGCGCGATGGAGGTCAGATCCGCGGGGAACGCGGGCCACGGCCCATCGTCGATCTTGGGGGTGTAGCCGCCGAGATCCATCTGGATCCGCATCTCCTGGTTGCCCGGGATGAACGCGTCCTCCCCCCGGATCTCCACCTGAATACCCAGTCTGGAGAAGCCGAGGAGCGTGGAGTCCAGGAAGTGAGGCGCTGCATCCTGAATCGTGATCTCCCCACGCGTCACCGCCGCCAGACCGATGAACGAGCCTACCTCGATGTGATCGGCGCTGACGCGGAAACGCCCACCCCGCAGCCGCTCCACACCGTGGATCTCGAGCGTGTTGCTGCCGATGCCGTCGATCTCGCAGCCCATCCCCACGAGCATGCGACACAGATCCTGGACGTGCGGCTCGGAGGCGGCATTGCGAAGGCGTGTCGTACCCTTCGCGAGCGAAGCCGCCATTACCGTGTTCTCCGTCGCCGTCACGCTGGGCTCGTCGAGGAAGATGTCGGCGCCCTGCAGCCCGCCGGGGCGGGCTGTGATGGCGAAGGTGTCCCGGTCGTACTCGAAATCCGCGCCGAGCCGCTGCAGCGCGAGGAAGTGCGTGTCCATTCGCCGCCGGCCGATCACGTCACCACCCGGAGGCGGGAGCCGCATCCCACCGGCGCGCGCGAGCATCGGCCCGGCAAGCAGGATGGAGGCGCGAATCCGCGCAGCCGCGGCCGCATCCAGGTCAACGCCGCCCACGTTCCTGGCCCGCACACGCACCTCGTTCTCTCCCGTCCACTCCGCCTCCGCGCCGAGCATCCGAAGCAGTTCGAGCAGCGTCTTCACGTCCTTGATCGCGGGAACGTTCTCGATCACCACCTCTTCCTCGGTGAGCAGAGTGGCGGCAAGCATCGGCAGCGCAGCGTTCTTGTTCCCGGCAGGGCGAATGGTTCCGTTCAAAGGACGTCCGCCTTCGACGATGAACTTCGGCACGCGAATATCTCCTTTCGTGGCAGGGCTCATCCCGCCGCACCACAGGTGGGAGCGGATCGTGGAGCGTTGCCGTGGCGCAAGGATCGTGCGAACTGCGAACGCAGCATGTTCGCGCGGCTTGACAGTTCTTCGCGGCAGAGGGTAGAATGCCGCTGGGCTACCCACCTTTCCCTGCGAGGCGTACGTGCAGCTGCTGATCGCCGTGATCAACCACCCGGAGAAGCTGGACGAGATCCTATCCGGGTTCGTTGAGCTCGGAGTCACGGGTGCGACCATCGTCGACTCGGAAGGGATGGGGCGCGTGCTCTCGGCCGACGTCCCGATCTTCGCGGGGCTGCAAGCGCTGGCGGCATGCTCGCGTCCGCAGAATCATACCATTTTCAGCGTCATCCGCGAGCCCGGGAAGGTTGACGAGGTCGTGCATCTGCTGCAGGAGATCTGCGGCGATCTGGATGATCCCGCGACGGGGATCGTGTTCACGCTACCGGTGAACCGCGTCGTGGGGTTGGCGCCGGAGCTGGGCGCGGAGCCCGGCCGCGGCCCGACTTGAGCGACACGCGGGAGTGGGGCGGGGCGCTGCACCTGCGCGTAGAACAGTTCTCGCCGTCGCTCGGCAGAGTGGCCGACAACCTAGCGCGGATTGCCGCGGCCCAGGCGGATGCCGCGGGCGAGGAGGTGAGCCTGCTGGTCACCCCGGAGCTGTCGCTTACCGGCTATGACCTGCGTGACCGCACGCACAGCCTCGCGGCCCCGCTCGACCCGGCGACCTTCGCCCAACTCCGGGGTGGGCCTGACGTGATCCTCGGCACCGTGGAACTCGGCCCCGGCTTCGTGCCCTTCAACACAGCCGTGCACCTGCGCGCCGGTGAAATCCTGCATCGCCATCGGAAGGTCTATCTGCCGACCTACGGCATGTTTGATGAGGGCCGGTACTTCGGCGCCGGGGACCGGGTGCGGAGCTACGATGCGGGCGGTGGATGGCAAATCGGGATGCTGGTCTGTGAAGACCTCTGGCATCCGGCGCTGGCTTATCTGCTCGCGATGAGCGGAGCCAACCTGCTCGTGGTCCAGACCGCCGCCGCGGGCCGCGGAATCCGGGACGGGCACCCCGCGCGACAGGGGGGTGCGGGGCGCTTCGCATCCTGGGCGGCGTGGGAGCACCTGGCCATCGCTGCCGCGATTGCGTATGGGGTGTACGTGGTCCTCGCGAACCGCGTCGGAGTGGAAGGCCCCTGTGTGTTCGCCGGCGGCTCGATGATCATCGCACCCGATGGCTCTACCGTTGCGCGGGCCGACGACAGAGACGAGGACCGGATCACCGCGGAGCTGCGGCTGGACCGCGTGGCAGCGGCGCGGCGGCCCTTCTCCCACGCCCGCGACGAGGACGCACATCTGCTGCAGCGCGAGCTTAGCCGGCTGATCGGGGAGGGCGGATGAGTGCACCGGAAGCCCCGCTCGGCTGCGAGCGCCGGATCGCCGAAGCGATCGGCGCCGTTGCCCGCCAGTCGCTCGCGGACTGGGGGGTGAGCCAGGTCGCACTGCTGGACGACGGCTCGCCGGAGGCAACGCTGGTGGCGCGGGTCCTGGAAGCGGAGATCGGACGCGGGTACCTGCTTCGTGTTACCGTCACGAACTCGCAGGTGGAATCAGTTTTGCACATGCTCAGCGGCGATCAGAGAGCGGAGCCGCCATCCGACGCCGTGCACAGCGCGGGGATCGGGGTGGCCGAGGCCCGGCGGCTGCGGGCACGGCTGATCCCGGACGCGCTCGTCGCCAACGCCGCGAACAAGACCGCGCTTCTGCTGGGTGGGCCGCTGCCGCCGGAGCCTCTGCTCCCGCTGGGCGATCTCTACGCGAGCGAGATCCTCACGCTCACGGGCGGGTGGTCGGCCCCCGCGCCGGTGCGGGAGCTGGCGAGCGCCGCCGGCGGGATCGAGCGGCTCGATGCCGCGCTACGTGCGCGGATCGACGATCGTGATGCAGGGGCGTTCGAGGAGTTGAACCCTCGGCTTCGCGACGCGCTGGACGAGGCGCTCTCGCGCGGGCGGGCCTCGCGCGTCTACAGGCAGATCGTACCGAAGCTGGGTCCGCGGACGCTGGGCGTGGACCTCTTCGAGTGAGCTGCCGCAGTCTCACACCAGGCGTTTCGCCGTTTCTACAGAGCCGGAGGATTATTTGATCGCGATCGTGTATCCAGCAACGACCTTCCCCGCGTGGGCAGCGTGGGTGATCGCCCTCTCACAGGCCGGCGGAGTCACGGATCCCGTGATTGCCGTGACCGCTCCCGTAGCCGGCTGGCGCCTCTGGTTGAGCGCGCTGACCGACATCGCCACGCTGATCATCGCGCTGGCCCTGCTCGTCGCCGTAGCCGTGCTGGTGGTGATCGCGCTGCAGGTTCGGAAGCTGATCCGGAAGGTCGATCCGATTCTGCACCAGGTGCGGGGGCATATCGACCCGATCATGGGGCATGGTCGGGACGTGGCCGAGAACGTGAACTACATGTCGTCTGCGATTCGCGCGGACGTGCAGCACCTCACGGAGCTTGTGGACGCCTCGCGGCAGCGGCTGAACCACTCCGCGACCGCCGCCGAGCAGAGGATCCGCGAGTTCAACGCGCTGCTCGGCGTGATGCAGGAGGAGGCGGAACGCCTCTTCATCGATACCGCGTCCACCGTGCGTGGCGTTCAGGCAGGAACGCAGACGTATCGTGCCCATCGGGTGAACGATCGGGCGAACGGATGGACCGAAGAGCCCCACCCGCGGAGCGCACCGCCCGCGGAGCCCCGTAACCTGTAACACCGGAGTATTTGATGCTGCGACAGGATTCCGTCGACTTTCTGACCGCTTTCGCCGTGGGCACTGTGCTGGGGATCGGCACCACTCTCCTACTGCAGCCTCGCCGCACGCCGAAAGAGCGCGTGGTTCGCAAGCTGAAGCCGTATCGTAAGCAGATGAAGAAGAGCTACAAGAACGCGCGCTCGGCAATGCGCGAGGGCACGGATGCGACCTCTGATCTGACCGGCGAGCTGGTGGACGCCGGGCGTGAGCTGCTCGGCGAGTTCCGCAGCGAACTCTTCAAGATTCTCGCCGATACGCGCGGCGACCTGCGGGCACAGGCGAAGGACATGTCCAAGGGAGTGCGTCGGACGCGGAAGCGCTTCGGCGTCTAGATCCCCACGCGGGTGCCGATCACATCTCTCGGATTGGCGCTCTTCTGGCTCCTGTTCACGCCGGATCCGGCGTGGGCATGGGGCCCGGGGACGCACGTGTTTCTCGGAAACGCAGTGCTCAACTCGCTGTTCCTGCTCCCTCCGGCCGTGCGGGTGCTCCTCTCCGCGTACCCGACCGATTTTCTCTACGGCTCCGTCGCGGCCGATATCTCGCTGGCCAAGAAGTACGTGCCCGAAGGGCGGCACTGCCATAATTGGCATATCGGAGAGGAGATCTTCGCGACCGCGGACACCGACCGATTGCGTGCCGTCGGGCTCGGCTATCTCGCGCACCTGGCTGCCGATACCGTGGCTCACAACACGTTCGTACCCCGTCAGCTTCTGCTCACCTCGGCTACCAAGGCGCTCGGCCATTCGTACTGGGAGCACCGCATGGACATCCAGCTCGGCGAGCGGAGCACGGCAATCGCTCGGGAGATCGTGATGAGCCACGATCACAGCGCGGCCGACGCCCTCTTCGACCGGGTGCTCTCCGCTACGCTCTTCTCGTTTCAGACCAACCGCCGCATCTTCCGTGGCATGATCCGCTTCCAGGACAACGTGCGCTGGCATTCCGTCTTTGGCAATGTAATCGCGAAATCACGCTGGGCCCTCGCCGATACGGCGGTGGCGGGATACGTGGAGCGATCGTTCGACTATGTGGTCGACTACCTGAGACGCCGCGATGGTGCGATCGCCGCCGGCCTCGACCCTGTGGGGGAGCATAACCTGTCGATCTCGAAAAAGATACGCCGCATGGCGCTGCGGGAAGGGAAGCGGAGTCCGGTGGTACTGGCAGAACTCGCGAACGATTTCTTCCCGCTTCCCGAGATCCCGTTCGGGTACTGGGGGCAGAGAGGGCGCCCCGATGGCGCGGAGATGCAGGGCTGAGGCGGCGATCTCGAGGACTTCATCGTGCAGACGGTCGTGCGAGAGGTGCGGTGCCCGGAGCGGCAGCGGAGCGAGAACCGAACTTCGATCCCGCTACCGGTGGCGCGTCACTCCCACTCCGACTGCAGGTTAGCATAGCGGACCACGACCTTCTTGAGCCCGACCTCGTCGAACTCGATGGTGGCACGGACGTCGACACCCGCTCCCGAGAGCTCCGCCACCGTGCCGACCCCGAATTGCGGGTGGCGAACTCGGGCGCCCTTGATCAGCCGCGGCGCATCCTGGGAATCGGCGTAGTCTACCTGATACCCGGGATCGACGGGAGGGGGAGCGGCCTCGAGCCCGAGCCGCGTCCTGCGGCGCGGTTGCGAGCTGATGGCCGCACTCCGCCACGGCCGTGACCCGGAGAAGCGGTCCTGCACCCGCGGCGTCTGCCGGGTCTCGAGCAGCTCGCCGGGAACGGACTCGATGAAGCTGGAAGGTACGGCATCCAGCCACTCCGCGCCGCGCCTGCGCCGCCGCGCGGTGGTGAGGTACAGCTTCTGCTCGGCGCGCGTGATCCCCACATAGAAGAGGCGGCGCTCCTCCTCGAGCTGCTCGGGCTCGTCATAGGCCCGCGAGAGCGGGAAGAGCCCCTCCTCCATCCCCGCCAAAAAGACCATCGGGAACTCCAGCCCTTTGGCGTTGTGGAGCGTCATGAGGCTCACCGCGTCGGCGCCGGGGTCGTGCTGGTCGATGTCCGCGACGAGCGCGACGTGAGCGAGGAAGAGGTCGATGGCACGGAGTTCCGTGCCGCCCACCTCCTCCAACTCGGCGAGTAGCTCCGGATCGCCCGCGTCCACTCGCGCCTGCAGGTCGGCGGCGCCGGCCACGAGCTCCTCCAGGTTGGCGAGGCGCTCCTCGCCGTCCGGGCCTTCGTCGCGGAGCATCTGCGCGATGCCGGTCTCCCGGACGAGCTGGCGCAGGACCTCGTCGAGCGCCACACCGTGGCCGGCGAGCGCGGCGTGCTTCTCGATCATCTCGGCGAGCACCGGAAGCGCACGCTCCGCGCCGCCGCGTATTCCGGGGATCTCGGCGGCGCGCACGGCGGCCGGGAGCAGCGGGCCCCCCTGCTGCGTCGCCCACTCGGCGAGCCGCGCCACCGACGCATCCCCGATCCCGCGCCGTGGAACGTTGACGATCCGCAGGAATGCCTCGTCCGCGGCCGGATTGGCGACCAGGCGCAGGTAGGCGAGCACGTCTTTCACCTCGCGCCGCTCGTAGAAGCGCGTCCCCCCGACGATCCGGTACGGCAGCGCTTCCCGGCGCAGCGCCTCTTCGAGTGCTCGCGACTGGGCATTCGTGCGATAGAGGATGACGAAGCTGCGCGCGCCCAGCGCGGCGTCGTTCGCCAGCCGGGCGCGGATCTCGCCGACGATCCACGTAGCCTCATCCGCCTCGTCGGCCGCTTCCACGAGGGTGAGTCGCTCGCCCGCGTCGTTGGCGGTATGCAGCGTCTTCCCCTTGCGGCGCGTGTTCTCGGCGATCACCCGGTTCGCCGCCTCGAGAATCCGCTTCGTGGAGCGGTAGTTCTCCTCCAGCCGTACCAGGCGCGCGGCGGCGAAGTCCTTCTCGAAATCCAGGATGTTGCGAAGGTCTGCCCCGCGCCAGCCGTAGATCGACTGGTCGTCGTCGCCGACCACGAACAGGTTGCTGTGCTCGCCGGCAAGCAGCTTGATGAACACGTACTGCGCGTGGTTCGTGTCCTGGTACTCGTCGACCAGCACGAACTGGAAACGCTCCCGGTACCTGCGGAGCACGTCGGGGTGGGCGCGTAGCAGCTCCACCGGCTTCACCAGCAGGTCGTCGAAGTCGAACGCGTTGGCGTCGCGCAGCGCGCGCTGGTACCGCTCGTAGACCTGCGCGACCGTGCGGGTGAAGGGATCGAGCGCGTGCTCGGTATACTCCTGTACGCCCACGAGCTCGTTCTTGGCCGACGAGATCGCGCCGCGGACCACGCGCGGTGTCCAGCGCTTTGGGTCCAGGGCGAGCTGGTCGCGGATGATCCGCCGGATCAGGCTCTCGGACTCGTCGGCATCGTAGATCAGGAAGCCGGGGGTCCATCCCGCGCGGGTGGCGTCGCGGCGCAGCATGCGTACGCCGATCGCGTGGAAGGTCCCGATCCACATCCCGCCGGGGTCGCGGCCGAGCAGCGTGCGGACCCGTTCCCGCATCTCGCCCGCGGCCTTGTTGGTGAAGGTCAGCGAGAGAATCGCGGAGGGATCGACGCCGTATTCGTCGATGAGGTGGGCGATCCTGGAGGTGAGAACGCGCGTCTTTCCCGAGCCCGCACCGGCAAGGACGAGGAGCGGCCCTTCGAAGTGCTCGGCGGCCTCTCGCTGCGGTGGGTTCAGACCGGACAGGTAGGACGACATCTATGACTCGGGAAGCGGACGCTCGCTGCCCACAGCGGGGAGCGTCATGACGAAGGTGGCACCGGTATCCGATGGCGCGAGCACCAGCTGGCCGCCGTGCACGTCCTCGACGATGCGGCGGGAGAGCGAGAGCCCCACTCCCCACCCGTTGCTCTTGGTGCTGACACCTGGCTCGAAGATGCGCTTCCGCACGTCCGGCGCGACTCCCGGTCCCGTGTCAGAGACGCGGATCGCGACCTGCCGCGGCGTGGGCGACTCCACGGCTACGTGAATCTGGCCACCCGCACCCGCAAGGGCGTCGAGCGCGTTCTTGATCAGGTTCTCCAGCGCCCATTCCAGCAGCACCACGTTCCCCAGCACCGGCGGAACCGAGGAAGGCGTCTCGATCTGCAGATCTACCGTCCCGGCGAGTTGCGGGAGGCGCACGCGCACGTAGCGCTCCAGCGCACGCAGCAGAGCCGGGATGTCTACCGGCTCCCTGCGCACCGGCCGTCCGATCCATTCGAAGCGGCGCGATACCTTTTCCAGCCGATCCACATCGGCCTCCATCTCCGATGCGATATCCGGGAGCGAGACGAGATCCTCCCGTTCATCCGTCGGGAGCCGGAGAATCTCCAGCCATCCTTCCAGCGAGGAGAGCGGGGTCGCGAGTTGGTGCGCGGACTCGCGCGCCATGGCCGCCCAGATCCGCTCCCGCTCGGTCCGCAAGTTGTGGCGGATCATCCACCCGGCGGCCACGATGAGGCCGGTGAGCGCGCCCACCTGCAGCCACGGCACCCAGCGCAGACGCCGCACGAGCGGCGGGTCGCCGAAGTAGACCGTCCCCAGCTCCGGCTCTTCGATTGGCCGGTTGGCGCGCGCGAGCTCCCGCGCGTAGATCCGGATTCGGGCCTGGTCGCGCGGATCGGCAGGGTCTGCCTCGAACGGGAGGTTGGCCGTGTACGCGGGAATCCCGTCCGAATCGGTGATCACGATCGGGACTCCCAGCCGCTGCACCTCGGAAGAGAGATCGAGAAGCGCGTCCTCCGCGGCCCCTTCAACCGGGTCGGCAAGGCCGCTCAACACGCGGATGAAGATGCGGGAGTGGATCGCTGCGTCGCGCCGCATCTCACGCACGAGCAGCTCCGTATACAGGAGGTACCAGCCCAGCGTCGCCGCGGCGAGGAGCCCCAGCACCGTTGGCCAGTTACGCCGGATCATTTCCCCGAGATCAGGGTGTGAGGTGCGTCGTACCGAGATACGGGTGCAGAACCTCCGGGAGCTGCACGGTGCCGTCGGCACACTGCCCGTTCTCGATCAGCGCGATCACCGTACGCGGAAGCGCTACACCGGAGCCGTTCAGCGTGTGGACGAATTCCGGCCTGGCTCCCTCTTCCGACCGGAAGCGGATCGAGGCGCGCCGCGCCTGAAAGTCCAGGCAGTTCGAGCAACTGGAGACCTCCAGCCAACGGTCTACCCCCGGGGCCCACACCTCCAGGTCGTACGTTTTCGCGCTCGCGAAGCCGGTATCGCCCGCGGCGAGAAGAAGAACCCGGTACGGCAGGCCGAGTAGCTGCAGGACCCGCTCCGCCTGGCCCACCATCCGCTCCAGCGCATCGAACGAACTCTCCGGCCGCTCGAAGCGCACCATCTCGACCTTGTCGAATTGGTGCAGCCGGAGCAGGCCCCGCGTATCCTTGCCGGCCGCGCCCGCCTCACGGCGGAAGCAGGGAGAATAAGCCGTATATGCGATCGGGAGGCGATCCGCGGCGAGGAGCTGCTCGCGGTGGAAGTTCGTGACCGGCACCTCCGCGGTGGGCACGAGGAAGAGCTCGTCTGATGGGATGGCGTAGACGTCTTCCTCGAACTTAGGCAGCTGCCCCGTGCCGGTCATCGCGGCGCGGTTGACCAGGAAGGGCGGAGCGACCTCCGTGTACCCGTGCTCGGTGGTGTGCAGGTCGAGCATCCAGGAGACGAGCGCGCGCTGAAGCCGGGCGCCCAGCCCGCGGTAGGCGGGGAAGCCGCTCCCGGCGACCGATGCACCGGCCGGGAGGTCCAGGATGCCGAGGTCGGCGGCGATCTCCCAGTGCGGGCGCGGCGCGAAGTCGAAGGAGCGCGCCTCGCCCCACTCGCGCACGACGACGTTGTTCTCCTCGCCCCCCGCCGGCACGGACGGATCGGGCGTGTTGGGTAGCCGGAGCAGGATCGCTTCGATCTCCTCTTCGATCACACGCAGCCGCGCGTCCGCCGCCCGGATGCGCTCGTTCACCTCTCCCGTCTCCGCAATCAGAGCGGCGGCATCCTCACCGCGCCGCTTGCGCTCGCCCACCTCTCGCGAGGCGGTGTTGCGCCGCGCCTTGAGCGAGTCACCCGCCGCGATCAGCGCGCGCCGTTCCTCATCGAGTTCCAGCACGCGCGTGATCGCGGCGTCCGTCTCGTCCGCCTTCCCGCGCGCCGCGAGAAGCGACCGCACCTCGCCGGTCGCCTCCCGGATCCGCCGCAGATCGAACATCTCAGCTTCCGGGCTCCACGAGCCGGGTGTCGAAACAGACCTCGTTGGTCGCGACCTCGACCTGGACGGAACCCGTGGCCGCGTCCGCCTGCACCGGCCGCAGCTTCGCGTACTGCAGACAGTTGCCGAAACCACCGCGGAACTCGCGCGAGCGGACGACGTAGAGCTGGCCCGGCTGCACCGCTACGGCGCTGTCGGTCACGAACACCGTGCCCGCTGGCACCTCGCGCAGCTCCTCGAACGTCTGTCCGGCAAGCGGCTGCGAGATGCCGGCGCGGGAGCGGGTCCCCAGAACGGCGCCGGCGGGGAGGAAGACGAGCTGGCCGTCCTGCCTCCGCACGACGAGATCCCATCGGCCCTGAAGTTCACCCGGAGCGGGAGCGTTCGCCAAGCGCTCGGGGTCGCGCGCGCCACCGATCAGCCCGATCTGCGCGGTGACATCGAGCGCCGACGAAGCCTGTGGCTGCTGGTCGGAAGGCGCCTGGATGCTGACGGTGTCATGAGCAATCTGCGGATCCGTCCTGCCGAACGCGGGATCGCCGCAGGCTGTGATGCCGAGCGCGAGCGGAAGCAGGATGATGATGGAGCGAAAAGAAAGACGCACGGCAGAGGTCCTTCGAAAAGGGTATGGTGAGCACGCCCGCACGGGCGGTGCGAGTAAGTTAACTGCGATCGGCCGGTCTTTTGGCAACCGTAACCATACTTCCAGCGGGGCGAACCCGTCAAGGCCGGATCCCTGCCCCACCTTGACTTCACGTGGGGGAGGCGGGTACGTTCTTCCACTTACGTTCCGCACCGCGCCCGCACCCCCGAAGCAGGGGGGAACCGGCGGGTGACTTCGCTCGCGAGCCCGGCCCGGGCCCCGCGTGCCGGTCCCAATCCCATCGTTCTTTCTCCCGGAGCCCGTTTCATGTCCGAACTCGAGACCGTGCTGGAGGACCTTCGCGTCCACGAAGGCGTAGAGCACCTGCTCCTGCTGGGCCGCGACGGGCTGCTGATCCATCATAGCGGGGGGGACGGTGTGGACACCGAAACGGTGGCTGCGCTCGCGCCCGGCCTCGCCTCCGCGGGTGCCGCACTTGGCGACGCAGCGGGGCGAGGCGAGTTCAGCACCGCGGTGCTCGAGTGGGAGGCCGGTGTGGGAGTCCTGGCATCCGTGTCTTCCGACACGCTGCTGGCGATCCTTCTCCATCCGGGCGTCGGCTTTGCGCCGCTGCTCCGCTCGATCCGGGAACGTCGCGCCGACATCGCGGCCATCGCGGGATAGGCTGGGTTACGTGGCACTCGTGCTCCCTCCACTCCGCTGATGAGCCTCGAATTCTCCGCGGACGAACCGGTCCGCCATGTACTCGTCGCGGACGACGAGCCGCACATCGGCCGCATCATCCAGATGAAGCTCGAGCGCGGACGGTACCGCGTCTCTCTCGTCTCGGACGGCCGCGATGCGCTGGAGCGGATCCGCGGCGACGAGCCGATCGACTTCATCCTGCTGGACATCATGATGCCATACGTCAGCGGGCTCGACGTACTGGCCGAGACGCGCCAGCTGCCCGCCCGCCAGCAGACGCCGGTGATCGTGCTCACGGCCAAAGGACAGGATAGCGACCGGCGCCGTGCCCTGGATCTCGGCGCCACCGACTTCTTCACGAAACCGTTCAGCCCCAAGAAACTGCTCGCCCGCATCGATGAATTCTTTGCCTGATTCTACGCGTCCGGTGTCTGCGGGGGAGACCGCCGCGAGCCTGATCAACGCCGGCCACGCTGGCCACGCCGGCAGCGACTCGTCTACAGCTCACCTCTGGACAGTGATCCTGGCCGGTGGCATCGGGTCGCGTTTTTGGCCCGTCAGCACGCCATCGCTCCCGAAGCAGCTTCTCGCGCTCGCCTCGGAGAAACCGCTGATCCGCGACACTATCGAGCGGATCACGCCGCTCGTGCCGCGGCAGCGCGTGCGGATCCTCACCGGCGCCCACCTCGCCGAGCCGATCCTGCGCACGCTTCCGGAGTTGAGCCGGGGCAATCTTCTGCTCGAGCCACGCGCGGCAGGCACGGCACCCGTGCTGGCGTGGGCGGCGGCAGAGCTGGAGCGGCTGGACCCGGACGCGGTGATGATCTCGCTCCACGCCGACCATGTCATCCACCCCTCCGGCGCGTTCCGCGCTCTGCTCGCACGCGGTGCCGAGCTCGCGGTCAGGCACCGCCGGCTCTTCACGATCGGCGCGGTTCCCACGCGCGCGGAAACAGGGTATGGATACGTCCGGCTCGGCGCGCCGCTGGAGTCCGGTGCTGCCGAGGGCGGCGCCCACGAGGTGGCGGAGTTCGTGGAGAAGCCGGATGCGGCGACCGCCGAGCGCTACCTCAAGGAGGGCTACCTCTGGAACACGGGCCTCTTCGTCTGGCGCGCCGCCGATCTGCTTGACCAGCTGGAGCGGCACACGCCCGAACTCGCCGAGCTGATCCCGATCGTGCGCGACGGCGATGTCGAGGAGTTCTTCCAGCGCGCACCCACGCTCTCGATCGACGAGGGGCTGCTCGAACGCTCGGATCGGGTGAGCGTGCTGCGCGCGACCTTCGACTGGGACGACGTCGGCGCATGGGACGCCGTAAGCCGCACGCGCCCCGCGGATCCGGCCGGCAATGTCGCGATCGGCGAGGCGTACGCCGTCGACACGCGGAGCTGCGTGCTCTACTCCGACGGCGGTCCGATCGTTGCATTCGGAGTCGACGATCTGGTCATCGTCCGCACCGCGGGCGTCACCTTCGTCACTCACCGCGACCGCGCGGCGGAGCTGAAGGAGATGCTGCCTCACATTCCGGAAACCCTGCGGACGCTGGCGTAACCCTTCCTCGCACCTGCGCCGCCATGTCCGACCTCTCTCTGATCCTCTTCGACGACGCCATCACGCAAGCATGGGAGCCGTTCGCGCTCACCCGGCCGGCCGGGGAGCTCCTGTTCGGCGCGCTCACCCTCCGCGCCCGAGCCGAACGGGTCTTCGGCGTGCCGTGCACCGCTCACCTCGCGGCCGACCATCTGGAAGGTTTCGACGAGGCCGG
>JACDHR010000326.1 GCA_013820915.1 Gemmatimonadota bacterium
CGCCGGCACTGAGCGCGCAGCGCGAAGAACGTTCGCCGGCACTGAGCGCGCAGCGCGAAGAACGTTCGCCGGCACTGAGCGCGCAGCGCGAAGAACGTTCGCCGGCACTGAGCGCGCAGCGCGAAGAACGTTCGCCGGCACTGAGCGCGCAGCGCGAAGATTCCCGGGTGAAGAAGACGCGGTTGGGGAGAGGGCTCGGTGCATTGCTGGGAGAGTATCTGCCGCAGGAGAGCGGGGTTTTTAATGGCGGGGTACGTACCGTTTCGATCGGGAAGATCGCCTCCAATCCGTATCAGCCGCGCCGCGAGTTCGCCGCGGAGCACCTGGTGGAGCTGGAAGCCTCGATCCGGGAGAACGGCCTGCTGCAGCCGCTCGTGGTACGGCCCGCGGCGGCGAGTGCCCCGGAGGGTGCGCAGTGGGAGCTGATCGCGGGGGAGCGGCGCTGGCGGGCAACGCGGCGGTTGGGGTGGACCGAGGTGCCGGTGGTCGTTAAGGAGATCGACGACCGCACCATGCTGATCCTGGCGATCGTCGAGAACGTTCAGCGGGAGGAGCTGTCGCCCATGGAGGAGGCGACGGCATACCGCCAGCTGATCGATGAGTTCGGACTCACGCAGCAGGAGGTGGCGGACAAGGTCGGGAGGGAGCGCTCCACGGTGGCGAACCTCCTCCGTCTGCTCGGGCTCCCCGCCTCCGTGCAGCAGCTGGTGGTTGAAGGGAAGCTCTCCATGGGCCACGCCCGTGCCATTCTCGGCGCGACGGGCGAGAGGCAGATGGCGGAGCTCGCTCGAGAGGCGGCATCACAGGGATGGTCGGTACGCGCGGTAGAGGAGCGAGTGCGGGCGCAGCGCGCCTCCACATCCGCTTCCATTACTGCAGCCCCTGCTGCCCGCCCCGAAGATCCCCACCTGCGGCACCTGGAGAGCGAGCTGCAGCGGGCGCTCGGAACTGCCGCGCGCATCCGGGTGGTCAGGGGCGAGAGCGGACGCATCGAGATCCCCTTCTACAATGCGGACGATTTCGATCGGGTGGTCGAGCTGCTCCTGGGAGCGGAGCCGGAGCTCGGATAGCGTGAGAGGCGTAGCAGACTAGCATGGCAAGAGACGAGCGCCGGATGACGTTCATCGTGGTGCCGAACGGCGGGGCGGACCTCAGCACCCGCTCGTTCGAGATCTCCTATCGGCGCCTGAAGGCGGCCGCCATCGTTCTCATCCTGGCAGTGCTGCTCTGGGTGGGGATGGCGGCCTCCTGGTGGTATGTTGCCGCGCAGGCAGCACGCGTGCCCGGGCTCAAGCGGCAGGTTTCGCTGCTGGAAGGGGAGCGGCAGCGCGTGGTGCAGTTGGCGGAGGCGCTCGCCCACCTGGAGCAGCAGTACGAGCAGGTGCGCGCCATGCTCGGCGCCGATCAACAACCCATCGATGCGTCCGGCCTCTGGCTCCCGCCCGCAGGGCGCGCGCGTGGTAATGAAGCGCCTGCCGACTCCGTACGCGCCTCCCTCCCGACCTCCTGGCCTCTCACGCAGCGCGGGTTCGTCACGCGCGAGCATCTGGGCCGCGTCCGCGGTCAGCACCCGGGACTCGACATCGCCGTGGCGGAAGGCTCCTACATCCGGGCAGCCGGCTCGGGGACGGTGGTCGAGGCGGGGGAAGACACGATCTACGGCCGGTTCGTGCGCATCCGGCACAACGAAGGGTATGAGTCGATGTACGCGCATGCCTCTCACCTTTTCGTAGGGCCGGAGGAGGCCGTGGAGCGGCACGAGGTCATCGCTCTCACCGGGAACACCGGACGCTCCACCGCTCCGCATCTTCACTTCGAAATCCGAAAGGATGGCGAGCCGATCGATCCGCGCGAAATGGTCCGGATCCCCGACTCATGAAGCGAAACCGACAGCGAACCATCCACGCAAACGGCTGCCATGGCTTTCTTCAAGAAATTAGACAATCCGGGTTCCGGTACGATGGCACGTGAAAAGATAGGAAGGATGTCCGGTTCGGGAGAGAACGGGATGTCGATCATCGGTCCCGGGATGAACGTGAGCGGAGATCTGGTCACTGATGGAACCGTTCGGATCGAGGGGCGCGTGGAGGGAACGGTGCGCGCCGCCAAAGGCGTCGTCCTGGGCCGCGAGGGAGAGGTGATTGGAGACATCGTTACGCAGGACGCGGTGATCGGCGGCCGCGTCTCCGGGACGGTGCTGGCGGAGAGCCGACTCGAGCTGCAGAGCACCGCGGTGATCGACGGAGAGATCCGGGCGAGGGCGCAGCATCTCCAGCTCGATGAAGGCGCCCGCTTCAACGGCCAGATCCGGATGATCGACGAAGGCGCGGAGCCGATGCGCGCGCTCCCCGCCGAAGCGAGTGCAGCGCCTCAGGAACGGTAATTCTCCACAGATGTAGTGAGTGCGCTAAGTGGTTGGTAACTAATTGTAGTAGAGAGTTTTCCCCCGAGACGCCCAATTTTATCCACGCCGGTTATCCACAGGCGTGGAATCCAATCTAACCCTGTATTTTCATGCAGCTTGGCGAGCTGAGCGCCTACCTCGACGAGTATCTCCGTGTGCGCGAAATCCCCGATCATGCGAGCGCGCTGAACGGGGTGCAGGTGGAGAGCTCCAGAGAAATCCGGCGCATCGCCGTGGCCGTGGATGCCGTGCAGGGAACGATCGACGCAGCGGTTCGGGAGGGCGCGGATCTTCTCCTCGTGCACCACGGCCTGTTCTGGGACGGAAACCAGCCGGTGGCGGGACGCCGGTACCGGCGACTGCGTGCGCTGCTGGCGGCGGATCTCGCCGTGTACAGCGCCCACCTGCCGCTCGATGTGCACCCGGAGGTGGGCAACAACGCCGTGCTGGCACGAATGCTCGCGATGGAGGTTCAGGGAAGCTTCGGCAGCTATAAAGGCCATTCCCTCGGTCTATGGGGAACGCTGGACGTGCGGCGCGAGGCGCTGTGTGCCCGTCTGGACGAGTTGCTGGGCTCGCGAGTGCGGATGATCCCGGGAGGGCCGGAGCGCGTTCGGCGCGTCGGCATTGTCAGCGGAGGCGCGGGAGACATGATCCACGCCGCCCGTGCCGCCGGGCTGGACTCGTTTATCACGGGCGAGGGGGACCACCACCACTTCTTCGACGCGGAGGAAGGCGAGATCAACCTCTTCTTCGGTGGCCACTACGCCACCGAGGTGTGGGGAGTGCAGGCGCTGGCACAGCACCTGGAGCAGCGCTTCGGCCTCGCCTGGAGTTTCATCGACCATCCCACGGGGCTGTAGCAATCCGGTACCCGTTCCATCGGATGCTGTGTCGCTGCTCCTGCCGGAGGTAGATCTGCGGCTCGGCCGCGGGAGCCATCCGAGCTTGTGGAGAACGGGGAGTTCGGTGGAATAGGAAGCGGGGGGAGAGTACCGGTTACTCTCCCCCCGTGCCGTTCGGCTGCAAACGAGTGCTACCGGCTTCCCCCGACGAAGGCCTGTGCCTCGGCCCGCATCTCCGGAAAGGCCCGCTGGTGCGCCTCGTACTCCGGAAGGTCACGGCCGATCTCGGTCGCGTAATTATCGAGGAAGCGCTGAAACAGCACACCGGCTTCCTGTGTGTTGCCGGCATTCCGCGCCGCCTGCGCGGCGGTGAAGAGCCCGAACAGGTGGGCCGGCTCGGCGGCGAGGATCGTATCCGCCTGCGCGCGGGCCGCGGCTGGATCGTCGTTGATCAGGTGGAGGACACCCAGGTGGTAACGCGCGTCGTTGTCCAGCTCGGGAACCCGCTCGTAGGCGCCGAACGCCATCGGGAGAAAGGCGCGTGCCTGCGCCGTATCCGCCGTGGAGACCGAACGCATGATTCGGTCGAAAAGGCGGTCCGCCGCCTCACGCGGGCTCATCGACGCGAGATCCACCGCTCCCGGATCGCCACCGGCGGCTGCGCCAGCCGCTGCGGGCGCCGGGGCGAACGTGATCATGGGCTGCGGGTCGCTCGTCAGGCGCGGGATCACCAGCGCGGCGAGTAGGGTGACGACTGCCGCTCCCGCGACCAGCCACGGCAGCGAGGGAGAGGAGCTGGTTCCCCGCCCCGCCGGCTGCGGCTGGAACGGAGCCGGACGCGGAGTCACTTCCCGGTTGACGGGCGTTCCGCATATGTTGCAGAACCGGGCGCCGGGAATCAGCTCGGCCGCGCACTCGCGGCACGCCGCGGAGCCGGGCGCCGCCGATCCACAGTGGGAGCAGAAGCGGCCGCTTACCGGCCGCTCACAGGACGAACATATCTCGGGCATACCACGCAGGTTGAGGAGGAAACAGATAGTAAACCGAAAACTAGGCGCAATGCGGAGTTTCCTCAAGTGGGGAGGAGCACTTCGGTTTGTTGTGAAGAAGATACGTGCGCGCTATCGCCAGCGGAGACGGGAGCGCCGCCCGAAGCCTGTCAAGCTGATTAAGATGATCAGTGGACGCTATTACTGAGCAATCATTCCTGTCTTCGGCTGGTTGATCCAAGCAGCCGCTGGCACTTCGGGAGGCCGGGGCACTCCGCGGACGAAGCGCTCGGGCCGCTCCGCATAGGCAGCGGCCAGCACCTCTGCGCTTTGCTCGTGGATGGCCTGTGCCCGGCCGAAATGCACGGCCGCCGGGGTCATGAGCCCGATTCCGGAGTGGCGGTGCTCCTGGTTGTACCCGTCGAAGAAGCCACGGCAGAACTGGCGCGCCTCGAGAAGCGAGCCGAAGCGATCCGGGAAGCCGGGCCGATACTTCAGGGTCTTGAACTGTGCCTCCGAGTACGGGTTGTCCGTCGAGGTGTACGGGCGCCAGTGCGTCTTCGTGACGCCGAGATCCGCCAGCAGAAAGGCCACAGGCTTCGATCTCATGGAACTCCCCCAGTCGGCGTGGATCGTGAGCTGGGCGCGCCCGATCCTCTGTTGC
>JACDHR010000327.1 GCA_013820915.1 Gemmatimonadota bacterium
GCCCCGCCCTGACTTTATCTATGTGCCACTTAACGCGGATTGTTACTTCCAAAAATACGCGCGGGGAGAGCTACTCCGGTAATGCAACGCCGGGAACATTCGCCCGTGGCCTTCAGGTCTGGGACAACAAGATCCAGGATTCCCGGGGAGGCACTGTGAAGCTCCCGGCGCGGGTCGAACGGCGATGATGCACAAGAACTCATTGGCTACCGCTCCCGTAAGTAGCCGCCCTGAACAGGAGGTGCTTGTGGCACAAGGCAGGAATGTCATCAACGGCGAGTGGGTCGCAGGGGCGGGCCGATGTCCGCTTGACGGCCCGCTACCACGAGTTCTACGCCGGCGCCGCTGACAAGCTGCACGGCGAGACGATCCCGTACCAGGAAGCCTTTTCCGTCATGACCTGGCGCGAGCTGCTGGGCGTGGCGGGGATCATTGTGCCCTGGAACTCCCCGCTGCAGATCAGCGCCCGCAGCATGCCCGCCGCGCTCGCAGCGGGCAACTCCGTGGTCGTGAAGCCTGCGGAGGATGCCTGCCTGGCGGTGGTCCGCGTGTTCGAGCTGCTCGAGGAAGTCGGCTTTCCGGCGGGATCCATCAACCTGGTGACCGAGCTCGGCAAAGAGGCGGGCGCTCCGCTCGCCGATCACGCGGACATCGACCATCTCTCGTTCACCGGCTCGCCCGAGGTCGGGACGCTGGTCATGAAGGCATCTGCGCGGCACCACCGCCCCGTGCTGCTCGAGCTCGGCGGCAAATCGCCGCAGGTCGTCTTCTCGGATGCGGACCTGCACGAGGCGATATGGCGGCCGCGCGAAGCGGCTGAAGACGGGGCAGGTCTTCATCAACACCTACGGCGCGGGCGGCGGCGTGGAACTCCCGTTCGGCGGGCGCAAGCGCAGCGGGTTCGGTCGCGAGAAGGGCCTTGAGGCGCTGCACCACATGACTACGGTAAAGACCGTGGTCATCAAACACGGCTAACGGGACATCCTTCCCGCCCTTCTCTCCCCCGCGGGGGGAACCCCTGCAGCCGCGGCAGCGAGCCCCCCCTTCCGTGCTCGCACCGCACGCAGTACGATTCCACCGTCGAAGCTCGGAGATCACCGGCACCCGGAGAGAAGGTCGTGGAGAATCAAGGAGCAGCGGTGTTCAGAGACGATCTACTGCAGGGCAAGACCATCCTCATCACCGGTGGCGGCTCCGGCCTTGGCCTCTCCATGGCGAAGCACTTCGGCTCGCTCGGCGCCCGAGTCGCGATCACGGGCCGATCCGGGGACCGGCTGGAGCAGGCGGCGAGCGAGATCGACTCGGCCGGCGAGCGCGTGCTCACCCACGCCTGCGATGTGCGCGAATTCGAGCAGGTGGAAGCGCTGACTGCCGCCGTAGCGGAGCGGTTCGGCGGCATCGACGTACTGATCAACAATGCCGCGGGTAACTTCCTGGCGCCCACCGAAGACCTCTCCCCCGGCGGCTTCAACGCCGTGGTGCAGACGGTGCTGTACGGCACCTTCCACGCGACGCTGTCCGTGGGGCGGCGCATGATCGAGGAGGGTCGCGGCGGGAGCATTCTCAATATCGCCACCACCTATGCCTGGACGGGCTCCGCCTTCGTGGTCCCCTCCGCCGCGGGGAAGGCGGGTGTGCTGGCGATGACGCGCTCGCTCGCCGTGGAGTGGGCCGCGTACGGGATTCGGGTGAACGCCATCGCGCCGGGCCCCTTCCCCACCCCCGGCGCGTGGGAGAAGCTGATGCCCACGAAGGAGATGGAGGACCACGCGCGCGACCGCATCCCGCAGCGCCGCTTCGGCGAGCACGAGGAGCTGACCAACCTGGCCACCTTCCTCGTCTCCGATGCCGCGCCCTTCATCAACGGCGAGTGCGTGGTGATCGACGGCGGCGAGTGGATCGCCTCGGGCGGCGAGTTCAACGGGCTGACCCGGCTGCCGCGCGAGCAGCTCAAGGGGATGCTCCGCCAGCTGCGCGGGAAGTAGCCGGATGACCGCCGTTCTGCTGGCCATCGGCGACGAGATCGTCGGTGGCCTGACCATCGACACCAACTCCGCCTTCCTCGCCGAGCGGCTGCGGACGATTGGCGTGGAGCCGGTCGGCACGCTCGCCGCGCCCGACGACGAAGCGGCGATCCTCCGCGCGCTGGAGCGCGGGCTGGAGGACGCCGCGATCGTGATCTCCACCGGCGGGCTCGGCCCCACGGCCGACGACCTGACCACCGCGTGCGTGGCGAAGCTCGCCGGGCAAGAGCTGCGGCTGGACGAGAGTTCGCTTGCCAAGATTGAGGAGCGCTTCCGCGCGCGCGGTCGGGAGATGACGCCGAACCGCAAAGCTGCTGAGGCCATGCCGAAGAACCCCGCTGAGGCCATGCCGAAGAACCCCGCTGAGGCCATGCCGAAGAACCCCGCTGAGGCCATGCCGAAGAACAACCGCAAGCAGGCGCTCTTCCCGGAAGGGAGCGTGATCGTCCCAAACCCGACCGGCACCGCGCCCGGCTTCATCTGCGAGGTGGAGCGCGGCGGCCGCACGCGCCATGTGATCTGCCTGCCGGGCGTGCCGCGCGAGATGCAGCGGATGCTGGACGAGACGGTGCTGCCGTGGCTGGAGGCGCGCTCACCGCAACAGCGCTTTTCCTCGCGCGTGTTCAGCACCTTCGGGCTCGCCGAGTCGAAGCTGGACGAGCTTCTCGAAGGCGTCGTGGCGCCCGGCGAGGCACGGCTCGCCTTCCGCGCGGCGTTCCCGAGGGTCCAGGCCCGGCTCACGGTGTCCGGCCGCGCAGGCGACGACCTGGAGGAGCGGTTGGACGAGCTGGAGCAGCGCGTCCGCCAGCGGCTCGGGACGCACCTCTACGCCGTGGGTGACCAGGGGATGGAGGAGACGGTGGTCGGCCTGCTGCGGCAACGGGGAATCACCATGGCGGTTGCGGAGTCCTGCACCGGTGGGCTGATCGGGCACCGGATCACCGACGTGCCCGGCAGCTCCGCCTGCTTCATACTCGATGTAGTCACCTACGCGAACGAGGCGAAGCGCAACGTGCTCGGCGTGCGGGTGGAGACGCTTTCCGAGCACGGCGCCGTCAGTACCCAGACGGCGGAGGAGATGGCCACCGGCGTACGCCGCCTCTCCGGCGCGGACCTCGGAGTGGCCACTACGGGGATCGCCGGGCCGGGCGGCGCGACTCCCGGCAAACCTGTCGGTACCGTGTGCATCGCGCTCGCGTGGGAGGGCGGGGTGTGGTCGCGCCGCTATCAACTCGGCGCGCGCGGCCGCGACTGGCTGAAGAGCTGGACGGCGCAGCTCGCGCTCGACCGGGTTCGCCGCTGGGTGATCGAGGACCACGACGAGCCGGATCCCCCGGAGTAACCCGCCATGACCGAGCCTGCAGACGATGTACCGGATGGGGCTATCGAGCCCGTCGCCGCGCCGCTCAACCTTGCGGAGTACGAGGCCGTGGCGCGCGCGCGGCTCCCCCGCATGGTCTACGACTACTATGCCGGCGCCGCCGATGACGAGGTGACGCTACGCCTCAACCGCGCCGCCTACGAGTCCATCCTGCTGCGCCCGCGGGTGCTGGTAGACGTGAGCCGTACGGACACCACACTGGCACTCCTGGGGCACCGTCTCCCCTTCCCGATCCTTCTCGCGCCCACGGCCTTCCAGCGCCTCGCGCACCCGGAGGGCGAGCTCGCCACCGCGCGTGCGGCACGCGCGGCGGGCACGCTGATGATGATGGCCGGAACACTCTCCACCACGACGGTGGAGGACACCGCCCGCGCCGCCGACGGCCCGTTCTGGTTCCAGGTGTACGTGTTCCGCGACCGCGGGCTTACCGCGCACCTGGTGGAGCGCGCGAAAGCGGCGGGCTGCACGGCGCTCTGTCTGACCGTCACCTTTCCCGTGGCCGGCAACCGCGAGCGCGACGCCCGCAACGGCTTCGCGCTCCCGGCGGGGCTGGACATGGCGAACTTCCGCGGGCTGGCTCAGGCGAACTTCCCCGGCACGCACGGCTCCGGGCTCGCCGCGTTCGTGGCGCAGCAGTTCGATCCGTCGCTCACCTGGGAGGCGGTGGAGTGGCTGCGGGAGATCTCGGGGCTTCCGGTGCTCGTGAAGGGCGTCGTCACCCCGGAAGACGCGGTGCTCGCGGTGGAGCATGGCGCGGCGGGCGTGGTCATCTCCAACCATGGCGGGCGCCAGCTCGACACGGCGGAACCGACGGTGCTCGCGCTCCCGCGCGTCGCGGACGCGGTGGCGGGTCGGGTTCCGGTCCTGGTGGATGGCGGGATCCGGCGCGGAACGGACGTCCTCAAGGCACTCGCCCTCGGCGCAACCGCCGTGCTGATCGGGCGGCCCTACCTCTGGGGGCTAGCGGCGGAGGGACAGCCGGGGATCGAGCGGGTACTGGCAATCCTACGCGGCGAACTGGAGCGGGCGATGGCGCTGACCGGTCGCCCGGACCTCCGCAGCGTCAGCCGCGACATCCTGTCCGGAGCACCCCCGCCTCGCTAATTTTCGCGCGGGCGCCCACCGATTTAGAGAGCCCGCTGGCGCAGCCGGACGCCCTCACCCCGGCGCGGCGCGCCACCCCTCTCCCACGAGGGGAGAGGGGAACGACAGAAGATGGCCGGATAGTCTCCCCCTCTCCCGCTTTGGGAGAGGAGGCCGGCGGGGTGAGGGCTACCGCAGCATGCAGCTCTGTTGGCGGTGCATGCGAGGCGCGGTATTAGGGATCCTTCCGAACCGTCATCGTCCTGCGTGGCTCGGGCTGCATCTGCTGCTGCTGAACCGGTGGCTGCTGTATCTGCTGCTGCTGAACCGGCGGCTGCTGCATACGCATCTGGGCGGTATCCTGTTGCATACGCATCCTCATGGTATCCTGCTGCATACGCATCC
>JACDHR010000054.1 GCA_013820915.1 Gemmatimonadota bacterium
CCTTTCACGTGGGCGGACCACCGGTACGTTTTATCGATGCAGCCATACGACACGTGTAGCACGGCCGGCGCGAAGAAAGCGGCTCCGTGGAGTATTCAGCCGTCTGATTGCCGCTTTTTTCGCATTTTTCCGGCACTTCGCACGGCATGTCGTTTGCACTTTGGTCGGTGTGCGGCACCGCGGTTCCGCGGTGCAGACGCATAGCGGCGAGACCTACGTAACCCGACTTTGCAACGGGAACAATTCAGATGAGCGCGGTTCTAGGAGTGTTCCCACGGGGCGGCGGCGCCCCGGACGATGCTGCGATACACGGGATGCTCGCGGCGATGCGGCAGCGCGGCGGGGAGCGTACGCAGCTCCTTCGTGCGCCGGGCGCGGTTCTCGGTGTGGCGCGCAATGAGTGGGAGCTCGCCGCTGGGTTCAGCGGCAACGTGCTCGTCGTGAAGGAAGGCGAGATCACGCTCGCAGCGGATGCGTCTCTTTTTTACAGGGAAGATCTGGTTCGGGCACTGCGAGACCGGGGCGAGCCGCCCGCCGGGGACACGCCGAGCCACCTGATCGTCGCCGCCTACCGGGCATGGGGCACCGAGTGCGTACGGCACCTGGAAGGCGACTTCTCCTTCATCCTCTGGGATGGTGCGCGCAAGCTGGTTTTCGGCGCGAGGGATATCGCCGGTACCCGGCCGCTGCACTATGGTACCGCGGGCCAATCTTTTGTCGTGGCCTCCAAGCCGGGCGCGATCGTGGCGCATCCGGACAGCTCCGGCGATTTAAACCCTGTGGCGCTGGCCGAAGCTGCCTCGGGTCTCTTCGCGGCGAGCCGGGAGACATGCTACCGCGACGTTTCGTGGCTCCCCGCGGGAAGTACGTTGCAGCACGACGCACGCGGCACCCGGATCGAGCGGTACTGGGAGCCACGTTCCGGGCGAAGCTCCACCCCGTTCCGTGAGGCGGCAGCCGAGCTGCGGGAGCTTCTCTGCCGGGCGGCGGCGGAGAGGATGTCTCCCGCCGGGCCCACCGCTCTCTGGCTCAGCGGAGGGTACGACTCCACGGCGGTGCTCGGGGCGGCGGAAGCCGCACTGGAGAGGCGCGGCGGCGGGCATCTGGAGACCGTCTCGGTGAGCTACCCGCCCGGAGATCCGGGACACGAGGACGAGCTGATCCGCGCCGCGGCCGGGAGATGGGGCAGTCCGATGCACTGGATCGACGTCGAGAGCATCCCTCTTCTGGAGAATGCGGAGGAGCGCGCCGGTGACCGGGACGAGCCGTTCGCGCACGGCTTCGAGATGTTCAACCGTGCCCTCGCGGAGCGGAGCCGGTCGGTGGGAGCACGGGTGGCGTTCACGGGTGCGGGAGGAGACCCACTGTTCGCGGTGTCGCCGGTCTACCTGGCCGATCTCTTACGATCCGGGCGCTGGATGTCGCTGGCGCGGGAGTGGGCTGCGAGGCGGCCCCGGTCGGCACGGTGGCGGGCCTTCTTTGAGTACGCGATCCAGCCGTCGCTCCCCGACATAGCCCTCGACATCGCCGCTCGCCTGCGCGGCGGACGACCTCTCCGGCGTTATCTGGATCGTCCGGTCGCCGACTGGATCGAACCCGGCTTCGCGCGGCGGCACGAGCTCTCCGAGCGCGAGCGGCGGTTCACGCCGGGGCGTGGCCGGCGCAGCCACGCCGACTACGAGGTGTACTGGTACTTCCTCTATCCGTTCACCTCGCGGATCTATTCCGTGGCCGGCGAACTGGCGCTGGAGTCCGGGGTCGAGCTTCGCACGCCGCTCTTCGATCGACGAGTGGTCGAGTTCGCGCTGAGCCGGCCTCGTGAGGAACGGGCGTCGGGACGGGAGACCAAGAGGCTCCTCCGGGAGGCGATGAAAGGCTTGCTGCCGGATACGGTCCTCGAACCCAGGAAAGCACGTACGGGACTGAGCAGTGGCTACTTCCGCCGATCCCTTAGGGGTCCGTATGCTGGCCTGTTGAAGGAGACGTTTCTGGCTCCACGGCTCGCGGATCTCGGTATCATTCATGCGGAGCGTCTGCGAAAGAGTTGTGAACGATTTGTGCAACATGGAGGGTCCGGTGCCACAGAGGTGCATCTGTTCTTTACGCTGCAGACCGAGTTGTGGCTCCGCTCCCGCGAGAGTGCCCGGGTACCGTCCGATACGAACGCTCGAGAAGAAGTGGCTGGCCTGAGTGCGTAATTTCAGTTATACTTTGCGGCACCTTTGCCGCGCGTCCGCCGGGTGGCGAAATACCCGGCATCCCCAACACTAGGGAGTCCTTATGTACCAGAAGCCGAAGGTTGAGCGGTTCGGCAGTGTTCGCGAACTGACTCAGGACGTACTGCGGGCAGGCTCGGGAGACGCGATGCTCTTCTGCGCAGCCGGTGACGGCGGCCCGGGCGGTGACCCGGACGATCGCTACACCATGTAAGGTGTACGTCAGCTCTGGGAGGCTTCTTCGGGAGCCTCCCAGACGCACCCTTTCTTCGTTTCCCACGCGAATGCCTGATTACGCAATCTTCGGTGGATGCTTCCGCTCCGACCTCTCGTTCCCCGAATTACCGCCGCACCCGGGCGGCGTGGCTGATTGGGCGCTCCGGATCGTCGCCTCGCCACCACTGCATGGAAGTGGTACGCTCATCGGGGAAGATCATATCCCCGGCTCCATGCACGTCCGCCTTTTCCGGATGCCGGAGGGGTTTCGGCTGGCATACGACGACACGGGGACGTTCGACATCCCCGACGGCGGTGCTGAAATCCTGTGGTGCCCCGGTGCCGAGGCGAACGAAGACGCGGCGCGGCTCGATGTAATCGGGTACGGCTTTGCCACGGCGTTCCATGCGGCTGGGACCCTCTGCCTCCACGGCAGCGCGGTCGGGCTGCAGAGTGGAGGCGTGGCCTTCGTAGCTCCGAAGCTCCACGGCAAATCCACGCTTGCTCACGCTCTGGTGGAGGCCGGCGCACGGCTCGCCACGGACGATGCACTCCCGGTTTCGATCGGCAACCCACCGATGATGCGGCCGGGGATCCATCAGATCCGGCTCCGGAGTGACTCCGCCGCCCGGCTGATCGACGGTCCCCTGCCAGCTCGCGCTGGATATGGCGGAAAGCACGTGCTGACGGACATCAACGCCGAACATCTCGTACACGAAGAGCTGCCGCTATCGGCGATTTACATTCTGGCGCCCGTGCGTGCCGATGGATCCGCTCCAGCGGCAGAGCGGCATCTGCTTTCTCCGGTGGAGGCGACTGTGCACCTCGTCCGGCAGAACAAGGGCGGCCTTCTGCTCGGTAAGTCCGAGTCGCCCGTCATCCTGCAGCGTGCCGCCGCTCTGGCCCGCGGAGTACCGGTTTATCGCCTCCGGATCGTCCGCGACTTCGAACGTCTTCCCGACGTAGTCGAGCAACTCCTGCAGTGGCACGGCGCGGCCGCCCCGATCCCGGCTGTCTCCGCCTCATACTCCTGATTCCGTTCGCGCGAACCTGGCGAAAGGGCATCACACCTCCCCGTCCTCTGATTCCGTCTCGCTCGACTGTTCAGTGCCGGAGAACAGGCGTAATCCGACAGCGACGAGCAGAAGCACGATCGCGGTTCCGGTGATCAGCGGCTGGGCAGTTATCACGCCGGCGAACCACGCACCTGCCGCAAGGAAGAAGAGTGTTACTTTCCAGTGACGGAAGCGATCAGGTTCGGGCTGTTTTCCTCGTTTCATCAATCTTCACGGCGCGCGGGTGATAATGTGGCAAACTCCAGCTTGATCAGACACCGATCACCTACGCGACCGTTGCAGTTACGCTACATACCGTAGCCGGATTGCGGCAGACGAAGCACCCGAAGCTGTTTTTTCACGGAGCGGCACCGTGCTCTGGAAATCGGTGGTTCAACGCCGTGTCACAAGCGGGGGATTACGGTGGAAAGCAATTCGGCCTTTTCACCTTGCCTGTCCGCCACTGGGCCTTGAGATTGCATTGGTCGGGTGACACGCCAGCGCCCGGGCTCTCGTGCCGGCGGCTCGAACCGGGATTTCGCGATACCTGAACCCTTCTCCACATGCAAGCTCTATTGCCTGCCCCGAACTCCGAGATCATCTTTCAGCCGGTGGAAGATGGTGCGGTGCTACTGCACGTCGCCGAAGAAATCTACTACGGCCTGAACGGTGTGGGCGCGCGGATATGGCAGGGACTTCCGCCAGCTCACGACACATTGGACGCGCTGTGCGCGCACATGTCTGCGGAGTATCCGGAGGTTCCGCACGAATCAATCCGGCAGGATATTGTGGAACTGCTCGCGGACCTCGAGGTGCATGGGCTTGTTCATCCACTACCCGGGGGATCAAGCCGTGAAGATTCTGCTCTACCGACTACGTAAGCTGCGTGGGCTTAAGCCGAAAGAGGGGAAGTGGTTGATCCAGGCGCAGTGGGAGCTTGCGCGCGCTCAACTCCGGCTCCGCACGACGGCGCGTGGGAAGATGGTCTTCGGTCGTAACCCTGATTCGGCGGCGGGACCGGTGTTGGAAGAGCCGGAACTCGCCCATGGTCTCGCCCTGGCCGTGGAACGCGCAGCGGAGCATGGAATTTTCCGGCCCAAGTGCCTCGTGAGAGCGCTTGCACTCCAGGCCCTTCTCGAAAGGCACGGAGTACACGGCGGGCAGGTCCGCATCGGCGTGCGAATGCAGGACGCGGCGTTTCATGCGCACGCGTGGGTGGAGTTTGGCGAGATCATCCTCGGCGATCGACCTGCGCACGTGAAAACATTCGTCCCGGTCACGGGAGCTCAGGTGCGGGACGTCGTATGAGATTAGCCGAGGAGTTGAAGAGCACTCTCGCACCCATCTCCGCTGCCGCGCCAGCGCTCACAGTGGCGTCGAACGAGCCGGTCGTCCGTGTGGAAGGGCTGACGAAGAAGTTTCCTCTCCAGCGTAGTTGGGCGGAGATGGCTCGGCATCCATTCCGTCGCGACCTCATTACCGTCGTGGATCACGTGAGCCTGGAGATCACACGGGGTGAATTCTTCGGGCTGCTCGGTCCCAATGGCGCGGGGAAGACGACGCTCTTCAAGATGCTCTCCACCTTAGTATTCCCGGATTCCGGCACCGCCATGGTGGCGGGGCACGACATTCGGCGGCATCCAGAGCGGGTGCGCCGGATTCTGACGCCGGTGATCGCCGATGAACGCAGTTTGAATTGGCGCCTCTCCGCAGACGAGAATCTGCTTCTCTACGCCGCGCTGCATGGGCTCCGCGGTGCGGCTGCGAAGAAGCGGGTGTGGGAGCTTCTGCACTCCGTAGAGCTCGCCGACGCCGGCCGGAAGATGGCGGGGAAGTTCTCGTCGGGGATGCGGCAGCGCCTGTTGATCGCGCGCGCGCTGCTCGCGCGCCCGAGCGTGCTGCTACTCGACGAGCCCACGCGCAGCCTGGACCCGGTCTCCGCGCGCCGATTCCGGCAGTTTCTGCGGGAGGATGTCGTAGGCGTGCAGGGTTGCACCGTCCTGTTGGCAACGCACAACGCCGAGGAGGCGCTCGAGTTGTGCGACCGTGTAGGGGTTCTCAACCGGGGTCGGCTGCTCGCGGTCGGGCGCGCTGAAGACCTCGCCCGCGATGTGCTCGGCGAACGTTACCGGATCGACACTCGCGATCCCGCGCACCCGGTGTACGAGCACCTTCATCGAACAGGCCGTCTCACCCGCACCGGGTCTCTCGAGATGCGCGACGACGGGTGGGCCCGAATCGATGTGACGATCCCGGGGGGAGCGAACCGCGCGGGGGAAGTGCTGGCCGAGCTGGTGCAGGGAGGTGCCGAGATCTCCTCGTTCGAGAGAATCCCCTTCACCCTCGCCGACCTCATCGAGCGCGTCGTGAACCAGCGTGCTTCGGTGTCCCGTGATGTATAAGATCTTCATGCTCGCCCGCGCAAGTTGGTTGGTAGCGACGAGCTACCGCCTCAACATGGTGATGTCGTTGGGTGGGCTGGCGGCGGTCATCGTGCCGATCTACTTCATCGCCGGAGCACTTCAGCCGGTGATCGGTGAGTCGATCGCGAATCAGGGAGGCGAGTACTTCGCGTTTCTGCTCACGGGGATGATTGTCTTTTCGTTCCTGGGCAGTGCCGTCAATTCCCTCCCCGGCGCGATCCGCGGCGGGATTGCCACGGGCACGCTCGAGGCACTGCTCACGACGCCGACCCCGCTCCCGGTGCTGCTGAGCGGGATGGTGAGCTATGGATTCATCTGGACTGCGATTCGTGCGACCCTGATGCTGCTCGGCGGGCTTCTGCTCGGGATGCAGATCGCGTGGCAGGGAATGCTATCGGCACTCGTGATACTCGCTCTGCTGATCCTCTCATACGCCGCGTTCGGGCTGATCGCCGCGGCACTCGTTCTCGCATTCCGCACGACGGGGCCGTTGCCGAACGCCGTTCTTACGGTTTCGGCATTGCTCGGAGGCGTCTACTATCCGACGCAGGTTATCCCGTCGTGGATCCAGGATATCTCTAGCTTCATTCCGCTGACGTATGGATTACGGGCGCTACGGCATACCGTCCTCGAGGGTATGCCGCTCCACGCAATTGCCTCCGACCTCATGATCCTCTTCGGCTTTACCGTTGTGCTTCTGACTCTCGGCGCATATACGTTCAGCGCTGCGCTCCTGTTCTCACGCAAGTCCGGCACTCTCGCCCAGTACTGAAACGGCTATCCCGTGCGCCGACCGCTTATATCGCCCGAAGCACAGGTCGTTCTCCTCACCGCCGGTGGTGAGAAGAACGACGACGCCCTGACCGAGCTTCTGAAAGGAGAACTCGACTGGGGCTATCTGGCGCGCCTCGCTACCCAGCAGACAGCGGTCCCCGTTCTGTGGCGCAGGCTTGCCTCTCTCCCGGAGGTAAGCATTTCCGCCGAGGCCCGGGGGTCGCTCCAGCGTATGGCCATGGTCGCGGAGTTCCGACAGTCGTTCCTGGAGCAGCGGCTCCACGCGACGCTCCGCGTTCTCAGCTCGGCCGGGGTCCCCGTCCTCCTGCTCAAGGGTGCGGCACTCGGCGCAACCGTGTACCCGAGCTTCGCCGCACGGCCCATGGCGGACCTGGATCTTCTCGTCCCGCGGGAGGCGGCGCGCAGCGCGTGGGTCTTGCTGCAGGAGCATGGCTGGCGGCAGACCGCCGGCGAGGAGCGTGATGAGTTCTACCGTGGCCACCATCACCTGCCTCCTCTCGAGGATGTCAGCGGCGCGGGGCTCGACCTCGAGATCCACACCGATCTGCTGAGCGAGGCGCACCCGTTCCTCATCCCGCTCGAGCGCATCTGGGAAGACGCTCGAACGGTGCACGTCGGCGGGCAGCCGGCGTATGTACCGAGCACGTCGGATGCGCTCCTCCACCTCTGCGTGCACTTCTTCTGGTCGCATATGGCGCGGAGCGGAGCGTGGCGCGCCTTCCGCGACCTCGAGATGCTTACCACGCGAGCCTCCCCGGACTGGGATTCATTTGCCCGGACTGCCCGCGCGGCCCGCGCGACTACATCAGCCTACTGGACGCTACGTCTTGCCCGAAACCTCGCGGGAGTGCGTCTTCCGCCGCGCGTACTCGCCGACCTGCGGCCACGGCAGAGCGAGGCGATCCTGCGGCGGCTGGAGGGGCACTTCACCGCCGGACTCCTCCCGTCCAGGGTGGCGTGCCCGTCGGTGTATCTCTCTCGATCTCTCTGGTCGCTGGCGGTGCAGCCCCGCCGCAGCGGGCACGGTGCTTCGCGCCCGTGGCAGCGTGAGGCGGTCGCCCGCACCACGTTCTCGCCCGGGCCGCCCGCAACGCGGGTCGAGGTGCTGCGAGCCCAACTCAGGAACCTGAAGGCGTGGAGGCAGTATCTCGGTGCCGTGCTCCACCCTCCCCGTTCTTTTCGTGCGTCGATCCACGGGTGAGATGCCGGCTGCGGAGACCGCCTCCACTTCATCCTGTCCTCCCCCTCCGCGCGTTTCCTTCGAGAACAGCTACCGCCGCGTCTCCCCGTGGCAGAACCGGACGGGTCAGCTCCGGCTCGCGAGGAAGGATGCGACGCCGGCGCGGGTATCGTCCGTCATGCGGGCGACGACGTTCAGGTTCGCACCGGCACGTACGGCCGTCTCGAATCCCATCCCGTCCTGGTGGTAAAGGAGACGCTTGCAGAGTTGAACGGCCGAGGCGCTCTGGCGGGCCAGCGCAGCGACGTACTCCGTCGATGCCGTGTCGAACTGATCGCGCGGGAACACCTGGTTGATCAGGCCGATCCGCTCCGCCTCCGCGGCCGCAATCAGGCGGCCGGTGGCCACGAGCTCGTAGGCGCGCTTCTCGGAGACGTTACGTCGCAGGATCGCCATGACCATCGCCGGGACAAAGCCGATCTTGACCTCCGGGTACCCGAACTGCGCACCCTCCACGGCGAGCACGAGATCACAGGCTGTCGCGAGTCCGCATCCGCCCGCCAGGGCACGCCCATGCACCACCGCCACCACGGGCTTCCGCAGGCGGCGGATCAGGAGAAACAACTCGGCCAGGGCATCTACATCATCGAGGTTCTCCAGAACGGAAGCCTCCAAGATCCGCCGCAGAGCGCTCAGGTCCGCACCGGAACAGAAGTCCTTCCCTGCCCCGCGCACCGCGATCACGCGCGCCTCCTCGTGGCGATCCGCCGCGGCGAGCGCCGTCTTCAGCGACTCGACCAGTTCTCCGCTCAGCGCGTTCCGTTTCTCCGGACGGTTCAGCGTGATCCAGTGTACGCCCTCCCGCGTATCGGTAAGGAGTACCGGCTCTTCGGCCATCAGGCGGCCTCGCCGCTCTGCTGCATCGCCCGCTCCGCCATGGCGTCGGGAACGTCGATCCGGAGCCGGAGGAGCGCCGTGGACAGGGTCTTGCCCTGCGCGTCCGTCTTCAGGGATACCGTGCCGCCCCCGCCCAGCGCGTTGTGCAGGAGAAAATTGAGCGCATGCAGGTTGGGAAGCTCGAAGCGTTCCACCTCTCCCAGGCAGATCCCGGCGAAGTGCTCCTTTACCTTCCCGGAGGTCACCTGTTCGACCAGCAGCGGGTAGAACTCGGGGTCGCGCGCGATCAGTCCGACATTGGCCGTATCGCCCTTGTCGCCGGAGCGGGCGTGGGCGAGATGGAGAAGGCGAATCGCTGCCATGTTGTGCGTAGTTGAAGGGAGGCAGAGGCTGGCGCGACCATCAACGGGTCGGCGGCCCCAGCTTAGTATATAGAAGCGCTCCCCCGCCCATAACGAGGAGGAGGAAAAAGAGCGCGATGTACCAGATGACAAAACCACTCAGCATCATTCCGATAATCAGCAGCACGAGCCCGATGATCAGGGCGGTTTTCCACAGTTGCGTACGTCCGCTGGCCATGATTACCTGTCGTGATATGGGGGAGAAAGTTTTCTCTCCATGGCAATTGCAAGCGCCGCGCCCGCACCCGAAAAGACGCAGGGTCAGTCCCCCACCAAGGCATCCGCAGCTCCCGGCCAGAAGCGGCTCAACCCGAGTAGTTCGGCGCCTCGCGGGTGATCGTTACGTTGTGCGGGTGCGACTCACGCAGTCCGCCTCCGGTGATGCGCACGAACTGGGGCAGGGTGCGAAGCTCATCGATCGTGCCACACCCGAGGTATCCCATCCCCGACCGGAGGCCACCTACCAGCTGGTAGATAGTGTCGGCAACGGGGCCCTTGTATGGCACGCGTCCTTCGATGCCTTCGGGTACGAACTTCCGGGTTTCCGAGGCATCCTGGAAGTAGCGGTCGGCGGAGCCCTCTTCCATCGCCGAGAGGCTCCCCATCCCCCGCAGCGTTTTGAAGCGACGCCCCTCCAGCAGGAACGCTTCGCCGGGGCTCTCCTCCGTTCCTGCCACCATCGAACCCATCATCACCGCCCCGGCGCCCGCCGCGATCGCCTTCACGACATCTCCGGAGAACCGGATCCCGCCGTCGGCGATGACGGGCACGCGTCCTTCGGCCCCTTCCACGGCGTTCATGACCGCGGTGAGCTGAGGAACGCCCACCCCTGTCACCACCCGCGTCGTGCAGATCGAGCCGGGCCCGACACCCACCTTCACCGCATCTACACCGCGGTCGACGAGCGCCGCGGCACCCTCTCGCGTCGCGACGTTACCCGCCATCAACTGAACGTCGGGGAACCTCTCGCGAATCCGCGCAACCGCCTGGAGCACCCCCTCGGAATGCCCGTGGGCAGTGTCTACCACCAGCAGGTCCACACCCGCGCCGACGAGGGATGCGGCGTGGTCGAGGTCGCGCTCCGCCGCTCCGATCGCGGCGCCGACCCGCAGGCGGCCGTGCTCGTCCTTACACGCGTTGGGGAACTGCCGGCGCTTGTTGATGTCCTTGAAGGTGATCAGTCCGTGAAGCCGGCCTTCACCGTCCACCACGGGGAGCTTCTCGATGCGGTGCCGGTGAAGAATCCGCTCCGCGTCGCCGAGCGAGGTGCCCAGCGGTGCGGTGATCAGCCCCTCGCGCGTCATCGCGGACTCTACGGTGGACTCCATGTCGGTGGCGAACCGCAGATCGCGGTGGGTGAGGATCCCGACCAGCACTCCCCCCTCCGTGACGACCGGAACACCGCTGATGCTGAACCGCTCCAGAAGACGAACCGCGTCGCGCAGAGAGGTCTCCGGCTCGATGGTGACGGGGTTCTGGATCATCCCGCTCTCGGAGCGCTTCACCCGGTCTACATGCTCTGTCTGGCGGTCGATCGACATGTTCTTGTGGATGATCCCGATCCCGCCTTCGCGCGCCATCGCGATCGCCATCCGCCACTCCGTAACGGTGTCCATGGCAGCGGAGACGAACGGGATCGATAGCCGGATCGAGCGGGTGAGGAGCGAATCGACCTGCGTCTCGGCCGGATGTACGGTAGAGTGCCGCGGGACGAGGAGAACGTCTTCGAAGGTCAACCCCTCCCCCGCGAAACGGGTAGAGAGTGTATCGGGGCGTATCATTCTGCCTCCACAAAGCGAAGCGCCCACCGGTGCTCTCCTCCCCGGTATCGGAGAAAGTGAGCCGCGGCGGGCGCGCGGGCGGAAGAACCGCAAGTACGGAGTCCCATGACACAAGATACGGCAGCGGCGGGAACGCTGTCAACGATGCTCCCGGTGCGGGGGGAGTCGAAAAGACTGCGGACGTTCAGTAGCTGGACGGCGGCGGCTCGGCCCGTGCCTCAGGTTGGCTCGGCTCCTCGCGTGGCGGAGGAATCCGCGCGGGAGCAGAATCGGTGGAAGGGTTCTGAAGCCCGGAGTCGACCTCCCGCAGCAGAGAGCGGCTGGCTTCGGCGAGGCCGCCGAAAACACGATCCGCGGTGCCGACCGCGTCGAGCGCGCCGCGCATGGCGCGGGTGGCCACGCCCTGCACCCGCATGGCGTCCTCGAGGCGCTCGCCGAACTTCTGGAGAGAGGACGTCGGCGGCCTCACCGACTCGCGCGCGTACTTGGAGCTGAGGAACTCGATGTAATCGAGTACCTGGTAGATGCGCTCCTCCGGAAGCGCCTCGATATGGCGCCACAAGCGCTGGCGAAGCACCTCGTTCATAGGAGTTCTCCGGGAAGTTCAGAAATGAAGGCCGGGCAGGCCGACACCGGCCCGCCGCGGGTGATTCGTCCGCCCGCGTCTGCTCACGTTCCGAGGGAGAAGTGAATCGGCACGAGGATCTCGACCTGCGACCCACCGAGGCCGACCGGCAGCGCCGGGTACGGTGCCGCGCGCTCCACCATCCCCAATGCCGCGCGATCGAGCAGGGCGACTCCCGTATCCCGCACGATCTGTGCGTTCAGGAGCGAGCCGTCGGCGGCGAGCAGCAATCTTATAATCGCGATCCCCTCCACCCCGCGCCGCCGCGCCGCCAGCGGGTAGTCGCGCTGACGCTCCACCCAGCGGGCAATCTGCTGTTCATATTGGCCGCGTGCCGCCGGCAAGGCAAGCGCCGACGAGGTGCCCGCTGCCATGGGAGCATGCACGGCGGGATTCGCGGGTGGAGTCGCACCCGCGGCGCTAAGCGAGATGCCTGCATCCGGAATGGGAACCGCGGCGACGATCCCCGGTGCCGACCGCTCCATGCGAGCCGGCGGCGTTGGCTCGGCCGTCCGCATCTGTGCGGCCGGAGGAACCGCCGGGGTGGGCGGCTGCACCGCCGGAAGAGCGACGCCCGTGAGAATCGGGAGATCCACGGTCTCGGCCCGCGTGCGGTTACGCGTCACCTCCAGGTCGGAGGCCGGCAAGCCCATCCACACCAGACCGGCCGCGTGCAGTGCGACCGAAAGGACCAGACCCAGGGCGAAGATCGGCTGCTCGGCGCGCCAGCGCCGAGCAACGCTGTTCCGCGCCGCGTTCCGCGCCGCGTTCCGCGGCGTGGCGGGGGAAGCGGCGCTCGCCTCGGGGCGGCGGTTCACCCGCTGGACCACGCCGTGTTGAACCGCAACATCGGAGACTTTCATCGCCCGCATTCGCCCCAAAGTAATAAGTCCGGACGCCAAGCCGCCCAATATAGTGCGATCGAGATCCATTCTCAACATTCACGCAGAACTCCCGCTCGCGCGGGGCTGTTGCCCCGGTCGGAGGAACGGGAGCTTGACTGCTTTCCACCCGGTTTCGCAGGCCCGCTGCCGGGTCAGAGCGCGACCCGGGCGCCCAGCGTGAAGGTGCGCGGCAGCCCGGGCATGATTCCCTCCGGGCGTCGTGAAGCGATGTACGTGTCGCCGAGCAGGTTCTTCACCGTCCCGAAGAGTTCGAGGTCCCACATCGGAAGCCGGTAGGTGCCCGCTACGTTCCACACGGTGTGGGCGGGAATCAGGCCGACCCGCCCGTCGGGGCGTGGCGCGACGGTTTCGAAGTTGTCCGCGAACTGGTCGCCGATGTAGGTGCCGTCGGCCCGAAGACGAAGCCCCATGGGGAGCTCGAGCGCGAGCCCCGCGACCAGGATGTTCTCCGGCGCGTAGGGCAGGCGGTTGCCCCGTACGTCGATCGTGTCTCCCGCGGGATCCCGCATGAAGCGCTCTGCCGAGAAGATCGACCGTACGTGCGTGTACTTCAGCTCCGTCAACAGGCCGAAAGGCAGGCCCGCGAGCTGGCCGAGCTCGACGCCGACCGCGCCCTCGATCCCCGTGTGACGCGTTTCGCCCTGGTTCGCCAGTGCCGCCTGGGCCACGGCACCCGCGGACAGCGAGGGCGCGATGATCTGGTTCGAGAAATCGAGTACGAAACCCGTTGCCTCGAACTGGACACCCCGAACGGGCGTGGCGCGCGTGCCCAGCTCCGCGTTCCAACTCCGCTCCGCATCCAGCTGCAGAGACACCAGCTCTGCCTGCCCGCCGGTGCCCGGCTGCACCACGAAGGCGTCCTTGATGCGTGGCGGGGCAAAGCCACGGTGTGCTCCGGCAAAAACGGTCCAGTTATTGGCCGCGAGCCAGCTCATTCCCAGCCCGGGGATCACCTCGGTGACCCGGTCCGAGGACCGGATGTCTACATCCGTCGGAACACCCTCCACCCGCTGGCGCAGGATGTTGCGGTCGAAGGTGAAAGACTCCACGCGCACCCCTGGCGTCAGGTAGAAGCGCTCGCCCAGTTCGAAGCGGTTCTGGAGGAAGCCGGAGGCCGCGCGGCCGTGACGCAGCTCGTAATCACGGATCACGCCCGTTCGCGACGTCGGCGTGCTCCCGTTGATGTGCGCGTCTTCAGCCCACTCAGCGTGCAGCCGGAATCCGGCGTCCAATTCGTTCCGGATCCCCGCGAAGCGGTGATTCAGCTGAAGCCGGGGCTCCACACCCGCCACATCAAAGCTGCGGTTGCGGTTGCCCGTGGTGCCACGCAGCAGGATCTCCGTGCGCTGCGAATCGTTGTTGTTGTAATCCTCCCGCATCCAGTTGCGAGAGATGGTGTTGCCGTAGACGGTGGTACGAAGCACAGCGTTCGCGCCCAGCAGCAGCTCGTGCGTGGCGGACGCCGCGTAGCGACGCACCCGAAGCCGGTCGGCCGGCGAGGGGTGCTGGTGCGGGTTCTGCTCGAACATCGCCTCCGTGAGACCCACGTAGGTGGAGTTCGACTCCTCATCGTAGACACTCAGCTTCAGCCCCATCTCGGAGCGCTCACCGAGACCGAGCACCGCCTTGCCGGTTACGTCCGTGATGTTGAAGAAGAGGCCGCGAATGTCCTCGGCCTGCTTCCGCAGCACACCCACATGAGTGCCCACGTTGTTCCAGGTGCCGCCGTGTTGCGCCTGAAGGTGCAGCAGACCGCCCGTGCCGCCGCGCACATCCACATTGGCCGTGGGAGTGCGCGGTGGGGCGGGTGTAACGTAGTTGATCACACCGCCGATCGTCTGCGGACCGAAGAGGATCGACCCGCTCCCCTTCACCACCTCGATCCGTGCCATGCGGTCGATGGGGGGCGTATAGTACATCTCCGGCTCACCGTACGGGTTGAGCGACACCGGCACGCCATCTTCCAGAACCAGCACGTTGCGGCTGCGGTCCGGATCCAGCCCCCGCACGCCGATGTTCGCCCGCATCCCCACGCCCTCTTCTTCCTGAACGTAGAGGCCCGGGATCGTGCGGAAGATCTCGTTGCCCGAGAGCGGGATCCGCTGTTGAAGCTCCACCTGCCCGACAACGGCGGCCGAGCCGGGGATCCGCTCCAGCGCCTCGGCCGCAACACCGATGACATCCACCTGCGGCGCCCGTAGCTCCGCCGTCTGCAGCGCGAGGTCCAGCTCCACCACCGCGCCTGGCGGAATCACGGCAGCTCGCTGCGCCGCACGGTACCCGGTAAGCGACGCCTGCACCGCGTACGCGCCGGTGGAGACCCGATCAAATCGGTACCGCCCCTCGGCATTTGTGCGAACACGCGCCTCGGGTCCGAGAATTCGGACCTCCGCACCCACCAGGGGCGCGCCACTGGCCGCATTGATTACGCGCCCTTGCAGGGTCCCGTCCTGCGCGAACGCGAGGCTCGGGGCGATGAAGAGCGAGAGCAGTATGGGCGCTGCACGCCGGAGCCGAGCGAAGCGAGAGATCATTTTCGCCGTCGTTGAGTGACTGGTAACCAAATGCGAATGAGAACCATTTTCAACATGCGACCAACCTACGTTGCGGCCCGGGCGGTTGTCAAGCAGGTGGAGAAAGGAGGCGGCGGGATTGAAGTTGCCGATGCGAAAAGGTATCTTTGGCGAGTCTACAAGAACCACGGCAGGTCCGGGAATCGCAGCACACGCCGTGTTCGTGATGCGGCCCTCCGCGCGATTCACTTCCTCTGCCGAGCCCGTGAAGAGTTGACGACCAAGTTCTACACCCGCCCCGCGCGGCCGCCGGCGGCGCGCATGTCCGTACGGCTGATCTCGGTCCTCACCGCTGTTCTGCTACTGCTGGCGGCACCGTTGCGGCTGAGCGCTCAGCAAGACACTACTCGGGCGGGTGTGTGGATGGGCGTGGGCACGGCGCTGGTGAGCGCCGCGCTCCTGGACCAGGCGATCCGCGGGGAACTCGCGGCAGCCGACCCGCACCAGGTGAATCATCTCGCACATGCGGGCAACCGGCTGGGAGACGGGCGGCTGGTAGCTCTTACGGTCGGCGCCGTGTACGGGATCGGCAGACTGTCGGGCGAGGAAGAGATCTCCCGCTTCGCGGCTCATACCTTTGCCGGAGTGGCGGCGGCCGGTGCGGCGAACGCCGTCTTCAAGATCGGCGTGGGTCGAATGCGGCCCAACCCGGAGAATCGGACCGACCGCTTCCGCCCGTTCAATCTGGACGATGGCTGGCAGTCCTTCCCGTCCGGTCATGTTGTCACGGCTTTCGCTCTCGCCACGGCGATCTCCGATCAGGCGGAGCGTCCGTGGGTGAGCGGCGTTAGCTATGGAGCCGCCGCTCTCGTGGCCTGGTCGCGCCTCCACGAAGACCGCCACTGGACGAGCGACGTTGTGGCAGGTGCGGTTCTCGGCACCGCCGCCTCGCGCTACACCGTGGGTCGGCTGCGGCGGGGCGCCGACTCCGAGGAGGGCCATCCGGCGGAGC
>JACDHR010000328.1 GCA_013820915.1 Gemmatimonadota bacterium
CGCTCCCACTGCGCATCGCTCAGGTCGGTGCTATAGCGTTGTCGTTTCATGACCAACGCATACACACCACCCTCCGTTAGGTTTCTCGACAGCCTCTTAGAATGCAGACAGCAGGACCGGCAGTCGGGCGAATTGCCCCTTGGACCGGAGCATGTGCAGCCTGTTCACTGATGGCCTGGGTCGAGGTGGTATGTGCCCGAGCTGCATCCGCTCCTCACCTGGCCATGCGCATCAGATGAATAGCCGATAGTCGAAGGAGCTGGGGTTCGTGCGCTCAAGCAGTCCGCCGATCTTTGCGATGCGGTTTGAGGATTCGATTGTGGCGGGAAGCTTGGCATACATATCGAACGTGTTCCAGTTCATCTTGGATAGCCCCAGGATCTCACCTGCAAGTACGTCGAGCCCTGTCGAGCCGTGGTATCGCCGGACAACGAGGGGCGCCGGGATGCGGCTCTTGCCCTGGTAGTACGGCTTTGGGCCTGGGGTCACTGGGTCGGCCGCGCCGTGCACCCAAAGCAAGGCTCGATTCCACTCAATCACCACCGCAGCACCCCGACGCACCGGGTAGGCGTCGCCGCGGAATTGTCCACCTCCGGTCGGCCGGAGTGCGACGCAACGGAGCATAGGATCGACGTTGATTTCGAGCATGTCCACGTGCTCGACCCCATGCATTCCTTCTAGTAAGCCTTCCCGCTCCTCGCGCCGAAATGGTGTCTTCTTGTGCAACACTACCCGCGATGGCACTCGCTGGTGCGTCTCCCAGAAGAGCTGCCGTACCTGCTCACCCATGCGGCGCGCGTCAGGTTTGGACATGAACGGATTGCCCCGCCGCTGGAATCCCTCATCGAGCTTGCTTAGTCGGAAAGCAAGGCCGATTCCATCCGAGCTGTAGATGTGGCTGCATCCCAGCAGCACGTGCTTGCCGCGCTCGGACCGCGGGTCAAGCGAGAATCCCAGTCCCACGAATGCCGTATCCTTATCGAGGTCATCCAAGATCCACGGCGTTCGCATCGCCTTGACGTAAAGCGACAAACCAAGCCACCAAGCGATCTCACACTGATACCGCTTGGTAGTGGTCTCCTCACGGATGAACTGTGTCGCTACACCTTTCAGAACGCAGTACGCCTTGATAAAGTCGTGTAGGTCGAAGACCTCACCGTCCAGGTCGTACTTCTCCCACGGGCGCCAGCGGGACGGTATATAGATTACCACCGCCGTAGGCGCGCAGGCGCCGACCAGGGCGTCAATCGCCTGCTGGAGCTGGCGGCGGAGCTGAAGGGCTCCCTCCCGAATGTCGGTGCCCTGGACTGGCTCCTTCACGGTGTACCAGGCGCCCTTGGGATCGGGAATGTCGAGTGCAGCGCCGAACACCTTTTCGAATCCTGGATACGGCAGCAGGTACTCCTGCTTGCTGTCTGGTTGGATCGTCTGGTGGAGGCGCGCGAGATAGGCTCCGAAAGCGGCCACATCTGTGCGTGGGCAGACCACGCCGAGGCGGATCTCCGCTGCCAGGCCCTTCGCCGTGAGCACGTAGTCGTACGGGCGGTTCTGGACCAGGCCGCGGATCGGGTGCGGGTCGCGAACCTCCGCCCCACCCCGGCGCGGGGCGAAGATGAGGGCCGGCTCGTCAAAGATCGTTCCGAAGTGGCGGACGTGGCGATCCAGACCCGGGGCGGTCTGGACTGCGCCGCGCGGTGATGCGCTCAGTATCTTTGCGAGTGCCGGCGCCTTGCGTATGTGGAACTGGAAGGTGGAAGCCTGGCCGTGCGGGAACTCGAAAGTCCGACCCTCGTCCGGGAAGATACGGTCCTTCCAACGAACCAGCGCGTCGTTGAACTGCTGGTTCCATTGCTTTCCGAGGATCTGCCGCTTCGCCTCCTTACTGACGTCCTGCGACACGGGGGCGCCACGCGCATCGGTCACCCGGATCGTTGGCTTCAGCAGGACATAGTCCTTCCTAGCCTGTCTCCGCAGCTTGAGCAGAGCGGCCTGCTGAACGAAACAGGTGGTCCGCGCAATCTGGTGGCGGACACCTCGTTCCCGGGTCCAGAGCAAATCTTCGCCGTCGGTGTCGAGGTCCCTTGCCGCGGCGACCGCTCGGACTAGTGCGGCGGTGAGCAGACTGACGACCGCTCCATCCTCGCGGCTCAGATCCCTCCCATCAATTGGGACCCGTTCAATCACCTCCTCTTCTAGCAGCTCAAACAGCCGTCGGACGTCGTCCACTAGACCGACCGCGAGCACCTTTTTCCCCTGCGGCACGGCAACGACGTTCGTGCCGGCGGTGTGGGCACGAAGCATCCCCCAGGCACCTTCGCCGGTGAACGCCGGCGCCGCGAACTGTAGCACCTCGGTGGGGCAGGTGACCGGGAAGGCGTTCGTCTTCAGCAGCCCCGCCGCATGCTGGAACTCGATCCGAAACGGGGGCGGATCCACATCTCGCGCGGCTGCGCCTGCGGCCACGACCGCACGGGCCTCGGCTGCCGCATCCCCGGACAGGCACGCAGCCGCAATGCGGGAAAGGAGATCATCAAACCCCATCGTCTGTATGTAATAAGCCTCATGCCCGTGCTCGCGGGCCCAAGTGATCAGCTTGCCTACCTCCGGCAAAGGTTCTTCATCACGGAACCCGCACCAGAACAGCCGCCCGGGGCCTGTCTCGCGGTATCCTGCCGCAAGCGCACGCATAACGGAACGGTCCCGGCCACTGTAGCCCACCACGATCATTGGCTGAGAGGCGGCAGCGGTGCCCAGTGCGCCAGATAGGGCGGCATTCTGCTCCCTCAGCTCCTGATCGGTGTTCCGGAGTGCATCGTACCGATAGTCGCCGTGCAGTGCGACGTGCAGCAGGGCATTCGGCGGAGCAGGGCGGTGGATGCGCGCGGCACTGTCCTCAGAAACCTCGTACACGTCAAGCCCCGCGCGAACCGCGGCCTTCCGGGTGAGCCCATCGAAGTTTGTTGTCCAGACCGACCGAAAAACCCCCGCTCTTGCGAGGAGGCAGAGGACACGATACCCAGGGCCGGGCTCAATCTCCGCGACTAAGTTGCGAAAGTAGGCCGCTCGGTCGCCGGTGATTCGATGCGCTAGCTCGGCGTAGCGGCTGTACTCGTCAGGAGCACCTTCGGCGGGGTACTTGCCTTCCTGTGCATCCAGCCAACGCTGAACTGTCTGTCGTACTGAGGGCAGCGAGAGTTCTCTGTAGTGCGGAGCGAGCTCGGGTGCCAAGTTCGTGAGAAAGATCTGGTGCTTCCACTCCCAGATGCACGCCCCAGCCGACTTTACTCCAGAGCTGATGGATGCTCCGGCACCCAGCAAGAGGGAGTGCGGGATCCCGCTGTTAACCATCACAGAACGCACGAGTGCATCCAACGGGAGCAGGAGGGTGGGATCTATGGGCATGTCAGACGCGATCCGCTCGTCGTCCCTGGTATTTGAGTGCTCACCTCGCACCTCCATCCACCCTGAACACCTTCATCACCTCGTCCCCCAGGTGGTTGATCACCTTCACCGCGATCCGCCCGGACTTCGGCTTCGGGAACGCCCGCGAGGTGTCGCTGTTCAGCGTGGCCCACGCATCCTCGTCGATCTCGGCTTTCAGTGTCGTCTTCAATGCCTTGTAGGGATCGTTGGCACCGAGGAAGTAGGCGTGGCGGACGAAGAAGCTCTCACCATTGTAGTCGGTGTCGATGAACCAGCACGCGATACCATCGGCGCCGTCGCTGCGCACCCCGCCGGTGCTGGGGTCGAAGACGTCCACGCCGTGAACAGTGACTTGTGCGTAGTGGCTGGTGGTTAGTGAGAGCGGAAAGTCGGCCGGGGTCAGCGCCTGGATCGCAGTGAGCGCTGGAGCCCGCCGAGCATCTTGCCGATTTCCGCTGTCTGATCCAGTAGCACCCGCAGTTCCGCCTGCGCCAGCATTTGAAGGCGCTCCGCCAGGATCAAGAACGTCTCCACCTCCGCCAGTGATCCGCGAGCTACGCTCAGGAACTGGAGAAACTCCCCGGTTCCCGTCCGAGCTGCTCCCTCGGCGACGTTGGCCGGAATCGAAACCGCCGCCCGACGTACCTGGCTTGTCAGCCCGAATCGTTCCTCCGGCGGAAAGCTTCTTGAGACCTGGTAGATCTTCTCGGCCAAGTCGATTGATTTCTTCCAGACTTCCAAGTCCCGATAGCTCTTCAACGCTGCCATCGCTCGCCACCATCCTCCCGTTTCTAGCCACCAACCACAAGCCACTCACCACTTCCACGTCCGGCTCGCCGAAGATGACGAAGAGGTTGCCCTTACCGGTGTTCTTCAGGTCCTCCGCCATGTGCAGGTCGGCGTTCATGCGCGCCTTGAGCACCGGAATGCGGCCGAGCTTGTTGAACTCGGTGGCGTGCGCCTCGTAGTTGAAGGCGCAGGCGATCAGCACGTCGAAATCTGCCTCCGCAGCCTCGCGCGCGGCGTCCACCAGGTCGGGGCGGGTGACGGTGCCGAACTCGGGACCGATGAAGATGCCGGCGCGGAGTTCAGTGCCTTGTGGTTTGTGACTAGTGGCTTGTCCTTGCCCACTAGCCACAAACCACTCGCCACTAGCCACAAACCTGCCGTCGGCGCAGATCAGGTCGCCGGGCCAGGGGGCGAGCGCGGTGAAGGTGATACGGTCTTCCTTGTGCGCCTGCTGCACGCCGGCGGTGCGCAGGTTCTCCAGGACGATCTGCGGGAAGTCCTGCTTGGCCACGTAAGCGTCGTGCGCCTCGGCGACGTTGTCGATCAGCTCGTCGTTCTCGTCCACACCGAGCACGCGGTGCGGCGACAGGCTCTCGACAGTGAAGGGGCCGGCGACGCGCACCTTCTTGTTGTTCTGGTATGGCC
>JACDHR010000055.1:0-15224 GCA_013820915.1 Gemmatimonadota bacterium
CAGCGCGCGCGGCAGGTCGCGGTCGTGGAGCGCGACGAGTCCATGCCCCATCCCGTGCGCGCACTGGAAAAGCAGCCAGCGGCTGGCGCCCGCATCCCGGTAGGCAACGCAGAGCTGGTTCGTCTCCGCCGCCGTCACCCGCGGATGAGGGGAGGAGGCGGTAAGATCCGAGAAGTACGCCTGGATCACGCCGTGGTAGCACCCCGATTGATGGACGGGTGTGCACTGCGCGAAGACGCTTCCCACCTCCTCGCGGCTCGTATACGCGGCGATCCCGATCCCGTGCGCGAACACGTGGCCGAGGTGCTGGACGTCGCCATCGTGCCGCCCCAGTAGGTCCAGCACCGCCATCGCCGTACCCACGCCCTCCGCACCGAGCAGCGAGAGGAGCTCGCCTTCGTAACAGGTGGACTTCACCTCCCCCTTCCGAGCGCCGCACGCCTTGTATATCGCCGCTGCCCATGCTTCGGAGCTCACCGTGCCCGTGGCGGGTGCCTCCGCGGCATGCATCGAGGACGCTTCCGCCGTCGCGGCGGGCGAGGAGATGGCGGGTGCGCAGCCACTCCCGAGGAGGAGGAGCAGGCTGCAGAGGAGCGCGGGTAGCGGAACGGAGATAGATCTGCGCATCGGGATGCCGTTCTCCTGGAAAGATGTGGATCGTCGCCATCCGAAGCCGCACCGAGGCCGGTGGCGCGGGAACTCCACGCGCTGCAGCACAAGCGGTGCCGAGGCGGACATTTCCGGTGAAGCCTGCAGTATGGGTATGAAACCGGCATGAGGGAAAGAGGTAGGCAAGATCCGAATTCAACCGATCCCGATTTCCCGGAGTGTACGCCATGATCGCCACCCTGTTTCGCTGGATCTTCCGCACCTACGTGCTGAAGATGGTGCTTCGTATCCTGCCGCGGATGATCCCCGTGCTGGGCAGGATATTCCGCCGCTGAACAGACGAGCGCCGGCCGGAACCCCGGCCGGTGCTCGTCCGCGGCTCCGTGCCTATGCCGGCTCGATGAATTTAGCTTCTGCTCCGTCGCGGCGCTTGCTTGCCGCTTTGTTCGTCGTCTCGGGCTCCATGCACTTCCTGCTCGCTGATTCCTACGCGCGCACGGTACCTCCAACGCTGCCGTGGCCGACGGCGCTCGTGTTGATCAGCGGCGGTGCGGAGGTGTTGGGCGGCCTCGGGTTGTTGAGCGAGCGCACACGCGCCATCGCCGGAATCGGGTTGATCCTGCTCCTCTTCATGGTGTGGCCGGCGAACGTTCAGATGCTCCTGCAGGCCCGCGCAATCGGGGCCTCCACGGTGTGGCAGCTGCTCCTGTGGCTTCGTCTGCCTGTTCAGCTACTCATGATGGTCTGGGTCTGGCGTGCTGCACGTCTCGGCACCTGACGCTCAAACTCGGAAGCAAGGGGGCCGATCCTTCACGTCTTACGATCCTACGTCGTTCGCCGCGAGAGGGTGATCGTTCGGGTCTGGACAGTGTAGAACAGTGTAGAAACGTAACTGTTCAGCCGTCAGGGAGATTCCCCTCTGCCCCCCGCCGCGCAGCCCGTCCGGCGAATGAATTCGTTGCTGGACGGGCAACAAGCCCGCCTGCGCGGGCTGACGCGGTTGCAGGTCCGGTCGTTCGGTCGGCGAAGGCCGACCTGGTGTTGCTATTGCAGCGGTTTCAACCGCCGGGCGAGGGTGCCTGAACAGTTACGTAGAAACGTAATACTACAGGCGATTGCCCGCCGCATACCGAATTCTTCTTCCGACAGATTGCGAACGTGCTATCCTACTCCTGCAACTTCGGCTGCACGACGCCCGCCCGCACGGGGCTCAGCATGTTCCCCGTGCTCCCCACCCGTGAGGTGAAGGTGACTTTTTGATCGCTCTCCGTATCCCGCGTATCGCGGCGGCGCTGCTGGGCGTCGTGCTGCTCGGCGCCGGATGTACCCTCGCGGAGGTGACCACGCCGGAGGCGGAGGACGTCCTGGTGGTGGAGGCGATCCTGAACGCCAGCGCGCCCACGCAGCGGATCCTCCTGCACCGCTCATTGACCGAGGAGGGGGAGCGGGGGGAGCCCGGAGCGCAGGTGTCGGTGTTCGCGCCCGGCGGTCGCGAGATCTCGTTCGCGGAGGTGAACCCGACGGCGTGCCTGCCGGGGGGTGAGATCCAAGCTCCGGGTGAGCCGGGGCCTCTGCCGGGGAACTCGTTCTCCTGCTACGCCTCCCCTTCAGATGCTGCCGGCTTCGTGGTACCGGGCGAGGGCTACGATCTCGAGGTGCTGACCCGCGCAGGGGAGCGCGCACGAGCGCGAACCCGCGTGCCCGGCGCTTTTGCGCTGCGGCAGCCGTCGCAAGATGCCGCGCGCGCCTGTTCTCTCCCGCCGGATACGCCGCTTCCCCTGGTGTGGACCCGCGCGGAGGGCGCATGGAGCTACCTCGCCGAGCTCTCGATCACGGGGCTGGCCTCGGCCCTTCCGGCCGCTGCAGGCTCGGCCATCCCCGACACCGTACGCCTGACGGGGCTCTCCATCTCGGAGTCGGACACGACCATGGTCCTGCCGGGCGACTTCGGGATCTTCCAGCGCACCGAGTTCGACTCGTCGCTCCTGCTCCGCATCAGCCGCGGGCTGCCCGAAGGGGTTGCCGCCCGCCTGGTGCTGGCAGCCGTGGACCGCAATTACGTGAACGGCGTACGCGGCGGGGTATTCAACCCCTCCGGCCGGGTGCGGATCTCGAGCGTCAGGGGGAATGGGGTAGGTGTTTTCGGGTCACTCGTCCCACTCACCCTCCTCATAGACGTGCGTCGGGAGGGAAGCCCGTATCCTCCCTGTCTGGAGGGGTAGGGGGAAAGAAGACCTTCCCCCGCGATGAGCGGTGGAAGGGGGCTCATCGGGGGGTGACAGCGCCGCGGGAAGTAACTATGAGGCGGGAAAAAGCGAGACGTACTGCGGGAAAGGGAAAACTGCAGAGGAACTACCGGTCCTGCGGTCGCTGGCCCCCTTGCTGAGTATCCGTACGAGAACGATCCAACGGTTCCGGGTGTGACAGGGTCTCTCGCGCCCCGGCCGCCCGTCGTCTGATCGCCTGCATTTGCAATCAGAGGGCCAGAACAAGCGATCGCTGGCAAGTACTACGGATATATGGGGTTGCACTTCTGGAGCGATGTGGCCTGATCTCCCATGCTGGGGCTTCCGTGGTACAAATAGGGGCGTGGATGCCCCATCATGCGAAGAAGACACTTTCCCGGGATGGGATTTCTCCACGTCCCGGCGAGCGGTGAAACCTGTGGCCCCGGCTTACGTAGGGAGAGGAGAATAGGGAGTACCCACATCGTACTGAAAAGGAGACTGCTATGGCGATGAATCCATCCTGGATCGGAAGGCTGCTTACCTGGATCGTGATCGCGTTCCTGGTGATCGCCGCGGTGAAGGTGTCGTTTGCGGTGGTCGGCGTGCTGACGGGGGTCGCGTTCTTTTTCCTCTTCACGGTAGCCCCACTCGTGCTGGTCGGCTGGCTCGCCGTGAAGGTGGTCCGCTACTTCCTGCGTGGCGACGAGTACGACCCGGCGTAGTCGCACCCGGAAATGCGCAGCGAGGCCCCCGGTTGCGGAGGCCCCGCTGCGCTTGCGGGAAGCGGCTCAGGCGGAGGGGGGATCGGCGGAGTCGGAAGGTGAGTCGCCGGCGCCCGGCGAGCTGCGGCCCGCGCGGTTTTCCAGGTCGCGGCGAAATTCCTCGAGCTTCGTCTGCATTCGCCGCAGCATCTCGTCCATTCGGGGCTGAATGTCCGCCATGAACTGATCGACGCGCGGCTTCGCTTCGCGCATCTTCTCGTCGACACGGGGCTTGACGTCCTCCATCGCGGCATCGACGCGGGCGTCCAGCTCGTCGAGCGCACGCTTCACCTTCGGCCGCAGCTCCTCCATCGCGGCTTCGATACGGGCCTGGAGGTCGTCGAGCACGTCGCGCTTCCGGCTCTTTCCCTCGCTCTCGCCTTTGGGGGTCTCGTTCGGGTCACTCATCCGGGTGTCTCCTTGTTCTGAGTCGCGTGCGCCAGAGTGTCTGGCCTGTAGTCTTCCTTACGAGCGGCTACCGGCGAGTGTTTCACGGGACAGCGCATTCCGACCCCGGAGCGCCTCCCGCCGAGCGCGGTCGCTCGCTCACCGCTTGTCGTTGTAGATCTCCACGACGGTACGGCCCTGAACGTCGATGTAGCCGCGGTACATTCCCGCCGTGTTGCAAGGCATGGCGATATTCCCCTGTCGATCCATCGCGATCAATCCGCCGCTCCCACCGCGTGCGACCAGCTTCTGCATGACGACCTCATTCGCGGCATCACGGAGTGAAAGGCCGCGGTACTGCATGAGCGCGCAGATGTCGTACGCAACGACGTTGCGGATGAAGAACTCGCCGTGGCCGGTGGCGGAGACGGCGCAGCTCTCGTTGTTCGCGTAGGTTCCCGCGCCGATGATCGGCGCGTCGCCGATGCGGCCGCAACGCTTGTTGATCATCCCGCCCAGTCCAGTGCCACGGCGCCCACCGTGCCGAACTTGCGGTCGTTCGCCTCCGCGAAGTCTTCGGCGGCTTGCGGCTGCGGCTGATCTTCGGAGAGCTCCTGCCGCTCCTGCTCGCGCGCCCGCTGCAGCGTGTCCGACCGGGCCTGCGTGCGGAAATAGTCCGGGGAAACCATCTCCAGACCCTGCTGCTCCGCGAAGGTCTCGGCACCCGCTCCCGCCATCATCACGTGCGGGGAGTGCTCCATGACGGCGCGCGCCAGGTCGATCGGGTTCTTGACGCGGGTCACTCCGGCCACGGCGCCCGCCTCCAGCGTGCTGCCATCCATGATCGAGGCATCGAGCTCGTTCTGTCCTTCACTGGTGAAGACTGCGCCACGGCCGGCGTTGAACAGGGGGCGAGTCCTCCATGACGTTGATCGCGGCGATCACCGCATCCATACTGGTCCCGCCCGACTGCAGGATGCTATGCCCGGCCTGCAGCGCTTCGGTAAGCTTGGCGGTGTATTCGCGCTCCCGCTCGGGCGTCATGCTGGCGCGCGTGATGGTGCCCGCGCCGCCTTGGATCACGAGAGCGACGCCCTGTGCCGGAGCGGCGGACGGGGTGGGCAAGGCGGACGCCGGGGTCTGTGTTCGGGCGGTGCCGCCCGCGGCGCACGCGGACGCGCCGAGGACCAGGAGCGTGAGCATCGCGTTGGCGCGCAGGTCACGGCGCGGCCGAGGATTCAGTGCTGGCATTGGCGGATCGTTCTGTAAGGAAGAGACAGCGCCCGTACTCAGCCGGGGGGCGCGGATTCGAGTGTGCCCGTCACAGTAGCATGATCCCGCGCTCGCCGCAAAGCCGGGAGCGACGGCGGGCTCGCCTGAAGGTGCCGCTGCCTCAGTGCGCCGCACCGGCTACGCTGCCGGCGGCATCCGGCTCGGGCCGCGTGTACTCTTCCATCCCGATCCCGAGCAGCAGAGAGCCCAATACCAGCACGGCGCCCGCCCAGAACGGAACGCCGGGCCCGAGATGGTCCCACGCCCAGCCCGCGGCGATCGGCCCCACCACGCGCGCCATTCCGCCGTAGGTCTGCTGCACGCCCATGTAGAGGCCGCGCTCATGGTTGCGGATGATCTTGGACAGGAGCGCCGTGACACACGGGAAGGTGAAGGCGGTGCCGATGGGAATGAGCGCCAGCGCCAGCGCGAGCGTGGGGAAGGTATGTGTGAAGGGGAGCGCGATGAGCCCGGCCGCGAGCAGGACCATCCCGATACGCGAGAGCCGCGGCTCCCCCAGCCGATCGACCGCGGGGCCGAGCGCGCCGGCGCGGGTGATGACGGAGATGAAGCCGGTATACATGAAGACGAACCCGATCGTCGTCTCCGTAATGCCGAAGCGGAGTGCGAGGAAGAGCGCCAGGACCGCGGTCATCGCCTGAAAGGCGCCCATCGCGACCGTATAGATCCAGATGAGGCGCGGTGCCGGTTCGCTTGCGCGCGTGAGCACCCCCCACACTGCCTCTCGCGAGCGAATCGGCACCAGGCCACTGCTGCGGGCCGCGGCGGTGTCGTGCGACTCGGGGAGGTAGCGCCAGGCAAAGAACATATTCAGGAGGGAGAGCCCCGCCGCGAGAAGCCCCGGCGCCGCGGGTCCCCAGGTGCGGCTCAGCGAGCCGAGCACCGGCCCCACCATCACCCCCATGCTGGTCGCGGCCGAGAGCCAGCCCAGGCTGCGCGCGCGGTTCTTCGGCTCCGTTGCGTCGGCCACGTAAGCCTGGATCACCCCCACCGTGCCGCCCCCCGCCCCCTGCACCAGCCGCGACGCCAGCAGCATCCAGAGCGAAGTCGCAAAGCCGAAGACGACGTACGCGATTGCCGATGCCGCCATCCCGATCAGCAGCGCCGGGCGCCTGCCGTAGTGGTCCGAGACGCGCCCCCAGAGCGGGGCGCTCAGCAGCTGCGCCACCGCATAGGAGGAGATCAGCACGCCTACGGCGAAGCCGCCACCGCCCAACTCCACGGTGTAGAACGGGAGCAGGGGGAGCACCATCAGGAGCCCCACCATGTCCATGAACGCCGTGACCATCAGGACCAGAAGCTTGGCCAGGATCCCTCCACAGCGATAGAGCAGGTCCCGCCGCGGAACAGACGCGGTAGACGGAAGCGGACAGAAGCGGACAGAAGCGGAAGAATGTAACCGGGTGGGACGCGGAGAGCGACCTTCGCTACTCCGGCTCGTCCCGCTCACGCACCATGCGGGCGGGGAGGAGCGCCTCCTTGCCGAACCGCTCCCGCACCCGGTCCGCGGCGTGGGCGAGCGAGCGGTCCCGCTCCGTCTCCACGGGCGCGGCCGTGTCCAGGAGCCACATCTGTTCGGGGGCGCCGCATGGAGCGAGGTTCGAGAGCCTCACCCCGAGGAGCCGCACGCCGATCTGCCTGCGTGCCCAGATCTCGCGGAGCAGCGTGCGTGCGACGTGCGCGATCGCGCGGTCGGATTCGAGCGGCTCTGCAAGGGTGCGGCTCACCTGCCGGTCCCTGAAGTCGCGATCGCGCACGTAGGCCGTGACGGTTCGCGCTCGGAGATGGCCGCGCCGCAGATCCGCCCCGAGCTCTACCACCAGCGGGAGGAGTCTGCCCTCCAGCTCATCCAACGAGTAGATATCCTCTGCGAAGGTACGCTCGTGGCTGATCGATTTGGCGTCTGCACGCGGCTCCACGGCGGCCGAGTCGATGCCGCGTACGCGGCGGTAGAGCCAGCGCCCCCGAGTCTCACCCAGCCAGAGGCAGAGCGAGGCCTCGTCGTAGGGGAGCGCCTCGCTGACGGTGCGCAGCCCGCGCCGCTGGAGGGTATCGGCCAGCACGGGGCCGACGCCGGGGAGGTCCGCCAGGTCGAAGCGGAGCATGAATTCGGCTTCCGCTCCGGCGGGAACCACGTGAACTCCGCCGGGCTTGGCCAGCTCCGTGGCCAGCTTCGCGATGAGGCGCTGCGTGCCGCCGCCCAGCGAGACGGCGATCCGCGTCTCCTCGCGCACCGCCTGCTGGATACGGCGCGCGGTGGCGGTAAGCGCCTCTCCGCCGTAGAGGCGTTCGGTACCCGTCAGGTCCAGGTAGAACTCGTCGATCGAGGCGGCCTCCACGACGGGGGTGAAGCGCTCGAGCGTGCTCCGGATCTCCCGGTGCAGGCGTCCGCACGCATCCCGGGGTACGGGCACGACCACCGCGTTCGGGCAGAGGCGCAGCGCGGTACTCATCGGCATGGCGCTGTGGACGCCGAATGCGCGAGCACCGTATGAGGCAGACGCCACCACGCCCCGCTCGCCGGGGCGGCCGCCGACCACGACGAGATCCGCACGGCCGACCCCGTCGGGGTCCTCCAGCTTGGCGACCTGGACGAAGAACATGTCGCAGTCCAGCAGCAGCACGCGGCGCGGGAGTGGCGCGGCGGCGAGATCGGGTGGTGAGGACATGTGGGGATAATACTCGGAAACGCGGCGGGCGGCACGCGGAAGTCACGTGCCGCCCGGAACGAGCGATTGGGAGAGGGCTCGCTGATCTCAGCCGAACACGTCGCTGCCGAAGGGTGAGCCGCCCCCTATCCCGCCTTTCCCCTTGCGCGGACGCTCGGGGCGTGCGCGCGTGAACCCGCCGCCCTCCGCGCGGGAGATTCGGCGGTGCGCCGCCAGCCCCTCGAGCAGCAGCTCCGCCCCGGCGAGACTCATGGTGCGGTCTTTCTCGTGGAAGAGCGGCGTCTCCCGCACCGCATCCTCCAGACCGGGCACCTGGACGAGCCCCTGCCAGCAGAGGTCCGCTGCCGCCATCTCCGAGATCTGCAGCACGCCGCCGGTCTCGAAGTAGGCGATCACCGATTCCAGGTCATCCACATCCCAGTAGCGGTCGAAGACCTCGCGTGCCGCGGAAGCGACCAGGTCGCGAGCCACCGCATCGGCGCCCTGCATCTCTCCCTCGTACTCCAGCTCCATCTTGCCGGTGATCGCCGGGAGCGCCGCGTACACGTCGGCCACCCGCGGCACGACCCGCTCCTCGCCGGTCAACAGCGTGCGTCTCTCGGCATTCGATACCGCCGTCTCCAGCACCGAGATCGGCATCCGCTGCGACACACCGCTGCGCCGGTCGACCCGCTTGTCCTCCCGCGCGAGGAACGCGACCCTCTCGATTATCTCGGCCAAAAATGCGGGGACCTGCACGCCGCGCCCGTCCCGCTCCGTCCACGCCTCCTGGCGCGTGATCGCCATCCCCTCTTCCGCCGTGCGGGGATAGTGCGTGGCGATTTCGGCCCCGATTCGGTCCTTGAGCGGGGTGATGATCTTGCCGCGCGCGGTGTAGTCCTCGGGATTCGCGCTGAAGACCAGCATCACATCCAACGGCAGACGCACCGGATAGCCTTTGATCTGAACGTCGCCCTCCTGCATCACGTTGAAGAGCCCCACCTGCACCTTGCCGGAGAGGTCCGGGAGCTCGTTGATTGCGAAGATCCCGCGGTTCGCCCGCGGCAGCAGCCCGAAGTGGATCGTGAGCTCGTCAGAGAGGAGGTGGCCGCCACGCGCGGCGCGGATCGGGTCCATGTCGCCGATGATATCGGCGACCGTGACATCCGGGGTCGCCAGCTTCTCCACATAGCGTGCATCGCGACCGCGCCACTCGATGGGCGTGTCGTCCCCCTGCTCCTCCACCATCATACGGCCGTACTTCGAGATCGGGGCGAGCGGATCGTCGTTCACCTCCGAGCCGGCCAGCACGGGGATCTCCGCATCCAGCAGCTCGCTCAGCTGCCGCAGGATGCGGGTCTTCGCCTGGCCGCGCAGCCCGAGGAGGATGAAATTGTGCCGCGCGAGCACCGCGTTGACGAGGGCGGGCACGACGGTCTCCTCGTAGCCGACGATACCGGGGAAGAGCGGCTCTTCACTGCGCAGCCGCGCGACGAGGTTCTCGCGGAGCTCGTCCTTGATCGAGCGGCGCTGATATCCCGAGGCTTTCAGCGCGCCGAGGGTCGTGGGTCGTGACGTCATAACGGGTTACATCTCCAGGAAAAGGTGCACGGCGGGCTCGGGTACCTGCCGCAAGAACCGTGTCGGCTCCGCCGCGAAGGTTCCGCCGCGGTGCGGTGAGGACCGGCTGTTACTCTTTCCTCTTCCCTCTTCCCTCTTCCCTCGTGTCGTTCCCGATCTCGATCGCCACGCCTTCCGCATGGCGCCGCATGCGGGGCAGGATCGCGGGCACCGGTGCGTCCGCGAGTCCATCGCGCAACTCCGCGATGGAGCCGAAGCCCGCGAGCCGGCGGAGCGTATGGACGGTGGGCGGAAGCATCGTCATGGTGGCTGCCCGGAACCCCTCCACCGCGTCCGTCGCCGTCATCCAGCGCGCTTCGACCAGCTCCGGCTCGTGCGGCGCAAAGCCGGCCGCGAGGGTGCCGGCGGGCTGGAGCGCCTCGGTGACGGGGGCGAGGAAGAAGCGCGTGTCGTAGCGCCGCGGCTCGGGCTCCGGCGTGATCCAGTGCGCGATGTAGAGGAACTCGTCCAGCGCGAGGCGCAGCCGCTCGCGCTTCGCGACCTCCAGCAGCGACATCTCTCCCGCAAGCACCGCGCGGCGCGCCTCGGCGAGAGACTCGCTTTCGGGAGCTTCCGCGAGGGGGCGCGCCAGCAGGATCCCGGTCTCTTCCCAAGCCTCCCGCAACGCGGCGACGGCGTAGCCGAACGCTTCGCGCGGGTCGCGCAGCGCCATCCGCCGCGCCCACGCGGCGGGCGAGGGGCCGTCCGCCAGCGTCTGCAGCACGGGATCCGAATCGGCCGCGTCCACCGCGCCGCCGGGGAAGACCCACGCGTCGGCCGCGAAGCGGCTGCGCCGCGGGCGACGGAGCAGGAGTACCTCCAGGCGCCCGCCGTTCTCCCGCACCAGCACCACCGTGGCGGCCGCGCGAGGGGCGGGAGCCTCGGAAACGGCGTCGTCCAGGCGCTCAGCGAACCCCGGTGGAAGCTGCTCGGTCGGGATCAGGAAGACATCCGCGTCCGCCGTGGCGCGGCGGGCGGCGGACGCGGCGCGCGGAGGATCCTCCCCGGTCGGGCGGTCGTTCGGAGTGGGCACGGAGCGTCGGGTATCCGGGGGAACGGGGTACGTACGGAGGGCACGTATCGACCCGTATAGCATACCGCGGCGGGGCACGCTGCCGCAAACCCGGCGCCGCCGAGCCTCTCACGGCAAATCAGAATGAGTTCCCCGGCAGGATCATTGACCACCTTATGGGACGCGGCTTCATGCCGGCTGCACTTTTTACGACTCTCCATTCACGGAGTTCGACCCGTGCGGCGCTTCTCCCGCACTGAAGCCAAATGCGGCACGGCCGCCACGCTGCATGGATCCAACAATCGAGAGAGGCGGGTGATCCGGCACCCTTCCGGGGCAGGGAGCCCGGAGGAAGCCATCGGAGCAGAAGTGTTGTGCCCGCTGATATTTCGCCTCCGGGGTGGCGCCTCCGCCGGCAACGAGCTATACAGCATTACCAAGGGGTGCCAACCTTGCGGACTCGGCACGCACCGTGTACTGATCTGGGGCAGGCAGGTCCTTTGTATGGTAATCAGCTCCGTGCGGGGAAGCACGGATCACTCATTCTATCATCTACTGATGGAGAAATCGGATGAAGGGTGTACTGTTCGCCGTTGCAATTTTTCTCTCGTTCGGGGTGGCTCAGCTCGCGGCGCAGCAGGCCGCGCCCGTCGCCATGTCGGACTCCGTGGTGCTCGGCTCAGCTCGCGGCGCAGAGGCCGCGCGTCACGAGAGCACGACCAACTGGGTCGCCGGCGGTTTCGCTGGCGGGATGACGCTGGGGCCGATCGGCGCAGGTCTCTCCTGGGTCCTGGCCAACAACAGCGACGCCACGGTCGCGCTCCCGCAGAAGATGATGCTCATCTCTCAGAGCGGGCCCGAGTACATGCATGCATTCGAGGACTCCTACGCATCCACACTGCGCAGCCGGCGGAAGCGCTCCGCCCTGGTCGGCGGCGCGATCGGTACAGCCGCGCTCGCGGCCGTGGTCACCACCGTGTGGGCGGTTTACTACTACTACTAGCCGTACTCGCGAACGCGGGACGTTCGGGCGCCTTCCGGGGCACTTGCCGGCCACGGGCGCGAGGAGCCTGGCTCCGCGCGCCCGTACTCTTTTCCCCTTTCCGTATCCCCGCGGCCCGTGCCTGTGCTCGGTTCCGACGTTTTGGCGGTCTCCCGGCCTAAACGACAGCCATACTGCGGTTTCCGCAGGAAAACACCGGCCGAATGACCGGCACCCGGAGGACCCCGACGGGTATATTTATTCCGGCTCGCGCACCGATTCCCGCTGGAAATCCTGATGGTGAGGCGCGCGCCGGTGGGGCAAGCCGCCCCATGGCAGGAAAGATGCTTATGATGAACAGACGCCCGTCGCACGCCGCCGCATTGTGTCGGTCGGCACGGCGCAGGGCTTTCTTGAAGGAAAGGTAAAGATTATGACCGAGAGATTGATGCTGCCGGTTCTTCCGCTTCGGGAGACGGTGATCTTCCCCGGTGTCGCGGTGCCGATTTCGGCCGGACGGCCGGCGACGCTGAAGGCGATCGAGACCGCGCTGGAGGGGGATCGCCGCCTCTTCGCGGTCGCGCAGAAGGAGAACCGCGACGAGGTGGAGATCGACAACCTGCACCTGGTCGGGACGATCGTCACGATCGCGCAGGTCCAGCGCGGGATGGGGGGGATGCAGCTCCTCATCCAGGGCGAGACCCGCGCGATGGCGCTTCATTACACAGAGACGGAAGACGAAGGGCTGGTCGCCAGCACCCGCGCGATGGAGGAGATCGAGCCGCTCAATGAGGAGGACGCCGCGTTCGTGGCGCTCTACCGCGAGCTGCGCGAGCGTGCGGCCGAGCTGGGCAAGCGACGCGGAATCCCGCCCGAAATGCTGCAGCAGTTCATGGAGGGTGTGCGCACCCCGGGCCCGTTCGCGGACCTGGTCGCCTTCTACATCGAGGTGCCGACGGAGGCGAAGCAGAAGCTGCTGGAGACGCTCTCCGTAGAGGAGCGGCTGCGTGCACTGCTGGTCATTATCCAGCGACATCTCGCTTTGATGGATGCGCAGGAGGACATCCAGCAGCAGGTGCAGGAGGAGTTGGGTGAGCGTCAGCGTGAGATGCTGCTGAGGGAGCAGATGAAGGCGATCCAGCGCGAGCTCGGCGAGGACGCCGAGGGTGCCGAGGTCGACGATCTGCGCGATCGGATCGCGGCTCGCGAGCTTCCCGAGGCCGCGCGCGACGAGGTGGAGCGCGAGCTGAACCGGCTCGAGCGCACCAACCCGCAGAGCGCCGAGTACCAGGTGATCCGCACCTACCTGGAGTCGGTCGCCGATCTGCCGTGGAACGCACGTACGGAGGACAAGCTCGACCTCTCGCTGGCGGAGGAGATCCTGGACGAGGACCACTTCGGGCTGCAGGACGTCAAGGACCGCGTGCTCGAGTTCCTCGCCGTCCGTCAGCTGGCCGCCCGGCGCGCCGTAGCGGAGGTGAAGGAGGAGGAGGTAAGCGAGGAGGAGGTGATGGAGGCCGCCGACACCGCTGCGGACGTGGAAGAGGAGGCGCAGGCATCCAACGGGCAGGAGAAGGACGTGGCCGAAGCCAAGGCGCGCGCCACGGCGAAGGGCCCAATCCTGCTCTTCGTAGGGCCTCCGGGCGTGGGCAAGACCTCGATTGCGAAGTCGATCGCGCGGGCGCTGGACCGGAAGTACGTGCGAATCGCGCTGGGCGGTGTGCGTGACGAGGCGGACGTCCGCGGCCACCGGCGCACCTACGTGGGTGCGATGCCGGGGCGGATCGTGCAGGCGCTGAAGCAGGCCAAGACCCGCAACCCGGTGATCCTGCTGGACGAGGTGGACAAGCTGGGCGTCTCCATGCAGGGCGACCCTTCGGCCGCGCTGCTCGAGGTGCTGGACCCGGCACAGAACCACGAGTTCACGGACCACTACCTGGGCGTGCCGTTCGACCTGTCGGAGGTCCTGTTCGTCGCCACGGCGAACTACCCGCAGAACATCCCGGCGCCGCTCTTCGACCGGATGGAGCAGGTGGAGTTCCGGGGCTACACGGAGCGGGAGAAGCTCGCCATCGCCAAGCGCTACCTGATCCCGCGCCAGCGCGAGGAGGCGGGGCTGGAGGACAACGAGCTGGAGATCTCGGACGAGGCGACACGCGCGACCATCTCGCAGTACACGCGGGAGGCCGGGGTGCGGCAGATCGAGCGCGAGATCGGCAAGTTGGCCCGCAAGGCGGCGCGCCGCATCGCGGCGGGCGCTGTGGAGCAGGTGCACATCGACGAGGAACAGGTTCGTGAGTTCCTGGGCCGCAGCCGCGTACACCCGGAGCAGGCGGGCCGCGAGGACGTCGCCGGGGTCGCCACCGGGATGTACTACACGCCCATGGGCGGTGACATCATGTTCATTGAGGTATCCGCCTCGCAGCGGGTGGCGGCCGCCGTTCCCTCGCCGGAGACGGAGAACGCGCCGGTCGGGATGGGCAACCTGGTGCTGACCGGCCAGTTGGGAGACGTGATGAAGGAGTCCGCGCGGGCCGCGCTGACCTATGCACGGGCGCACGCGGTGCGTTACGGCATCGATGCGCGGAAGGCCTGGGCCTCCGAGATCCACATCCACGTGCCGGCCGGCGCGATCCCCAAGGACGGACCCTCGGCGGGCGTGGCGCTTGCCGTCGCGCTGGTCTCCGCGCTCTCGGACCGGCTCGTCCGCTCGGACGTGGCCATGACGGGTGAGGTCACGCTGACGGGGCGTGTGCTCCCGGTTGGTGGGGTGAAGGAGAAGCTGCTTGGCGCGCACCGGGCCGGCATCCAGACCGTCATCCTGCCGAAGCAGAACGAGGCCGATCTGGAGGACCTGCCGGCCGAGGTGCTGGATCAGCTGGAGGTGCACGTGGTCGAGACGATCGACGAGGTGCTCCCGATCGCGCTTCAGGGCGCGAGCTTCCGTGAAGGGCAGCTACGCTTCGGCGAGCCGCCGGCTCCGGAGGAGCGCGCTCGCCGCGAGAAGCGTGCGGCGAAGGGTGCCGCGCGCGAGGCGGAGAGCGAGCCGCGGTTCCACCGCGAGCGGTAGGGAATCGGCACCGCACTCGCTTTTTCGCAACAGCGCCCCGGGGGAGCACTCTCCCCGGGGCGCTGTTGCTATGTCTTCCTTCAGCGGTGGAATACCGGTGAACTCAGGGGCCCGTGGCGAGTGCTCCTGATCGTCCTGTCCCTTCCCTGGATGCAGCCTGCGATATGCCGGGGTGCACCGGGTGCGTGGATCGTGAACGGCGCAAGGCGCGCGTCTCCATGCTGTGCTCCGGATCACTCATCGCCCCACTCCCATCCCAGCGGGCCGTACCAAAAACGAAACCCGCTCAAAGCGAACTGGTAGCAGCCACCTTCCTCGTGGCCGCCCGTCGCACGCGGCTCCGCGAGCAGATCAGACGGCACCTTCGCTTTCTGCAGTTCCTTCCACGGGATGTCCACCGAGTCGGCGGCGGTATGTGGATCGTAGTATCCGACGAGCGGCGCCGGCAGCAGCACGCGCACGCGGTCGTCCCCGAGGCGGGTACGGACCGGGCCGGCGATGTCGCGGCTGAAGCGGTCGGCGTTCGCGATGTAGGTATCCTCGAAGCGGACCACCACGCCTTTGGCCGTGAGTTCGTGACCGAGCGATTCGCCTTCCTGCTTCTGGAAGTGCTC
>JACDHR010000055.1:15234-15992 GCA_013820915.1 Gemmatimonadota bacterium
CCTCCCAGTCGGCGCTTTCACGTCGAAGCCGGTTGTGATGATCGGAGTGGTAGACGGCCTCGATGAGCACCCGGTTTTCCCGCGGCACCTCCACCGATCCTCGCTCCTGGATCGTTCGGCGTGTCAACTCCAGGAATCCGAGATGCTTGTAAACGGTGCCCCAACCGTTCTCACCTCCGAACTTCTTCGCGATCAGAGGTTCCAACCCATCCTCCGGCTCGATCACCCATGCTTGCACCGCGCTGCGCTCGCGCGGGCGTGACTCGTCCCGCTCCCGGTGACGCCAGACGCGGCCCAGCCGCTGCAGCAGCACGTCGATGGGGCAGAGGTCGGTGACCATCAGATCGAAATCCACGTCCAGACTCTGCTCGGCCACCTGCGTGGCCACCAGGATGCGGCCGTTGCCGCCGGTGCCGCCGCGCCCGTAGGCGGTCAGGACTCCCGCATCGAGCGCCTTCCGGTCGGGAAGCGTGTAGCGCGAATGGTAGGCCGGGGTATGAACGGAGCCATCGGGCCGCCAGAGCAGCTCGCGGGTCTGGGGGTCGGCCAGCAACTCCTGGACGGTCGCCCGCGCGCCCCTTTACATACCTTGCACTGTCATGTATAATGCTGCTACGTACGTCGCAGCTCAATGTAACACCGCCTTTACCGCCCGTGAGAACATGGAGATCAACAAGGACCTGATCGCCGCGTCGTCGACGCCGATCGTGCTGGCAATCCTCGTCGAGGAGGACAGCTACGGCTACGCCATCCTGCAA
>JACDHR010000329.1 GCA_013820915.1 Gemmatimonadota bacterium
AGAGGTTGCTCGCGGTGGGATCCGTCTCCGTGGGATCGAACACCAGGACATCGCCATCCACGGAATGCCGGCCGATCCAGAGATCGCCGCCATTGAATCCCTTGTCCTGCTCTCCCAGCCAGCCCTCGGCCGGGTCGGTCGCCTGTCTACTGGTAGCCATTAGCGGAACCTTGCTCAGGACTTGTGGCGGTAGGTGATCCTGCCGCGGGAAAGGTCGTACGGGGAGAGGGAGAGCGTCACGCGGTCGCCTACGAGAACGCGGATCTTGAACTTCGACATCTTGCCGGCACCGTAGGCGAGGACGATGTGGCCATTCTCCAACCGAACACGGAATTTGCGGTCGGGAAGCACCTCGGTGACGAGGCCCTCTACTTCGATTCCCTCTTCCTTGGCCATCCTGATCGCTTTCTGCCGCCTGATGTTGCGACGGCACACAAAGAAAACCCGCGACTTGCGTCAGCGGATCGCACACCGCGGGCGGCTCGCAAGCGAAGACCCATTATTGGTCCCGGGCGATGTGGTTGGTATACACTTCGTCTGCTGTTACGTTCCTGCGGGGCGGGCGAGCCTCGGCCACCGCGACGCCTTGACGCCGCATCTCATGCACAGAACCCGTGCGCGCCCGCGCTCGACGCAACTTTATAATGACCGCGGCCCCCACATCCGCGGGGATGCAGGGGCCGTCTGCTCGGTGCGCCGGGGTCTAGCCGGAGCGCGGCAGGTCACGCGCCGAAGTTCGGGTTGTTCAACCGCTCGATCGCGGGTAGCGGCAGGCAGGTCGTGTTCCCATACACACCCCCGTTCCGGTACGGCGTTCCCGGAGCAGGCACGAGCGGCAGGTTCAGCCGCACGAGATCGTAGAACCGGTGGCCTTCGAGGAAAAGCTCGCGCCGGCGCTCCTCGATCACCTGCTGCTGGATCTCCACCGGATCGCTGCTGGTGAAGGACGGCAGCCCCGCCGTCGCGCGGAACTGGTTGATGATATCTACCGCGGTTTGCCCACCCTCGATCTCCGCGATGACCAGCAGCGCCTCGTCCCGGCTCGCGATGGGAATCGGGCTGCCGGCAGTCGCGTACTTGGTCTGCGCCCAGACGCGGATGCCGGTCGGTGAGGTCTGGCTCGTCTGCTGGGCGGGGACGCGCGGGTCTGCCTGGCCTCCGACCGTCAGCCCCTGAAACTGGGGCGCAACCGACACATTGAAGCTGGACTGCGGGTTGCTCTGCGCCCAAACACGGTTTTCCCGACGCGACGAGACGCCGGAAGCGGTCATCACCCGCGCATCGAAGTTCGCGTCCACGGAGCGAGCAGCCTCGAGCGCGCCGGCGGTGTTGCCGAGGTTGAGCCGCACCCGCGCCAGCCCCACGCGCGCCATGTTGAGGATCTCGGCGTTGGCGGAAGCCTGCGCCGCCTCGATGGCGCGGGTGAAGCGCGCCTCCGCGCGGCGGAAGAGCTCCTCCCGGGGCACCTCGCCGCCCGGCTGCAGGTTCGCGTCCAGCAGCACGCCCGTGCAGAATGCTTCCCCGAGCAGAAGATGGCTATAGCCCGCATAGGCGGCGGCGGTAGCGAGCAGCGAGAGACGGTTCACCCCCGCCGGCATCTGCGCATCTATCGACCCTTCGAGCTTGGTGAGGACGTTCTCGGCCGACCAGCGGGCGACGGAGAGCGGCGTGTATACGCCCAGACCGATGCAACCGCTCGTCGCGTACAGCGCGTCGCGGTTGGCATCGATGTCGCGCCGGTCGTACGCCCAGCGCGCCGCCGTCTGCGTCGCGTCCTCTAGTTCATCCGCCAGCACGCCGGTCGCGACCACGTAGGCACCGAACGCGCAGTCGAAGTCGCTGATGGCGCCGTTGACGAGCAGTGTGGCGCGCGCCGGATCCTCGAGATCGGAGGCGGGAATCCGGCTCGGTGCTTCCACGTCGAGCGCGCGGTCGAACACGTCGCAGGCCACGGGTGCGAGGAGGAGCAGCAGGAGCAACAACATCCTTTCCGCGCCTCCCCCACCGCGCCATGCAGCCGGATTCATGGTGTTCACTTTCATATTCGCTCCTCGGGTTGACGATAGCAGAGGCTGCAGATGTCCGATGTTCATGAGGCGCAGCACGTTCAGAAGCTCACGTTCAGGGTGGCTACGAACTGCTGGAGCTGCGGAAGCACGTTCTGCTCCCACTGCGCCTGCCCGCCACGGCTGCCGGTGCTCAGGAACATCGCCTCCGGCTCCATCCCCGGATACTTCGTCCAGGTGTAGAGGTTACGGGCCGCCATCGTCAGCGTGACGCGATCGGTACCGAACTGGCCTGTCAGGCGCTGCGGCAGGCTGTAGCTGGCCGAGACCTCGCGCAGCTTGGTGAAATCTCCCGGGAAGAGGATATCGTTCAGGTACTGCCCCTCGATGCCTGCGATCTCGACCGCGTCGTACTCGAGAGGGAAGTAGTTCTGGCGGCAGAGCGCGAAGAACCAGCAGCGCACCCGCCGGTCGCCGTCGAGCTTAGTGTGCCCCATCTTGAAGTCGACTAAGGCACCGAGGCGCAGGCTGCCCATCAGCGTGAGGCTGGTGTTGAACGCGCCCTCGTACCTCGGCGTCGGACGGCCGAGGTAGAGCCGCGGCGCCTGCGCGCACGGCACCACCCCGCCGCTGCCGTTGTAGCACATCTGATTGATCGGTCCGCCCTCCGCATCCAACTCGGCGCTCACCAGCCGCTTCTCGAACCAGGCGGAAACGGGATAGCCGACGCGGTGCTCGAGGAAGGAACCCGCCGTGACGAACTGGAGATCGGGGTCGCCGAGCGAGATGATCTCGTTCGCGTTCGTCGCGATGTTGAACGAGAGATCCCACTCGACACGCGGCGTCACCACCGGGCGTGCACGGGCGAGCAGCTCGACACCCCGGTTACGGATCTCACCCGCGTTGATGTACTGCGAGCCCGAGAAGCCGGTGGAGGGCGCGATGTCGCGCAGCAGGATCGCGTCGCGCGTGGTGGTGTGATAGTAGGTGAGCTCCAGCCCCACTCGGTCATTGAGCACACCCGCGTCGAAACCGACCTCGATCTCCCGGCCGCGCTCCGGCCCGAGGTTCGGATTGCCGACGAGCTGCGGCGTCACCGCGCTGACGTCGTCGGGACCGGCCACCGGTGCGAAGGTCCGCAGCGCGGCGAAGGTCTCTGGCTGCTGGCCTGACTCCCCGTAAGCCGCCCGCAGCCGCAGCGAGTTCACGAAGGGGAGCGCCCAGAACGGCTCCTCGCTGATCACCCAGCTCGCGCTGAGCTTCGGATAGTAGACGAGGTCGAAGCTCTCCCCGAAGGCGCTGTTGTCGTCAGCCCGGATGGCGCCGGTGAGGAAGAACCGATTCATCAACCCGAACTGCTGCTGAAGGAATGCCCCGATGGTGGCGTTCTCGACGTAATCGTGGCCACCCCGCCGGATCGCCGCCGCATCGATCGAGCGCAGGCCCGGCGCGGGGAAGTCCTCTCCGTAGGCATTCACTCGCTCGCTGTACCGGTTGTAGTACTGTGCGCCCACGGAGGTACTCGAACGCAGGCTCTCGCGCACGTCGAAGCTGGCCGTGCCGCTGTAGTCGATCGTGTTCAACTGGACACCTCGGGTGACCTCCTCACGGTACCCGCGCGCAGAGGAAGCGAAGAACGGGATCACCTCGTCGTTGCGCTCGATCAGCTCGACATTCCCTTCGCGCGTCTGGTCGGTTCCGACGATAAGCCGCTGCGTGAGCCAGGGAGTGGTTCGATAGTCGAGCTGCAGGCTGCCGGTGAAGCGCTGGACATCCTGCCAGTCCTCGAAGGCGTAGTACGCCTCCGGAGTGCCGCTCCAGAAGCCCCGCCGGAAGTTGAAGGTGCCGTCCCGGTTGTAGAGCCGGTCCGGCCGCGCGAAGTAGGTGCTCCAGGTGATGCCGCCCGCACCCGACTCCCAGCTCAGATTCGTGCGTCCCTGCACGTAGCCCACGCTGGCCGCAACGTCCACCTTCTCGTGAGGGTTGATCGTCAGGTTGGCGCGGCTGCTGTAGCGCCGGACCTGGTTGTCGGGCTGAACGCCCTCGTTGCGCTCGAAGTTGCCCGCGACGTAGTAGCGCACGTCCTGCGACCCACCGCTCACGCTCAGGTCGTACTCCTGCAGGTGACCGGTGCGGAAGAGGTCCCGCCCCTGGCTGTCCTCGCGGTTGGCCCCCGTCTTCTCGAGCACGTACACGTTGATGGGCACAACCTCGCCGGTTCGCGGATCCGGACCCCAGTTCGTGTAGATGCGGTCCCCGGGATTGGCGAACCAGTTCGCCCCCTGCTTGACTGCGAGCGTGAACCGCGGCGCGCCAACATTTCCGCGCTTGGTGATGATCTGGATCACTCCGTTCGCGGCCTCGGTTCCGTAGAGGGTCGCCGCGGCCGGTCCCTTGATGATCTCGATGCTCTCGATGTCATCGGGATTGAAGTCGTTCATCCGGGAAATCACGCTCGAGCCGAAGCCCTGCGTCACCGGTCCGGTCCCCTGCGCGTTGTTGACGCGCACACCGTCCACGTACAGCAGAGGTTCCTGCGAGAGAGACAGACTGGAGAGGCCGCGGATGCGGACGCGCGAGCCGGAGCCGACCTGCCCGGTACCCGGCATGATCACCACGCCCGGAGCGCGCGCGTTGATCAGGTCCTGCACCGAGCGGATAGGCTGCGCCTGCACCACGTCCTCCGCGCGGATCCGGGAAACCACATTCCCGACCGCCCGCCTCTGCGTCCCGCCCGCCGTCCCGGTGACCACGACCTCATCGAGTTCGACCGCGGATTCCGCGAGCGTGATCCGCACGCTCGTGTCGCCAACGCGCACCGGCTGGGTAATGT
>JACDHR010000056.1 GCA_013820915.1 Gemmatimonadota bacterium
CATCCGCTCGGCCATCGTCGCCGTCGAGCGAGTTTGTGGTGTTCATTTTGACATAATACTCCAGCCGCACCCACTCGTCGCGCCACCGCTCCAGGTCACGGTGCGAAGCCGGCCCCATGTTGACTTTATGATTACGGTTGCCCCACGGTTGGCCCTGCAGGTTGACCTGGGGTCGCATCTCATGCCGGCTGAACCCGGTGTAGAGCTGGTTCGTCACACCATCGTAACCGGGCCAAAGCTGCTTCGTGCCACCGCCGTGGTTCCTCCACTCCTTGGGAAACTTGTACCACGCCGCGAAGTACAGCTCGGAGTATCCCTGGTGCTCCTCAGGGAAGCTGTACCAAGTGTTATGCGTGCCGGTCCCATCCTGCCCTTCATACACTCGCGAACGGAATACCTTGCCGCCCGGCATCGGTGCCGACCGATCATCCACGATAATAGAGTGCGTGTTGGCGTTCCAACCCCAGGAATTGCCGGGATCGGACGGGAGAGTTTCCCACGTCTGATTGCTGATCGCTGAGAATCCAGCAGGCTCATTGCTCGCCGAACTCGAAGGAGGCGGCGATGCGAGGGTCGCCTTCGTAGCCACGGTGACCGGTGCCGACCCGCTCATCCCGGCCGCGGTAGCGCGGATGGTAGCCGAGCCACCCGCCTTGGCGCTCACACTCCCGGCGCCATTCACCACGGCCACCGAGGTGTTGCTGCTCGTCCAGTTGACGGCCGCATCCGGCACCGTATAGCCGTTGGCATCCGTCACGGTGGCCGTCAAGGACTGCGCCTCTCCCACCTTCAGCGTTGTGCTGCCGGGGGTGACCTGCACGGAGGAGACGGCCTGGCGCACGTGAATAGTCGCCGTATCCGCTCCGCCCCCGGCGGTTACCGTAATCAGCGCCACACCTACGGCGATCGCTCTCACTGTGCCCCTTCCATCCACGGTTGCTACCTCTTCGTCGAGACTCGCCCAGGTCATACCCGAGCCCCCGACCACCTGGCCGTTGGAGTTATACACGGTGGCCGAAAGCCGGAGCGCCTGTTCGATCGCGCTCAGTGTATCGACCCGCGGCGAGACGATCACCTGCCGTGTGTTGCCTGTTACTTTTACGCGCGACGTAGCACGTAGGTTCCCCGAGGAGGCGGTGATGGTGACATCCCCGTTGCCCTTGGCGTGCACGAGACCCGAGCGCGTGACGTCCACGATCTCCTTGTCCGAGCTCGTCCAGCTGATCCCGGAAGGCGCGACGCCCGGCTTGAGAGCACCCGCCGAAGGCGAGGCGATCGGGCGCCCACTGGCGCCGAGAAGCGTTGCGACGACTCGCGCGGTGTCACCACCCGCAAGATCGAGGCTCATGGTGCTGAGTTCGATGCTGGAAGGCAGCTCCGCGGGCTCTATCGCCGAGATGCCCGCATCGCAGGCGGCGAACACGGGAGTGAGCAAGAGAAGTGCGCCCAGCGAGAACCGACGTACTGCGGAGGAGCCGGCGCGGTTGCGCGGGCCCACCTGGTGGGGGTACGACATGGAATAAATCCTCTCTTCGGTGGCCCGACGAGCATGGCAGGTGCGTCATCGCGCCCGCGGTAGCCTCGTAGCTTTGCGTCGCCGCCTTTCGACGGGTTTGCCGTTATCGGAGGTTGGCCGGCCTCATTGCCGGACAACAGGGGTGCCGCTCTGAGCGGCGTGAACCAACACTGGCGGACGGGTATCCGCGACCTCACCGAAACCCTACCTGCCGCGAACCGATCCGGACCTGCTCCTCGCGGCGGAGAGCGATACCGCTCATTTCTGTTTTGAAATCACCTCCGGTGAAACGGGTGAGAATGTCGAAAGACGTCTCTCGTACACCGCGTCTGACGGTCTATGCACAACAGGGTCGGCACAGGGGATTCCAAACTTTAACGGCGGAAATCGGGATGGCTGCCACATGGCGTGGTAGGGCGCCTCTACTATCACTCGTGCGAAATGGAGTGCATTCCAGGCAGGAGCGCACTCTCATCCAACGGGGCGTTGAGAACGAGGGCTCTACGGAGCGGCGGTCGAACCGGGCGATTTGTGGCGACCGTCTCCGACCGGGGACGAGGAGGTCGAGACAAGCGGCAATAGCCGGTATGGGCGCCGGGTGGGCGCGTGCAGATGAACGATGATCTCACCGATCAGACCGAGCGCGATCGCCTGAGCGCCGAGCACCAATAACAACACGCTGAGAAGCAGGAACGGGCGATCGGCGATCCCCTGACCTTCCAGGCGCTGAAGGAAGAGCACCACGAGTGACACCGCGCCGACGGCGGTGAGCGCTCCCCCCACCATGCCGAAGAAGCGGAGCGGCTTATCGGTGAAGCGGATGAGAAAGAAGAGCCCCAGGAGGTCCACCATTCGACGCAGGTAGGTTCCGGGGCTGAATACGCGAGCGCCGATGTCGCGGGGGTGCTGAGGCGCGTCCAGCTCTTCGACCCGGTACCCGTCGCGAAGAGCGAAGAGCGGAAGAAATCGGAAGAAGTCACCGGAAACGGGGAGATCCTGGAGCACCTGCCGACGCATGGCACGCACTCCGCAGGCCACATCGTTCACCCGCCCGCGCGCGAGGCCGCCGAGAAGAGAGTGGAAGACGCGGTTCTGCAGCCGGTTCACCCAGGAATCCACCCGGGGCCAGCGGCGCGCAATGGCGAGATCCGCCCCTTCCCGCACCCGCGCGATCAGCTTCGGCAGCGTGTCCGCCTCCACCCGCCGGTAGGAGGGAAGAGTCACGACTATTTCGCCTCGCGCCTCGATAGCACCGAGCTTGAGCAGCGCATTCTCGCCCACCGAATGCCCGGCCCCGAAGATCTGGATGGGCGCGCCCTCCGCGATGAGCGGGTTCAGTGGAGCGGCCATCTCCCGAGCCCAGGGCTCTACCAGGAAGAGGAACTCGTAGGAGATCCCCGCCTGCCGCAGCGGTTCCGCATATTCGAGGTACAGCTCCACCAGCGGCTCGGCCCGCTCGCTGACCGGCACCATGACTGACACATGAGGCATAGGTAGTATATCAGCCGTGCCCAGCGGAAGCGGGATCATATCCTGCGCGGGTATGGAGCTCATCCGCGAACCTCCTCACGTATCAACGGAAGCAGGTTCGGGTTGCCGTCTGCGGATTGACGCAGGAACACCTCCCCAACGAGGCCAAGCATGAGCAGATAGAATGCCAGACCAAACCAGAGGAGGGCCGCGCCCGGCAGCACCAATGAAGAAGAAGCACCGAACTGGGCCGGCGCGGCAACCGCGACCAGGGAAACGATTGTCGCGAAGACGAACGCCAGGCCCACCAGGAACGACAGCAGGGCACCCGTTGCGAACATCACGAGCGGTCGGTCGCGGAAGGATCGGATCATCTTGATTACGAGCAGGTCCAATAGAACCTTGCCGACGCGGGACAGCCCGTACTTACTCGCCCCGAACTGTCGCGCGTGATGCCGCACCGGCACTTCGGTGATCCGTGCGCCGGCGGTTGCGGCCGCGACCGCGGGTATGAAGCGGTGCATGTCGGAGTAGAGGTGGACCCGGTCCAGTAGCTCGCGGCGATACGCCTTGAGCGAGCACCCGTTGTCCCGGATCGACACGCCGGTGATCCCGCGGATCAGGCGATTGGCGATCCACGAGGGGAGCTTGCGTGTGACCACCTTGTCCTGTCTGCGCAGTCGGTACCCGGCGACGAGGTCGTAGCCCTCTTCCAGCTTGGCTACGAGTTGCGGAATGTCGCGCGGGTCGTTCTGCAGGTCGCCGTCCATGCTTACCACCACCCGGCCGCGGGCGTGATCGAACCCCGCCTGCATGGCGGGAGTCTGGCCATAGTTGCGGGCGAGCGGGATCAACCGCACGCGTGCGTCATCGCGCGCGATCTGCGTCACGATCGCTACCGTGGCATCGCGGCTCCCGTCGTCCACCAGCAGGAGTTCCCATTCCTTCCCTTCGCCGAGCGCATCCCGCACGGCTTCAACCAGCGGACGGACGCTCTCCTCCTCGTTGTACATGGGAACCACGACGGAGAGAGCGGGACGTTCAGGCATGGGCATGGGAGAAGGGGTAACGTCCGAAATTCAACCGATCCGGGGGCAACCAACGTGGCGCGCTGAACCGATGCGCCCGTTTCTACGAAGCGCGACCTGCCTGTCGGAAGCGCTACGCCGCGTAACTGTCGAGGAGATGCAACATCTGTTCACGCTGAGCATCGTCCACGAGCGAGTGGACAGGCAGCGTCACCAGCTCGTGGACAAGCTGCCGTGCGCCGGGATATCGTACACGAGTGTGGACCCGAAGCTCCTGCACCTGAGGAAGCTCTGGAAGCGGGAGCGGATAGCTGGGCGCGATCCCCAAGCGCTTCGCGAGAGCGGGATCTCGAAACCCGCTCATCCCCCTGGCGAGTCGAAGCGGCAGGCGCAGGAATCCCGGTTGGACGTGCGGAGGGATCCGGATCGGGGAAACCGCCGCGCGCACGGGGATCCGGGCGAGCATGTCCGCCGCGGCGGCACGGCGGTGCTCGGCCTCGGCTTCGGCAGGGAGGCGGCTCGCCCAGACCAGGGCCGCGGCGATCCTGGTCATCTCGCGGGGCGGAGCAGATACATGGTATCTCGTCTCTCCAAGATGCAGCCACGGGATCGAGACGGGAACACGGTAGATGGCGGGTCGGCCGAGAAGTGCCTGAACCAGCGAGCTCGCGAGAAGATGAACCTCGTCGCGAAGGTTCGTTGCCTCTGAACCCTCCACAGAGATAGAAGAGGCCGCTCCGCGGCTGCGTAGCAGGAGCGCGCCCCCTTGCCCCCCGGTCCAGCCCTTTCCGCGCCCGAAGCTGATGATGCTGATCTCTCCCATACTTCCCAGCAGGCGCCCCCTCCAGCGCGCCATCGCACCCTGGGCGGAGTCCTCGATCACGACGGCGCCGTGGCGGCCACACTGCGCCTGGATCTCATCCCACGCCACCGGCACACCGTAGAGGGGGCTCACCACCACGACGCCCGCACCCGCGGCAAGTGCCTGTTCCAATGATTCGGGATCCGGGCCCAGGGTGAGCGGATCGATATCGTAGAAGGCGATCCTCGCACCGTTCGCCACGGCCGCCGCCGCCACGTCGAAGCAGGAGAAGGCAGGGAGTGCCAGCACGGGTGGCTGGCGTGCCCGCGCCAGCGCGGTCCGGAGCCCGAGCTGGAGCGCGTCCGTGCCGCTGCCGCAGAGTATCGTGGCGTCCGCCTGATACCGCTCGCGCAGTGCCGCAGCGAGTGCGGGGCGCGGATCCGAACCCCGCCTCCCCACGTGCCATGCGGCGGCAGCGAGCATGCCGAGATGCAGAGGTGAATAGACCGGAAGCTGATGGTGTAGCCACCCGCCCGAATAGCGGACCCTCGCCGCGAGCGGCATCGCTGCCCCCCGCGTCGGTGATTCCCCGGCAGGCAAGACAAACGCTTCAGCATCTGCGGTTGAGGGGCTCCGCGCCAGGCAACCCTCCCCCGATCCGCCCACCGGTGCCACCGCCAAGGAAGGAACGGCGTCCGGCCGCAAGAATGAAATTTGCTCACCGTCGCGAACGTCGGACGCACTGACGCGGTGCGCTCCACCCTTTCCGTTCTCGCTCTGACCTCTCGATGCACCCACTCGCTGACTCCCTGTATCTCCGTGCCCGCCGCCTGGCACGAACGGTGAAACACTTGCCGGATCGCACGTTCCATCCGCTACGGCGATGGCAAACACTGCGGCAGCTCCGCCGTACTCCGCTGCCCGCCTCCGTTCTCTTTATCTGCCACGGTAACATCTGTCGCAGTCCGTACGCGGCCTTCAAATTTTCGGCGATGCTGCCGGCCGTGCTGCGGGAGCGCATCATGGTTAGCTCCGCCGGCTTCGTCGGGTCGAATCGCCCGTCACCCGACGAGGCGCGAACGGCTGCGGCTGCGCGCGGCATCGTACTGGAAGGCCACCGCTCTCAGCTGATCACTCTCGATGGCGTGTATGATATGCAACTCATCGTGGTTATGGACCGCGCTCAGGAGCTGCGGATCCGCCACGGCTTCCCCCGGAGCCGGAACATGATCATCGTCCTCGGCGACCTTGACCCGCAACGAATCGATACCCGCACTGTCCGGGATCCAGTTATGCAATCGATTGACGTCTTTGAGGGAAGCTACACGCGAATCGATCGTTGCCTCATTCAACTCGTTGACGCCCTCAGTTACGGAGCCGTTCTCGAGAACAACCCGGCCTAGCTCAGATTCCACACCACATACAGGGCGGCAGAGGCGTACTCACCCGGATCAACGTAATGCGCTTATGGCAGTCCGCGCGCGAGAAGCGGCCCCAGCCGATTGGCCACCCGGAGCGGCAGCCGCTGCCACGCGGCCGTTGCCGCCCGGAAGATCGGGCTCTCCGGCGACGGGGTCGCGGCTACACCCGCGGGCGACCACTGCGCCCAGGGGAGCGGCTCGTCCACGCCACCCCACTGCAGCTTGAACCGGTGCGTTCCCCCGCCCGGCGTGCAGCGGCCGAAGTTGAACACCTTCACCCCGCGCTCGATCATGCGCTCCATGAACGCACTGTAGAGCAGCATGTTCGGTGCACTGCGGTTGTGCTCGCGCAGTGAGGAGGCCCAGGTGATCTCGAACTCTTCGTTCCACACGAATCCGCAGCCGGCGGCTACCGGCTGATCGTCCAGCCAAACAGTGCAGAACTCGACATGATCACTGAGCGCGGTGGCGATGCGCTCGAACCACATGCGCGGCAGCACGGGAGTGCCCAGATCGCGCATGTTGCTCGTGAACACCTCATAGAACGGCTCCACCTGGTCCGCCCCGAATCGCGCGGTCATGCCCGCCTTGATGGGCCTCCGAACCTGACTGCGCAGCTTGGCACGAAAGGTAGTGCTCCACAGCTCCTGCGTGGTGGCGGGAAGCGGAAGCGTCACGGTCACCTTCCGCTCCGAGACCGGAAGATCACTGGGGATGCGGATGCGCGAGCGCAGCTCCAGCAGGCCAACCTTACGCGAGCGCGCTTCACCGACCGCGTGCTCGACCAATTGCCGCTGAGCTGCGGGTGTGCCGAGCGGACCGCCATAGTTGAGGAATGGCATGGAGAGCAGATAGCGGCCGAAGAGGCGGCTGCGCACAAACACCATGGGAAGCGCGCCGGCGCGGGAGCCGTCCGCATTCGTGGCAATGGTGTACACCGGCTCGTGCCCAAGCACGTCGCGCATGATTTCCCGCCACTCGGCGAGGTGGCAGAAGGTGCTCCCCTGCGCCTGGCGGATCCACTCGTTCCATTCTGCGTCTCCGCCCGTGAAGGGTTGAACAGACACGATCTCGCGAGTGGAGGGCACAGCGTTGGACGACGTTGGAGATCTCATTGACCAGCGGGTACGGGCTGTGGGAGTGTTACGAGCGTCTGCGCGATCGACCTGAAGCGGAACTCCGCGAGCATCCGGTGCAGGCGGGCGACCACGCGGTTCAGGCCGGTATAATGACGAATTCGTGTCCTGACCGGCACGGTAAGCCGCGGCTGGCCAGGATCGAGCTCCCAGGGATGGATGTAGAACGTGCCCGACGTGCCGCGCCGCTCCGCCTGACGCAGCCCCGCCTGTACCAGGCGATACGGGAAGATACGGAAGTACGCCCCGCCGGCGGCGGGCAGGTTGATGCCGCAGCGAGAGAGCGTCGTCGGCGGCACCTCCGCGATCATACCGGTCGGCCGGTGGATCCAGTGCGGATCGCGCTGCGCGCTCGGGTACCCATAGCCGGGCCGGCGTATGGGGAAGAGGCTGGAGTCGTAGGTATATCCCTCCTCCAGCAGGATATCCAGAGCCCACTCGCACCCGGGAACGAGCGAAAAACTCGGCGCGCGGAATCCACACACCGGCGCTCCCGTAAGGTCCTCGAGCAGCCTGCGCGATTTGGCCACCGAAACGCGGAACTCCTCCGGTAACTGGTGCGTGATCCGCACGTGGTCCCACCCGTGGGAGGCGATCTCGTGGCCCGCGCCCGCAATCGAGCGGACGAGCTCGGGGAAACGTTCCGCGACCCAGCCGAGCACGAAAAAAGTGCCGCGCGCATCGTATTGGGCGAGGAGTGCCAGGAGCTGCTCAACGCTCGAGGAGACTCGGCTCTCCATCGCCGGCCAGCGGTCTCGCGGAACCCACGGCTCGAAGGCGGAGACCTGGAAGTACTCTTCGACGTCTACCGTAAAATGATGCTCGATCATGAAGCTCGATGTCAGTGGATGCGGGCCCCGGTGCAACGCGCATGCCGAAACGCTCCATCCCGGGGCCAGCCACCCGAGTGCTCTCCGGCGGCGGCAGCTACGTCGCTGCCAGCACAGGAGATAACACCGTGCGAAGTCGGGAAGAATGCGAGCTGACTTCTCGCTTCGGCGATGCGACGGAAACGCTCCGCGGAGAGCGTCTGTTGCGTCTCTGCGTCGCTACCGGTGAATGGATACGGGCTCACTGCTCGCGCCGGGGGAGTGGAAAGGGGTGCGCTTCGGCTCCAGCTCCCGACGTTGCACCCACTGCCGGGCCAATCGGGCCAGCAGGAGAAACCCCGCGACGGCGGCCCACTCCGAGGCGCTGAGCGGCAACAATCCCAGCCGCGCGGGAAGCGGGACAAGCGCGCCCAGCAAAACCGCACCCCCCGTCACACTCTCCCAACCGCGACGAAACCAGTAGCCGAACGGGAAGACCAGCATGCCCAGCCACAGAAATCCGAGGAGCACGCGCAGCGCCGGGGTGAACGAATCCGAGAAGTAGAGCAGCGCCCACCCTTCACTCGCGCGGAAGCCGTGGCCGCAGGAGGCATCATCACCGACAGCGAGGCAGAATTTCCCCGCGTCTTCTGTCACCGCGACGCGAAGCGTGTCGCCGGGAGCCGTTCCGCGCAGCGCTCCCGGCGCGCGCAGCGGCGGCTGGTCGAGGCGGAGCACGGTCGCGTGGGTACGGAAGCGATACACCAGATCGTCGCCGTCCGGTCCCACGAGGACGATCTCCTGCTGATGATTGTCGTAGATGCTGATCAGCGGGGCCAGCGCGGCGGGAGGCGTGCCGGCGATCGCCGTAATGTGCAGCGGGGCTCCCCCCAGCAGCAGGCTGCGAACCGTATCCGTCTCCGCGATTCGGTTCGGCGGAATCGGGATGGTGCCGAGCGTCGCAGCCAGTACCCGGCCGTCGTACTGCTCCAGGTGGCCGAGGTTGGCGGCCCACTGCCCGTAGTACTGCGTGGCCGGGAACGACGGCGAAAGAATATACCCGGTGGCTCCTACAACGCCGGCTGCCGCCGCGGCCACGGCGAGAGAGAACCGCGCCGCACGTCTTTCACCGGGGTAGAGCAGGAGCGGCGCGACGGTCGTAGCCCATGCACCCAACGCTCCGCCCACCGTATTGAAAAGAAGATCCCCGTAGCTGGGGTCACGACCCGGGATCCACATCTGCGTCAGCTCGATCCCAAGCGAAAGCAGGGCAGCCAGTATCGTCGCGCCCCGTACCCTTGCGCCGGCCATCACGAAGGCGGCGCCCAATGGCAGGAACAGAATAACATTGACGATGACATCCGCCGTACCGCGCGATCCGCAGATCAGGCAGTGCGCCCACTCCTCCAGATCCTGCCCGGGGCTGGGCCGCAGCGTGGCAAACAGGATCGCCGCCACCGCAAGCGCGAGCAGCACACGCCCGGCTCGGCGCAGATCGAAATGATCACTCACTCTTTTTTTCCAGTTGCTGTTACCGAATGATTACCAATGATGTGTGGCACCGCGCCCGGTTTCCCGCCCCCTGCGGGCAGGCGTCCGATTCCCGCCGGAACAGCTACCACGCCCGGAGGCGACCCTGCAGGTTGAGCACCCGTTGAGGAACCCGTAGCTTCGCGAGCTATCGCTTCCAATGTTGCGCTAGCGCAACACATCGCAACCGCTGGCGGCGCGTCGCTCGCGGACATAAACTATGGCAAACCCGCCGTTTGCACAGCTTCTGACCGGGGGGCACGGATTTCTCATGGAATGCAGAGTAGACCTTCTTGTTTGTCATTTCCTTTTGTAAGAGGTATCCATGCCACTTCCCCGTTTGAAAACCTTCGGCTGCAGCGCACTTGCCATCCTGATGCTTGCCGCCGGGTGCAGGAAATCGCCGATCGAGCCGCCTCGTTTAGATCCCGTCGATCCCGCCACGGTGCTGTTCGTGGACGATTTCGACGCGGAGAACGGAGGAGCGGGGAGATTCAACTACACAGCGTTCGCGAATTGGAACGTGCAGGACGGATGTGTCGACCTGCACGGCAACGGCTTCATCGACGTGCAACCGGGGAAGGGGCTGTATGTCGACCTGGACGGAACATGCAAACCGTCCAAAGCAGGTACGATGGAGACAAAGGCCGCGTTCTCGCTCGATCCGGGAAGCTACGTCCTCGAGTTCTGGCTTGCGGGCAACCAGAGAATACCTTCTCCTGATACCGTACTCGTGTCGCTCGGCGATCTCCACCAGGAGCAGATCGTGCTGACACGTGACGAGCCGTTCCGCCTGTTCACGCGCAATCTTACCGTGAGCACGCCGACCACGGCGAGGCTGCGCTTCCGCAATCTTGGCGGCGACGATCAGGGCGCGCTCCTCGACCTTGTCCGCCTCCGCAGAGCGAACTGACGATCAGGAGAAGCCCGCACCTCCAAAGGGGGCGGAGCCACTGGCTCCGCCCCCTTTGGATCTCTACCTGCCGGGCGTCGGCACCACGGTGGGCTTCATGAAGTAATCGAAGTTCTGCTCCGAGCTTCGCCAGGCGCGCACCCGGTAGATTCGCGCCGGAGCGTCCGGATCCAGACGCACCCGCTGCGGTGAGCCATGCCAGAAGTGGCGCTCGTCGGTAAGCAGCTCCTCCACCTCCCAGGGGTCGTGCTGCCCCATCCCCATCACATCCAGCGGGAACCAGAGCGTGGCTTCGTGCGCCTGGAACGGATCCAGGTTCACGGCCACGAAGACGATGCTGGTGCGGTCCGCCGTCGCCTTGCCGTAGAAGAGGATGTTGTCGTTGTCCGCATGGTAGAAGCGGAGGTTGTCGTACTCCTGCAGCGCCGCGTGCTCGCGGCGCGCCTGGTTCAGCCGCGTGATCAGGGGGCGGATGTTGCCGGGGCGATCCCAATCCCAAGCTTTGATCTCGTACTTCTCGGAGTTCAGGTACTCCTCCTTCCGCGGCGCCATCGGCGTGTTCTCGCAGAGTTCGAAGCCGGAGTAGATCCCATACACGGAGGAGAGCGTGGTGGCGAGCACCGCGCGGATCATGAACGCCGGGCGGCCGCCACGCTGAAGGAACTCGGGCAGGATATCCGGCGTGTTGGCGAAGAAGTTCCCGCGGAAGTACTCCTTCATCGGCCCCTGCGTGAGCTCCGTCAGGTACTCCTGGATCTCGCTCTTGAAGTTGCGCCAGGTGAAGTAGGTGTAGCTCTGCGTGAAGCCCGCCTTCGCGAGCGCGCGCATCATTTTCGGGCGGGTGAATGCCTCGGAGAGGAAGATCACCTCCGGATGCTCACTCTGCACCTCACGGATCATCCACTCCCAGAACTGCACCGGCTTGGTGTGCGGGTTGTCGACGCGGAAGGTCTTCACCCCCTGCTCGACCCAGAAGAGGATCACGTCGCGCCACTCCTCCCACTGCTCCTCCCACCCCTCGCCGTAGAAGTTGAGCGGGTAGATGTCCTGGTATTTCTTCGGCGGGTTCTCGGCGTACTTGATGGTGCCGTCCGGCCGGATGTAGAACCAGTTGGGGTGGTCCTTCGCGTACGGATGGTCTGGCGAGACCTGGATCGCGTAGTCGAGCGCGACCTCCAGCCCGTGCTCCTCGGCGGCCGCGACCAGGCGCCGGAAATCCTCGAGCGTGCCCAGCTCGGGGTGTACGTCCTTGTGCCCGCCCTCCTCGCCGCCGATGGCGTAGGGAGAGCCCGGCTGGTCCGGCCCGGCGTTCAATGTGTTGTTCTTTCCCTTGCGGAACTGCAGCCCGATCGGGTGGATGGGCGGGAAGTACAGCACGTCGAAGCCCATGTCGCGGACGTAGGGCAGCTTCCCGATCACGTCGTCGAAGGTGCCGTGCCGCTCCGGGTCGTCGGACATCGAGCGCGGGAAGAGCTCGTACCACGACGCGAAGCGCGCCCGCACGCGGTCCACCTGCACCGGCAGGGTACGATCATGCTCGGTAAGGTCGCCGCGGTCGGGCCAGCGCTCCATCAGCTCGAGCAGCTCGTCGTCCGCGGAGACGGCGACCTGCTCGGCCTGCGAGGAGGTTGCGTCCAGCTCGCGTAGCAGGGCTTCGAGACCCTCCCGGTCCTCACCCTCCGCGCGCTCGACGGCGTCCGCGATCAAGCGCCGACCTTCCAGGAGCTCGCTCGCCACGTCCTGCGCCGCGTCGAACTTCTTCTTCAGATCCGAGCGCCAGGTGCCGAACACATCCGTCCACGCAGCGATGGTGAAGAGGTAGCGGACGTTTCGCTCCAGCGGAAAGGTGCCGCCCCACCGGTCGTTTTCGAGGAAATGCATCCGGCTCTCGCGCCACTCGCCTTCGTCCTCGGCGCGGTATCGCACAGCGGCGGCGATGGCGTCGTGCCCTTCCTTGTAGATGTCCGCCCGGACCTGCAGGGGGTCGCCCACCTCGCGCTTCACCGCGTAGCGCCCGCAGTCGAGCTCCGGGTAGACATTTTCGATCACGATCTTCCGGCTGGCGTCGATCCTCAGAGACATTCACGCTCCTTCGCAAGACACGTCGAGTTTATTGATGGGCTGTACCAGGCCGCAAGGGGCACGCCAGCACGACGGCGCCCGCACCCTGCATCTCGAGCAGGGCGCCCGCCTGCAGGTGGGCGTTGCGGCCCGCTCCGCCGAAGCGCTGATCTTCCGTGGTGAGCAGAACCGTCCACTCGCGACCCCGGGGCGCGCGTGTCGCCTCCACCGCGGCGAAATCCACTGCCAGCCGGCCGCGGAAGGAGCAGACGAGCAGGATCAGCTCTCCGTTGTGCTCGCCCCGGCGGAGCGCAATCGCACTGTCGCCGAGCGCGGCCACGTCGAACGACTGACGGTCCCGCACCCGCAGCATGGGATGAGACCTGCGCAGCGCGAGCAGCTCCCGGTACAGCGTGTAGACGCCGCTATGTGGTTCGAGCTCCCGCTCCTCCCAGCGCAGCCTGGAGCGTAGAAAGGTCTCTTCGGCCTGTGGATCCGGGATCCGCTCGCGACGGTCGGGATCGGCGAAGGTGGAGAAGTGCTTGAACTCCTCGCGTCGGCCCTCCGTGACCAGCCGGCCGAGCTCCTCCGGGTGGTCGGTGAAGTAGAGGAAGGGTGTGGATGCCGCCCACTCCTGCCCCATGAAGAGGAGCGGTGTGTACGGACCCAGGCAGAGCAGCGCCGATGCGGCGCGGAACACGGACACGTCCACATCGTGGTTGAGCCGCTCGCCCAGCGCGCGGTTGCCGATCTGGTCGTGGTTCTGAAGCGTGTGCACGAAGCGCGGCGGCGGCAGATCCGCGGCTGGGGTACCGCGGGGCGCCTTGTGTCCGGGGTAGACCTGCCCCTCGTAATACCATCCCTTATGCAGCGTCTCCGCCAGGTCTTCGGCGGTGCCCGAGTAGTTGGCGAAGTAGCCCTCCTCGTCTCCGGCGGCGAGACGGCGGAGCTGGTGGTGGAAGTCGTCTGCCCATACTGCGTCCAGCCCGACGCCCCCCTCTTCCACGGGCGTCACCAGCCGGCGCTCGTTGCGCTCATCCTCCGCGATCAGCACCACATGGCGGTCCGGAGCCACGGAGGCACCGACGCGCACAACCAACTCCTGCAGCAGGTGGGGAGAGGAGTCGTCGATGATCGAGTGGGTCGCGTCGAGGCGCAGCCCGTCGAAATGATACTCGTGGATCCAGTAGAATGCGTTCTGAATGACGAACTCCCGAACCGCGCCGCTCCCTTCCCCGTCGTAGTTCACCGCCGCGCCCCAGGGCGTATGGTGCGCGTCGTTCTTCGCCTCCGACTCAGCGGGAGCGCTGAAGATTTTGCCGCTCGTGATGGCGGGCAGGTAGTTGCCCTCGGGTCCGAAGTGGTTATAGACCACGTCGAGCAGCACGGCCAGCTCATGCGCGTGCGCCGCATCGATCAGCCGCTTCAGCGCTTCGGGTCCGCCGTACGCGCGCGCCGGCGCGTAGAGGTCCACACCGTCGTAGCCCCAGTTCCGCTCGCCGGGGAAGTCGGCAACGGGCATCAGCTGAACGGCTGTCACGCCGAGATCCCGCAGCTCGGCGAGACGCCCGACGACGGCATCGAAGGTCCCCGCCGCGGTGAAGGTGCCGACGTGGATCTCGTAGATGACCAGCTCCTCGAGCGGAATTCCACGCCACTCCGCGTCCGTCCACCGGAACCGGGCCGGGTCCACGATCTCCGACGGGCCGTGCACGCCATCCGGCTGGCAGCGGGACGCGGGATCGGGAAAGGTGTCGCCGCCATCCAGCCGGTATTTGTACCGACCTCCCGCACCCACTCCCTTCACAAAACCGGAAAAGTACCCGCCGCCTTCCTCCTCGAGCGAAACCCCTCTTCCCTCTCCGGTCTCCTGCCTCCCCTCTCCTGTCCCCTGTCTTCTGCCTCCTGACTCCTGTCTCCTGACTCCTGTCTCCTGACTTCTGTCTCCTTTTTCTCCCCCGTAAAAGACCACATCCACCCGCTCGTGGCCCGGAGCCCAGACGCGGAAGCGGGTTCCTCCCGCTTCCGGCTGCGCGCCGAAGGGGAGCGTCCATGATTCCGTCATCGTTTCCCCTCGAGCAGGCGGCGAAGCACCACAAGCGAGCGACCCTCCAGAGGAAGTTCTGTTCCGCCGTCGCGCGTCCAGCCGCCTTCCGGGATGTCGGGCTCGTTCGTGTCGAACACGACCTCCCACTGAACCCCCGCCAAGGAGCGCGGGAGGGTGAACGGGATGGTTTCGGCATCCGCGTTGAAGAGGAGCAGGAAGTTATCGTCGGTCACGGGCTCGCCGAACTCGTCCCACTCGATCATCGCGTCCCCGCCGAGCCGCATCCCGAAGCAGCGCACGAAGTGCGTGTTCCACTCCTCGTCCGTCATCTCCTCGCCGTCGGGGCGGAACCAGGTGATGTCCTCCAACGCGGAGCCACGAATCCGCCGGCCCTGAAAGAAGTTCCGCCGCCGCAGCACCGGGTGATCGTGGCGGAGGTGTGAGACACGGCGCGCGAACGCCAGGAGGTCACGATCGCGCTCCGAAAGCTCCCAGTTGATCCAGGAGATCTCGTTGTCCTGTGCGTAAGCATTGTTGTTGCCGCCCTGCGTGCGCCCCATCTCGTCGCCCGCGCAGATCATCGGCACGCCCTGCGAGAGGAGCAGCGTCGCCAGTAAGTTGCGCTTCTGCTTCTCACGCTGTCGAATGATCTCCGGGTCGTCCGTTGGTCCTTCGACGCCGAAGTTGTACGATAGGTTGTGGCTCTCGCCGTCCCGGTTGTTCTCCCCGTTCGCCTCGTTGTGCTTCTCGTTGTACGAGACGAGGTCGTTGAGCGTGAAGCCGTCGTGCGCGGTGATGAAGTTGATGCTGGCGTAGGGGCGGCGTCCGTCGTGCTCGTACAGATCGCTGGAGCCGGTGAGCCGGTATCCCAGTTCGGCGAGGGTGCCGGAATCCCTCCGCCAGTACGCGCGAACCGTATCGCGGTACTTCCCGTTCCACTCCGCCCACAGGATCGGAAAGTTCCCAACCTGGTAGCCGCCCTCGCCGATGTCCCACGGCTCGGCGATCAGCTTGACCTGCGAGATCACAGGGTCCTGATGGATGATGTCGAAGAAGGAGGAGAGGCGGTCCACCTCGTGCAGCCCGCGCGCCAGCGTGGCCGCGAGGTCGAACCGGAACCCGTCTACATGCATCTCCAGGATCCAGTAGCGCAGGCTATCCATGATGAGCTGCAGCGTCTGCGGATGCCGCGCGTTCAGAGAGTTGCCGCACCCCGTAT